>NZ_MQWD01000001.1:3996710-4115931 GCF_002283365.1 Rubrivirga marina | reverse complement strand
GGCGTGACCGGCGGCGGCGGCGGGGGGATCGCCGGCGGCGGCGGGGCGCTGCCGAAGCCGAAGCGGAGGCCGCCGAGGATCAGACCCGTGTTGAACCGGCCGTCGAAGTCGTCGTCGCCGTCCGGGTCAACGCCCGGGCACCCCGGCTGCGTCGGGTCCTCCTCACAGGTCGGCGGAGGGGGCTCCTCGTCGCACTCCGGCTTCTCGGGGTACTTCTTGCAGTGCTTCTCCTTCTCGTCGTCGCCCATCGAGGCCGAGGCGAGCGCGTTGGCGACCGTGCTCGTCCCAACGTCGGTCAGGCCGAACCGGTAGCTCGCTTCGAGGAAGAGCGCGAGGTTGCGCGAGACGCCGTACTCGAGCCCGAGGCCGACCGGGATCGCGAAGGCCGGCGAGTTGACGCCCGGCGCGTCGTCGGTGGGGAAGAGCGCGCTGATCCCCGAGAACACGTACGGAGAGAGCTGGCCTCGGCCCGGACGCGAGAGGTAGAGGAGGAGGTCGGCCTCGGCGAGGATCGAGGTCTCCGTGAGGTACGGGTTCGTGTACGGGAGGTCCTCCGCGCCGAGGTTGACGAGCCCGCCCATGAGCCGGCCGTAGACCTGGTCGGCCAGCGGGAACGTGAGCTCGGCCGTCACGCCGAGGTTCGTGTCGACGGCGTCGCTCTGGAAGGCGGGGTCGCCGACGAGCCGGTCGGGGCCGTCGTAGATGAAGGCGCCGACGCCGAGACCGAGGCGGACGCCCGGGGCGCCGTCTTCGTAGTCGTCGTAGTACGGGTCGTCGAGCCGGTTGTAGACGGGCTGGGCCGCCGCGGTGGTCGCGACGAGAGCCGCCAGCGCCGCGAGGAGGAGTGAGCGGGTCATGGGGTCCTTGGGGAAGGGGGAGGACGCGCCGCGTGGGTAGCGGTCGCCCTGGGCAGGCGTTCAGAAGCGGCTTTATTCAACCCTGGGCCGCCCTCACGGCGCGGGGTTTACCCCGCGAGACGGGCGGGGTACGGTTCCATCTGGTCCGGATAAACAGCGGGGGACCCCACGCCTGCACAAAATGAGAGGGGAGGCGACCCGCATGTGGCGGACCGCCTCCCCTCGGAGGTGACGGGGCTAGGCCCCGATCAGGCCTCGGCTAGAACCCGGCGCAGGACGACGGGATCGAGTCGGCCCGGCGGGCGCGGCTGTCGCCCGGGCCCGGGTCCTCCTTCGAGTTCGCCGCCGGATCGACGCCACGCCCAACGGCGCGGAGCCGCTCGCGGTCGACGCCCTGCGAGACGTAGTACTGGAGGACCGCGTCGGCGCGGGCCTGCGAGATCCGGAGGGCGTCGCCCGGCTCCGAGCCGTCGGAGTACCCGTTGATCGTCACGCAGATGTCCGGGCACCGGCGGAGGATCTCGATGTTCTCGTCGAGCCGGCTCGTCGCGTCGGCCGTGAGCGTCGTCGCGCCGTACCCGAAGAACACCGGGTTCAGCTCCGTGATGTTCGCGCAGTACGAGTCGCCGACGGTGACGGTGATCGTGCAGACGTCATCACCGTACTGGTTCGACGCCATGATCTCGACCGTGTACGTGCCCGTCTCCGAGTACGCGTGGCGAGCCGGAAGCGAGGACGCGGTGGTCCCGTCGCCGAAGTCGACCATCACCTCCTCCGCCTCGGTGGCCGTGGCGTTGATCGTCACCTGCTCACCCACGTTGACCGAGGTCGGCGTGGCGCGGCAGCCGGCGAGGGCCGGCGGCGTCGGCGGCTCGACGACGGTCACGAGGCAGGACTCCGAGTCCTCCCCGCCCTCGTTCATCACCATCGCCGTGACCGTGTAGGTGCCCGGCGTGGCGAACGTGTGCGACGTCGTCATGCCCGAGCCGGTCGAGCCGTCGCCCCACTGCCACGTCGTGGTCACGGGCATCGTGGCGTCGTCGTTCGTCATGACCATGAACGAGCCGGACTCCCCGGCCTCGAGCTCGGCCGGGCACTCCAGCCCTTCGATCTCGACGGCCGTGTACGGCGCGCGGAAGGCGAACTTGAGCCCGCCGCCGAGCGTCGTCAGGATGTCGTAGTCGGCGTCGTCGGTCGGGTCACCGAACGCGCCGGGGTCGGCGCCGTCGAGGGCGACGTCGGGGAAGACGACCGTCGACTGGGCCCCGAGGAAGAGGCTGAACTGGGGCGTCAGCGCGATGTCGGCGCCGAGGCCGACGACCGGGCCGTAGCCGAAGACGTCGTCGTCGGAGCCGCCGTTGTTCCGCTCGTTCTCCGTGCCCTGGCCCGAGACGAGGGCGGCGCCGAGCTCGACGAACGGCGAGATGCGGAACGAGTCGAACGGCATGTAGCGGAAGAGGCCCTGGAGCTGGTAGGCCTCCCCACCCTGGACGTTGTTGGTCCCGTCGAACTGGAACCCGTCGTTGAGCGCCGGGACGTCGTGGTACATGAAGCCGATCCCGAACGAGAGGTTCTCGTTGAAGAGGTAGCCGATCTCGCCTCCCACCCCAAAGCCGGGGTCCTCGAAGCCGTCCTGGATGTCTGGCGTCGCCTGGTCAGGGTCGCCGTCCGAGTTTTTGTCGAGGTCGCCGTAGTAGCCGGTCACGCCGCCGCGGAGGAGGACGTAGATGGACTCGCTGGGGCGGACGACCTGGGCCTGAGACGCGGCTCCGAGGAGGAGCGCGGCGGCCCAGACGAAGAGGGTGCGGAGACGAGGCAAGGGGAGAGTCTCCTGTCGGAGCTGGGTCATGAGATGGGTGGGGGGTTGGGAAATGCTCCCGAGCCCGTCGGGCCGAGCCGCGGAGCGGTGGCCGTGAGGGGTGGAGGGAAGAGCGGGTCGACGGACGAGGCATGGACCCCTGTTCCGTCGACGCGGGGCCTTACGCCGATGAAGCCCGTGGGTTCGCGGATGGATCCGGGGTCACGGTCTCTGCACGAAAGGGTCCTACGCTGGAGCGGCGCCGGTCGGCCCCAGGGCCAGAAATGATGAGGGGGCGACCCGCGCGAAGCGGATCGCCCCCTCGGGCGGTCACGGGGCTAGGCCCCGGTCAGGCCTCGGCTAGAACCCGGCGCAGGACGACGGGATCGAGTCGGCCCGGCGGGCGCGGCTGTCGCCCGGGCCCGGGTCCTCCTTCGAGTTCGCGTCCGGGTCGACCCCGCGGCCGACGGCGCGGAGCCGCTCGGCGTCGATGCCCTGACCGACGTAGTACTGGAGGACCGCGTCGGCGCGGGCCTGCGAGATCCGGAGGGCGTCGCCCGGCTCCGAGCCGTCGGAGTACCCGTTGATCGTCACGCAGATGTCCGGGCACCGGCGGAGGATCTCGATGTTCTCGTCGAGCCGGCTCGTCGCGTCGGCCGTGAGCGTCGTCGCGCCGTACCCGAAGAACACCGGGTTCAGCTCCGTGATGTCGGCGCAGTACGAGTCGCCGACGGTCACCGGGATGGTGCACGTGTCGGAGCCGTACTCGTTGGTCGCCGTGATGGTCACGGTGTAGGAGCCGGTGTCGGCGTAGGCGTGGCGGGCCGGGAGCGTCGAGGCCGTGGTCCCGTCGCCGAAGTCGACGGTGATCTCGTCGGCGTCGGTGGCCGTCGCGTTGATCGTCACCTGCTCACCCGTGTCGACGCTCGACGGCGTGGCGCGGCAGCCGGCGAGGGCCGGCGGCGTCGGCGGCTCGACGACGGTCACGAGGCAGGACTCCGAGTCCTCCCCGCCCTCGTTCATCACCATCGCCGTGACCGGGTAGGTGCCCGGCGTGGCGAACGTGTGCGACGTCGTCATGCCCGAGCCGGTCGAGCCGTCGCCCCACTGCCACGTCGTGGTCACGGGCATCGTGGCGTCGTCGTTCGTCATGACCATGAACGAGCCGGACTCCCCGGCCTCGAGCTCGGCCGGGCACTCCAGCCCTTCGATCTCGACGGCCGTGTACGGCGGGCGGAACGCGTAGCGGAGGCCGCCGCCGACGTTGGCGAGGATGTCGAAGTCCGCGTTGTCGGCCTGGACACCGAAGGCGCCCGGGTCGGCGCCGTCGAGGGCGACGTCGGGGAAGACGACGGTCGACTGGGCCCCGAGGAAGAGCCCGAACTGGGGCGTCAGCGCGATGTCGATGCCGAGACCGCCGACCGGGCCGTAGCCGAAGACGTCCTCATCGGCTGAGCCGTTGTTCCGCTCGTTCTCGGTGCCCTGGCCCGAGACGAGGGCGCCACCGAGTTCGAGGTACGGGGAGATGCGAGCGTTCGCGAATGGGATAAAGCGGAAGAGGCCCTGGAGCTGGTAGGCCTCCCCACCCTGGACGTTGTTGGTCTGGTCGAACTGGAAGCCGTCATTCAGGGCCGGAAGGTCCTGGTACCAGCCGGCGATGCCGAACGAGAGGTTTGGGTTGAACTGGTAGCCAAGCTCGGCGCCGACGCCGAATCCGGGCTCTTCGAAGCCGTCCTGGATGTCGGGCGTGGCCGAATCCGGATCGCCGTCCGAGTTTTTGTCGAGGTCGCCGTAGTACCCGGCGACGGCGCCGCGGAGGAGGACGTAGACGGAGTTGCTGGGGCGGACCTGGGCGTACGACGACGTTGCGATGAGCAGCGCCGCACACCAGGGGAGAAGGGAGAAGAGACGCGAGGTCATCGGGTTCTCCGTACTGGACTGGGTCATGGAGAGGGTGGGTGGGTGAGGTCCGCGACAGGCGTCGGGACGGGGAACAGCGAAGCCGGTGGGCGTCTGGAAGCTCCGACGTGCAGCCTCGAAGTCCTTTCGGTTCGGACGTTACGCACGTGGCGCTGGACGGCAGCCACATGCGGTGAATGTCCCTGAGGACCGCAGCGGAGCCGCGGCTGTGTGACCCTCAAAAGGGACTTAGAACGAGGGGCGGGAGAAAGGACGTAAGGCGAGGGGTAGGCCGATCAACCAGCGTAGACCCGGGCCGGTTCCGCGTGATTTCGAACCTTTCGTGGTTCTGGGACGCTCTCCACCTCCGCGTTCGGTGGGCGGGTCCGGGTCCGCTCGGTTCAAAAACCGGCGCACGAGCCGGCGCTCACCTCCACCCGGTGCGGGCTTCCCGCGTCCTCGACCGACTCCCCACCTGGGCCGGAGGTCTGGAGCCGGTCGGCCTCGACCCCCTGACCGATGAGGTAGAACATGACGGCGTCGGCCCGTTGCTGGGCCAGCGCGGCGCCGCCCTCGGCGCGCGTCGCGTAGCCGTCGATCGAGAGGCACACGGCCGAGCACCGGCCGAGGAGGTCGGCCGCGGCGTCGAGCGTCGTCATGGCGCCGGCCGTCAGGTCCGTCCCGCCCGCCTTGAATCGGACGGGCGCGAGGGAGGCGGCACAGGAGGGGTCCTCGACGGTGACGGTCGTCGTGCAGGTGTCCTGGCCGCCGGCTCCCGTCGCCACGACCGTGACGGTGAACGTGCCCGTGCGGCCGTACTCGTGGCGGGTCGGGAGGGCGTCCGCCTCGGCGCCGTCGCCGAGGTCGACGGAGACGGTGTCCGCCCCGTAGGTCTCGGCCTCGACCGTGATGGCCTTGCCGAGCGCGGCCGGGCTGGGAGTGGCGCGGCACGCCGTGATCTCGGTCGGGGCGACCGTCGTCGCGACGGTGACGAGGCAGGACTCCGACGCCTCGCCTCCGGCCGTCTGCACCGTCGCGGTGACCGTGTAGGTCCCGGAGGTGTCGAACGCGTGACGGGCCCGCGCGCCGGTCGAGCCGTCCCCCCAGTCCCACGTGGTCGAGGTCGCGGCGGTCGCGGCGACGGCGAAGGCGCCCTCCTCGCCGGGGGCGAGCTCGGTCGGGCACGTGAGGTGCGTGACCTCCGGGGCGGGCTCGACGGCGGGCGTGGGGGCCTCGGCGTCCGGCTCGGGCTCCCCCGCGGGGCTCCGCCCAGAGGCGGTCGCCACCGAGGTGGCGGGTTCTGACGGCGGGGGCTCCGGGGCGGTGGGGGCCGGAGCGTCACCGTGCGTCTCGGCGAGCGGCGGAGGCCCCGGCCTCGGGAGGGTGGCGGGACGCCTCAGCGGAAGCGCGTAGCGGACGCCCACCCCCACGTTCGTCAAGACGTCGTACCCGATGTTGTCGGCGAGCGCGCCCGAGGGCGGGGTCGGCTCCCTGGCGAACGCGCTCGGATCGGCGCCGTCGAGGGCGACGTCGGGGACGACGACCGTCGACTGGACGCCGGCGCGGAGTCCGAGGCGGGGCGAGAGCGCGACGTCGAGGCCGAGCCCGCCGACCGGGCCGAAGCCCCAGACCGTCCCGTCGCCGGCCTGGTTGCGCGCGGCGTCCGTCCCCTGGCCCGTCACGACGGCCAGCCCGGCCTCGACGAACGGTGACCACGATCGACCCGTCGTCGCGAGAAGGTGAGCGCGGACGAGCGCCTGGCCCTGGTAGGCCTGGCTCCCCTGGCCCGTCACCCGTCCGTCGATCCGGAAGCCCTGGGCGAGCGACGGGAGGTCCTGCGCCCACCACGCGAGCGCGACCGCCCAGCGGGGCGAGAGCCGGACGCCCGCTTCAAGCCCGAGGCCAGCCCCCGTGTCGTCGAACGTGCTCTTGGAGTCGCCCTCGACTCCGGCCACGGCGCCCCGGACGAGCACGTAGGCCGAGCGGCCCGGGGCGGTCTGCTCAGCCTGCGCCGCGGCGCGCGGCGCCACGAGCCCCGCCAGCCCGGCGATGAGGAGAACGGCGCGGGCGGACAATGAGGCGGACATCGGCGGGGTGGGGCGGCGGCCGTAGGCTACGACCAGCGGCCCCCACGCGCCGTAGGCTAGCCGAGCGAGTCGACGTACTTGTCGAGCTGGCTCTTCGTGTTCGCGGCCTTGTTCGGGTGGACCACGCGGCGGCCGGCGAGCCGGTCGAGCTGCGCCTTGATGGCGTTCAGCTTCTCCTGGGCGGCGGACGGATCGGTCTCGGCGTGGAGGTCCTTGATCATCGTGCGGACGCGGACCTTCTGGTACCGATTGCGGAGGCGGCGCTTGGCGTCCTGGCGGACGCGCTTGGCGGCGGACTTGTGCTGAGGCATCGAGTCTGAGAGTCGGGGCCGGCCGAGCCGGCGTTTGGGCCTCCGGCACTCGGAGGTCTGAGAGCCGGGTAAGTTAGGAGGGCGCGCGCCTGCAGGGATGCAGATGGCGCGAACTAAACCGGCCCCCACGGCCCCTGAGGACGCTTCCGCCTGTGACCGACTTCTTACGAGACCTGTTCTCTCACCCCGGCTCGGCCCGGACCGTCATCGTCCTCGAGCCGGACACGATGAGCACCCCGCGCCAGTACGAGGTCCGCCCCGGCTACGCGCTCTACGCGGCCGTCATCGGCATCGTCGTGCTGGGGGCGCTCCTGGTGGCGGCGATCGTGCTGACGCCGCTCCGCGGGCTCATCCTCGGGCCCGGCACCGGCGAGCTCCGCGGCGTCGCCGAGACGAACGCCCAGCGGGCGGCGGCGCTCGAGGACTCGCTCGCGCTCCAGTACCAGCAGATCGCCCAGCTCCGGGCCATCATCACCGGCGAGATGGACGACCTCGGCGACGACGTACTCGACCCCGCCGCGTTCTCGCTCCCCGACCCCGACTCCCTCCCGGACGCGCCCGAGGCGGGCCCGCCGGTCGCCGGCGGCGACCAGGCCCAGCCGGCGCTCCCGCTCCGCACCCTCGGGCCTGCCACCGACGCCGAGCGCGACGCCCGGGCGGCCCGCGCCTACCTCGACGGCCTCCGCCTCCCGGCCCTCCCGCCCGTCGACGGCGTGCCCTCGCGCGGGTTCGACGCGGCCCGCGGCCACTTCGCCCTCGACCTCGCCGCGACCGTCGGCACGGACGTCCGTGCCTTCGCCGACGGGTACGTCGTCTTCTCGGATTGGACCCACCAGGGCGGCCACACGATTGCCGTCCAGCACCCGGGCGGCTACCTTTCGGTGTACAAACACAACAGCCGGCTGCTCAAACGCGTCGGCGAGCGGGTCCGCGCGCGGGAGACGGTCGCGTTGAGCGGGAACACGGGCGAGATCACGTCCGGGCCCCACCTGCACTTCGAGGTGTGGCGCGACGGGCTCGCGCAAGACCCCGCCGCCCTGCTCGTCGCCCCCTGAGCGCCGACGCCCGGCCCCCCACCACCATGGCCCTCTTCCGCTCCGACTCCACAGACGACATGGCCAAGACCCGAGCGCTCCCCGTAAGTGCCAGCAGCAACCCCGCCGAGCAGCACAACATCATCGGCGCCTCGACGACGGTCGAGGGCACGCTCCGATCGAGCGGCAACGTCAACATCTCCGGGACCGTCGAGGGGAACGTCGAGGTCGAGGGGCGGACGATGGTGATGGCCGGCGGCGTGGTCGACGGTGAGGTCGTGTCGACGAGCGCCGAGATCGCGGGGACCGTCCGCGGCCAGGTGAAGGTCAAGGAGCGGCTCGTGATGAAGTCCTCGGCCGTCGTCGAGGGCGACATCCGCACGGGCAAGCTGGTCGTCGAGGACGGCGCGACGTTCAACGGCCAGTGCCAGATGGGCGCGTCGGCGGGCGCGTCGGCGTCGAGCGACCGGAAGCCGGAGCGCGGCGGCGCGGCCGTCGTCGGCGCCGTCGGCAAGGGCGCCGACGCTGCCTAGCCGTGGCCGACGCCCCCGACCGCCCCGACGGCGGACCGCCTGACCGCGACGACCCCTGGGCCGACGCCCCGGACCGATTCGAGGAGGCCGACCGCGAGTGGCAGGCCAAGTGGGCCGACCGCGACCTCGAGGCAGACGAGATCGAGCCGCCCCCGGCCGGCTACCGCAACAAGCGCGTGACCCCTGGGAGCGTCGGCGACGCCTACGGGGACGGGATGCGGGCCGCGGGCGAGCACCTCGGCACCGGCATGCAGATCGGCGCGGCGATGGTGTTCTTCGTCGGCCTCGGCATCGTCGTGGACCGGTGGCTCGACATCACGCCCTGGGGCACGATCGTCGGCGCCTGCCTCGGGATGGTCGGCGTGATGGTCCTCGTCCTCCGCATGGCGAAGGAGGGGAATCGGAAGTAGGAACTGGGGAGGGCAGACTGCGAGTCCGCCCTCTGCCGGTTCCGCCTCCCTCTTTCCCGGTTCCTGTCACGTCTGGAGGACGCCGACCTTGAAGTCCGCCATGTCCGGGTTGTGGTCGGCCATCTCGAGGCCCGTCGCCAGCCAGTCGCGCGTCTCGCGCGGGTCGATGATGGCGTCGACCCACAGGCGGGCGGCGGCGTAGACCGGCGTCGTCTGCTCGGCGTAGCGCGCCTCGATCTCGTCGAGTCGGGCCTGGCGGTCGGCGTCGGAGAGCTCGATCCCCTGCTTCTGGAGCTTCCGCTCCTCGATGCTCAGGAGCGTCTTGGCCGCCTGCGATCCTCCCATGACCGCGATCTGCGCGCTCGGCCACGCGAGCATCAGCCGCGGGTCGTAGGCCCGGCCGTTGAGCGCGTAGTTGGCCGCCCCGAACGAGTTGCCCACGACGACCGTGAACGTCGGGACGACCGAGTTGGCGACGGCGTTGACCAGCTTCGCCCCGTCCTTGATGATCCCGCCCTGCTCGGCCCGCGTGCCGACCATGAAGCCGGTCGCGTCCTGGAAAAAGATGAGCGGGATCCGCTTCTGGTTGCACTGCATCACGAACCGCGCCGCCTTGTCGGCCGCGTCGCCGTAGATCACGCCGCCGATCTGCATCTCGGCCGCCTTCCCCTTCGGCGCCTTCGCGCGGACGACCTGCCGCTGGCTCGCCACGATCCCGACCGACCAGCCGTCGAGGCGGGCGTAGCCGCAGACGAGCGTCTGCCCATAGCCGGCCTTCACCTCCGTCCACGAGTCCCTGTCGACGATCCGGGCCAGGAGCTCGCGCGTGTCGTACGGCTGCTGGCGGCTCTCGGGGAAGACGCCGAAGACCTCCTCCGGCTCGAAGGCGGGCGCCTCGGGCGCGTCGCGGGTGAACCCGAACCGGGGGAGCGGCCCCAGCCCGGCGACGAGGTCGCGGACCGTCGCGAGGCACGTCTCGTCGTCCGGCATCTTGTACTCGCAGACGCCCGAGATGTCGGTCTGCGTCGTCGCGCCGCCCAGCGTCTCGACGTCAACCTCCTCGCCGATCGCGGCCTGCACGAGGAACGGGCCGGCCAGGAACACGGAGCCCGTGCCGTCGACGATCAGGCTCTCGTCGGACATGATCGGGAGGTAGGCCCCGCCAGCCACGCAGCTCCCCATGATGGCCGCGATCTGCGGCACGCCCAGCGCGCTCAGCCGAGCGTTGTTGCGGAAGATCCGCCCGAAGTGGTCGCGGTCCGGGAAGATCTCGTCCTGCATCGGCAGGAACACGCCGGCCGAGTCGACGAGGTAGAGGATCGGGACGCGGTTCTCGAGGGCGATCTCCTGCGCGCGGAGGTTCTTCTTGGCCGTGATCGGAAACCACGCGCCGGCCTTCACGGTGGAGTCGTTGGCGACGATCATGCACAGCCGGCCCGACACGTGGCCGAGCCCCATGACGGTCCCGCCGGCCGGACAGCCGCCCTCGTCCTCGTACATCCCACGGCCCACGAACAGGCCGATCTCTCGGAAGTCCGCCGGGTCGTCCAGCAGCGCGTCGATTCGTTCACGCGCCGTCAGCTTGCCGCGGTCGTGCTGGCGCTGGATGGCCCGCGTCCCGCCGCCGCGGCGGATCTCGGCGGCCTGCTGCTCCAGCGCGTCGAGCTGGCGCCGGTGGAAGGCGACGCGCCGGTCGTAGGCCTCCCGCTGGGGCCCGTCGTCGGGCGCGGGCGAGCCGAGGGGGAACGGGCGGTCGGGGGCGGCGATCACGGACATGGACGCGGGGGAGGGGGCGGCAAGCTAGCGGGGGCCGGAAGCGCTTCGAGCGAAGACGGCGCGGACCCCACACGGCGGACGACGGACCGCGGCACGCGGTTCGGCCGGCCCCGTCCGCCTCGGGGCCAGGCGGAGCGGGTCGCCGGGGGGCAAAAAAAGCGGCGCGCCCCGGTCTGGGAGCGCGCCGCTCAGTCGGGAGGCCGGCGTGCCGGCCGGACGGTCCCCCTACAGGAAGGCCGACATCTTGCGCATGATGACCTGCCGGTCCTCGCCCGTCTGGGAGTGGATGAGGTTGACCATCTGGCCGAGGTTGCCCCGCGCCTTCTTCATTTCGGACTCGTCGAGGTCGCCCCAGGTCGAGAGGATCTGCGCCTTCATGCGCTCCCAGTTGTCGGTCATGCGCTGTTTGCCCATGGTATCGTGTGGCTGTGTCCGGCCTGGACGGTTGAGTGCTCGTGTGTAGGGAATGTACGGCCCAGAGCCGCTCCCAGACAACGAATCCCCTGCTGAGGCTGGTACCTCCGAGGCCCCAAACGGCGTCTATAGCTCGACTTCCAATCCCTCCGTCGCGAGCCCCGTCTCGGCGAAGCGTTCCTTCGCGAGGCCGCAGATCCGGCCGAGTGCGTCGTCGTCGTGCGACGGGTCGTGGTGAAACAGGAGGAGCTGGCCGACCTCGGCGCGCGTGGCGAGCGCCGTCGCGTGCTCCCACGTCGTGTGGCCCCAGCCCCGGCGGAGGGCGTACTCGTCGGGCGTGTACTGGGCATCCGAGATGAGGAGGTCCGCCCCGTGGGCGACCTCGCGGAGCCCCTCGTCGTGGGCCGCCGAGCCGTGCTCGTAGTCCGTCGCGTAGACGACGGAGGCCCCGTCCACCTCGATCCGGAAGCCGTGGGCGCCCTGCGGATGGTTCACCGGGAACGGCCGGACGGTCATCGGGCCGACCTCGAACGGCTCGCCGTCGCGCACGCGGACCGTCTCCGTCGCCGCGGCGAGGTCGCCGAACGGGACCGGGAAGTACGGCGACGTCATCTGGCCTCGCAGGAGCGCGTGGATCCGGTCGTCGTCGGTCGCGGCGTAGAACCGGACCGTCTGGCCCGGGGCGTAGAGCGGGGCGAAGAACGGGAGGCCCTGGAGGTGGTCCCAGTGGAAGTGGGAGAGGGCGAGGTGGACCTCGCCGGGCTCGCCGGCGGCCTCGGCCGCCAGCGCGTACCCGAGCCCACGGATGCCGGTCCCCGCGTCGAGCACGAGCGCCGTCCCGTCGGCCGCGCGGACCTCGACGCACGCCGTGTTGCCGCCGACGCCGAGGAACCCGGGGTCGGGCGTCGGAATCGAGCCGCGGACGCCCCAGAAGCGGACGGTCATGCGGGGGGACTCGGAGGCGGACGGTTGCATCGACGGAAGGAAACTCGCGAACGGCCGCGACGGCGGCTTGGGGAGCGGCTCTACAGGTGGTAGCGGCGGAGTCCTACGACGGTCTCCAGGAACACCACCTTCAGCACGGCCGCGACGGGCACGCCGAGCGCCATCCCCATGACGCCGGCCACGCGCCCGCCCACCAGGATCGCCAGCAGGACCATCACCGGGTGCATCGAGACGTTCTTCCCCGTGATCCACGGCTGGAACACGACGTTCTCAGTGGTCTGTAGGACGGCGAACAGGATGAGCACCGCCGCCACCTGCGACGTGCCGCCGGTCGTCACGATCGAGACCACGACGCAGAGGGCCGCTGAGACGACGAACCCGACGTACGGGACGAAGTTGGCCAGGCCCGTCACGAGCCCCAGCACGAGGTAGTAGTCGACGCCGAGGAGGGCGAGGCCGAGCGCCGTCGAGGCGCCGACGAGGACGGCGATGAGGGCCTGCCCGCGGAGGTAGCCGCCGAGGTGGGCGTCGGCCTTGTAGAACACGGTCATCGCGAACTCGAAGTACCGGTTCGGCACGACCGACAGGAGCCGCTTCCGGAGCGTCGGGCCGTCCTTCAGAAGCGCGAACAGGACGAAGGGGACGATGAACG
This sequence comes from Rubrivirga marina, assembly GCF_002283365.1. Classification (NCBI taxonomy): domain Bacteria; kingdom Pseudomonadati; phylum Rhodothermota; class Rhodothermia; order Rhodothermales; family Rubricoccaceae; genus Rubrivirga; species Rubrivirga marina. Next base: position 4,103,215 of record NZ_MQWD01000001.1, on the reverse strand, counting down.
CGTTGCCCATCGTCTCGAGCGCGTCGGGGACGTAGCCGATGAGCGGGCCGGTGTCGGCGCGGATCGCCTCGCGGACCGAGGCGACGAGGCCGAGGTCGTTGGGCTCGACGAACCCGAGCTTGGCGGCCAGCGCGGCCTCCATGTCGCGGACCAGCCCCAGCAGCTCGCCGCTCTCCCACCGGTCCTGGAGCGAGCCGAGCTGGTCGATCACGGCCGGGAGCGCGAGCGCGACGACGAGCCCGGTCACGGCGAGGAGGACGGCCAGCACGAGCGTCGTCGCCTGCGTCCGCCCCACGCCGCTCCGCTCGAGGCCATTGACGAGCGGGACCAAGAGGTAGGCCGCGACGGCCCCGAGCACGATGAGCCCCGCGATGTCGGTGGCGACCGCGACGAGCGCCACGACGCCGACGAGCGTGAGGAGCCACACCCAACGGCTGAGGTGGCTGGCCGGGACCGGAGGGCCCTGGGCGGCCTCAGGCGGGACGGGGGAGGCCGGTCGAGCCGGACCTGGGGCGGAGTGGACCTCGGCCGGGGGCGCCTCGGCGAAGGTCTCAGCCATCCCCGTCGGCGACGCCCGCGGCCTCGCGGAGCTCTTCGCATTCGCGCGTCAGCGACTCGACCTCGTCCGAGACCTCGACGAGGCGGAGGCCCACGAGCCGCGCCAGCGACAGGAGCACCTTCACGCCGAGCCGCGGGTTGCGGTCGAGGAGGCTCAGGAGGTCCGGCTGGAACAGGCTGAGGAGCGTGCAGTCGGTCTTCGCCCGCGCCGTCGCCGTCCGGATGACCTCGTTGAGGAGGGCGATCTCGCCGAAGAAGTCGCCGTCGACCAGCTCGACCAACTCGCGGCCGCTCGGCTCAGACTGGATCGAGACCGCGCCGCGGACGATGATGTACATCCCGAGCCCCGGCTCGCCCTGGATGAAGATGGACTCGCCCGCGACGTAGTCGCGACGGTGGAGCAGCCGCTGGACGGCGTCGAGCTCGCGCGAGGTGAGGTCCTCGAACAGGGGGACCGCCCCGAGGAGGTCGTCCTCGTTGGCGCCGGAGGCGCCGCCGAGCAGGCTCTTCCAGAGGCTTTGCATGGGCGTGTCGGGGGGGAGGGCCCGCCTGTACGATGATAGGGCCGGACCTGATCCGCAGGCGTTCGTAGCCTTCCCCTAAGTGTTCCGGATCGACATGCCACGCCTCCTCCTGCTCCTCGCCGGCCTCGTCCTTGCCGCCTGTGACACCGACGGGCCCGGCCCCGCACCTGGGCCCACGACGTTCCAGGGCGTCGAGGTCGAGGCCGAGGGCGACGCCACGCTCGCCGTCGAGGGAGGCGCGCTCGTCGTGTCCGGCCTGGGCGGCACGCGCGAGGGCGGGTTCGTCGTCGACGGCACACCCGACCGGGTCGACGTCCAGATCGATCCCCTCGCGGTGCCGGCCGGTACGCGGTTCGGCGTCGAGGTCCGCGACGGCGACGACGTCGTGACGGCGCTCTACAACGAGGGCGTCGGCGACGGCCGTGTCGACCTCCGGTTCGACTTCCCTGGGCTCCTCGGCGTGACGGCCGCGGCGGTCCGCTACAAGTTCGGGGGGCAGGTCGTGTTCGAGGCCCGCCTCGGCTTCGAGGCCGGCCGAGCGCGCGGCCAGCGGCGCGAGACGAGCGCCGGCACGGGCGAGGGCGACACGGGCTCGACCCACGTCATCCGTGACCGTGGCCGTTACATCGTCGTGTCAGACTCCGACGGGGACGGGGGGCGCCGCGCGGGCGGGTGCGCCGGCTTCCGCATGACGCCCCCGCCGCCGTTCGACGTCGAGCTCGACGCGCCGATCTGCGCCGACTGGGTCGAGGTCGAGCCGATCCTCACGACGCAGGTGCCGCGTGGGACCATCGCCGTGCGTGGTCGCGGGGTCGGCTCGTTCCGCGTCCGCGAGCTCGCGTCGCAGTAGCGGCCTACTCCGCCTCGGCGTCGAGGTCGAGGGACGCGGGCGCCTCCGTGGCGACGGGCAGGGCGATGTGGAACGTCGTCCCCTCGCCGTCGACGCTCTCGACCGACATCGAGCCGTTGTGGACGCCCGTGACGATGTCGTGGGCCAGCGAGAGGCCGAGGCCGGTGCCCTCGCCGGTCGGCTTCGTGGTGAAGAACGGCTCGAAGATTCGACCCTTCGCCTCGTCCGGGATGCCCGTCCCGTTGTCCTCGACGTCGAGGTGAACGGTGTCGCCTTCGCGGCGGGTGCGGATGGTGACGGTGGGGGAGAAGTCGGGACCGGCGGTCGCAGCCCGCTTCTGGACGGCGTGGAACGCGTTCGTGAGCAGGTTGATGAGGACTCGGCCGAACTCCTGCGGCACGACCTCGACCTCGCCCGTGTCGTCGGCGAAGTCGCGCTCGATCTCGACGTTGAAGTCCGAGTCGTTGGCCCGCGCGCCGTGGAAGGCCAGGTTGGCGTACTCGTCGATGAACCGCGCGAGGTCGACGCGCCCGCGCTCCGACGACCCGCCGCGGCTGTGGAGGAGCATCGAGCGGACGATCCGGTCGGCCCGCTGGCCGTGCTCGCGGATCCGCCGGGCGTTCTCCTGGAGGTCCTCGATCAGGTCGCCCACCTCGTCGAGCACCTCGCCGACGGGCCGGTGGGGCGCCTCGGCCATCTCCTCGCGGAGCTCCTGCGCGAGCTCGACCGAGAGGTCGGCGAAGTTGTTGACGAAGTTGAGCGGGTTCTTGATCTCGTGGGCGATCCCGGCCGTGAGCTGGCCCAGCGACGCGAGCTTCTCGCTCTGGACGAGCTGGGCCTGCGTCGCCTTAAGGTCGCGGAGCGACGTCTCGAGCTGGCTGTTGGCCGCGGCCAGCTTGGCGTTGGCGTCCTCGACCTCGCGCGTCCGCTCGAGCTCGGCGGCCTTCCGGTCGTTCTCGGCCTTGAGCGCGGCGGCCTCGGCGGACGCCTTCCGCTGCTCGGCCTCGGCGGTCTCGGCGCGGAGCTCGGCCTCGCGGCGCTCGGCCCGCTCGCGCTCCTGGCGCAGCAGCCGCGCCCGCTGCCACCGGTCGGCGCGGACGAGGGCGAACACGGCGAGGCCCGCGAACCCGAGCAGTGCCCACCACGTCCGCCACCACGGCGGGTGGACGACGATGTCGATGGTGGCACTCTGCTCGCTCCACACGCCGTCGGCGTTGGCGGCCTGGACCTCGAACGTGTACCGGCCCGGGTCGAGGTCGGGGAACGTCGCCCTGCGCGTGGTCCCGACTTCGTCCCAGCCCTCGAGCACGCCCTCCATGCGGTAGCGGTAGCGGTTCTGCGCCGGGTCGGAGAAGTGGAGGCCAGCGTACTGGATCGTGATGTAGCTCTCGTCCGGGCCGAGGGTGATCTCCTCGGCGACGGGGGCCGCCGCCTCCATGAAGTCGTCCTCGCCGCCCGGCGCGACGGGCTGACCATTGACTTCGACGCCTGTGATCACGGGCTGCGGCGGGTTGGCGTTGCGGGCGGCCAGCGTTTGCGGGTAGAAGGCGAGCAGGCCGCGCTCGCTGCCGAAGAACAGCTGGCCGTCGGGCGCGCGGGTGGCGGCGCCACTGAGGGCGCGCTGGGCGTCCTGCCCTTCGAGGCGCCGGTAGAACGTTTCGGTGACCGGCTCGAATCGGGTGAGCCCGCCTCTCGTGCTCAGCCAGAGGAAGCCGGCGTCGTCCTCAACGATCGCGTAGACCACGTCGTCGGGGAGGTCGGTCTCGTCCGCGGTGTAGCGCGTGAACCCGGCTCCGACGTCGCGGGTGTCGAGCCGGTGGAGCCCGCCCGCCGTCCCGACCCACAACGAGCCGTTCGATCGCGCATGGAGCGAGAGGACGTCGTCGCTGGCGAGACGCGTCGGGTCCTCGGCCGCCGCGCGGAGGCACGTGGCGCGGTCCCCGCCCGCCACGTCGAGGCGGCAGAGGCCGGCGTCGGTGCCCACCCAGAGGCGCCCGTCGGCGTCCTCCACTAGCGCCCGGACGCGGTCGCTGCTGAGTCCGTTGGCGGCGCGGGTCAGGAACTCGGCGGTCTCCTCCTCGCGATCGTAGCGCACGAGGCCACCCGTGAGCGTCCCGATCCAGAAGTCACCGGACTCCGTCTCCAAGAGAGAGGTCACTGCGTACTCGCCGCCCCGCTGGCTCAGCCCCCCCGCGCGTCGGAGTTCGCCATCGGCGCCGACGCGGTGGAGACCGGCACCCTCGGTCCCGACCCACACGGTCCCCTCGCGGTCCTCGTATAGCGCACGGACGGGGTGCTCGTTGAGTCCATCGGCGTCGGAGATGGCCGTGTGCTCGAACGTCCGGCCGTCGGCGCTCCGGTCCAGCGTCCGGTCGGTCCCCACGTAGAGCGTCCCGTCGCGGGCCGCCAGCACGGCGCGGACGTCGTTGCTGGCCAGCGACGCCGGGTCGTCGGTGTGGCGGAGGCGGACGGCCGTCCCGCGCGCCCGGTCGAACCGGTCGAGCCCGCCGTACGTCCCGACCCACAGGACGCCCTGGCGGTCCTCGTGGAGCGCCGACACGTCGTCGTCGACAAGCGATCCGGGGTCCTCCGCGACGGCCTGGTAGACGCGGACGCCCTCGACCCCGGGCGTGAGCCGGCGGAGGCCGCCGGTGAGCGTGCCCACCCAGACCGTCCCGCTCGGGTCCTCGTGAACGTCGGTCACGTTCTGCGCGTTGATGTCGGTCCCGATGTCGAGGCGGGTGAACGCGCCCGAGCTCGGGTCGAACGAGAGGAGCCCGTCGCCGAACGTGCCGAGGAGGAGGCTCCCGCGGCTGCTCGGGGTGATGGCCGTGACCGCGAACGCGCCGAGGAGCGAGTCGGGGCGGACGGTCTGGAACGCGCCGTCGCGGCGGCGCGCGAGGCCGTCGCCGGTGCCGACCCAGAGGTCGCCGTTCTGCGCGAGGTGGAGCGCCTCGACGGTGTCGTCGGGGAGGCTGGCCCGGTCGGCCGCGTCGTGGCGCTCGACGCCGGCCACGGTCCCGTCGGCCTCCACGAACGCGAGCCCGGACGACGTCCCCACCCAGACGTTGCCGGTGCCGTCGGCCTCGAGCGCGATGACGTCGTCGGAGGGGAGGCCCGAGACGCGGAGGAAGCGGTCGGTGGACGGGTCGTAGCGGTTGAGGCCGGCGCCGGTGCCGACCCAGAGCGCCCCGCCGTCGGCGGGCTCCAGCACCTGGATCACGTTGCCGCTCAACGACGTCGAGTCGGCCGTCCGGCGGTACTCGACCATCTCGTACCCGTCGTAGCGGACGAGCCCCTCGTCGGTCCCGACCCAGACGAACCCGAGCGCGTCCTGCGTGACGTCGAGGATCGCGCTGCTCGGGAGGTCGTTCTCGACCGTGAGGTGCCGGAACGTGATCGCGTCGTCGTCCGGGAGCGCGTCGTCCGGCTGGGCCCGGACGAGCGACGGCCCGAGGACGGCGATCGACGCGGTGGCGACGGCCGCGAGGACGCTGGCGAGCAGACGGGGACGGCTCACGACAGGATCCGAGCGAAGGCCTCCGTCGCCGCCGGCGGGACGGACGAGAACCGGAGGTGGGCCTCGCAGTTGCCGTCCCCACTGTCGACCACGTCCAGGACCTTCGCGTACAGCGTGGCGGGGCCGCTCTCGAGCGCGAACGTCAGGCGGACGTCGGTGCGGGCGTCGATGTCGGTCCCGATGCGCGCGCGGGCGCCGGTCTGCGAGAGGGCGACGACCTCGCCGGCGTGGTCGGCGTTCGTGATCTCCTTGCCGTCGAGGACCGCGAGGTCGAACGGAAGCGGGTCGTCGAGCGGCGCGAGGGCGTCCTCGTCGTGGGGGACGGCGCCGCCGTGCTCGCCCTCGACGCGTTCGACGCTGTGGATGGCGATGGGCTCGGCGAACCCCTTCAGCGACACGCGCCGCGTGCCCTCCAGCTTGAGCGGGCCGCTCTCGCCACCGGCCGCTTGGTACGTCGGGTCCGAGATGAGCACCTCCCCCGGGACGGCCAGCGTCTGGATCCGCGCCGTCAGGTTCACGGCGCTTCCCACGACCCCGTACTTGGCCCGCTTCTCCGACCCGATCGTCCCGACGACGACCTCGCCCGAGTTGACGGCCGCCGTCATCTCGAGGGCGGGCAGGCCACGGGACCGGAGCTCGTCGTTGACGGCGCCCATCCGGGTCTGCATCGCCACGGCGCAGGCCGTCGCGCGCGTCGCGTGGTCGTCCATCTCGAGCGGCGCGCCGAAGATGACGAGGACGGCGTCGCCGATGAACTCGTCGATGGCCCCCTCGTGGTCGTCGACCACCTCGGTCATGGCGCCGAGGTAGACGTTGAGGAGCTCGACGACCCGCTCCGGCTCCAGGCGCTCGGCGAGCTGGCTGAACCCAGAGATGTCGGACATCAGGACGGACACCTCGCGCTTCTCGCTCGACCCGGTGGCGCTGGGGTCGGCGAGGACGGCCCGGGCGATCTTGTCCGAGAGATACCGCGTGATGGTCCGGCGGACGCGGTCGGCCTCGCGGTCGCGCTCGACGGCCTCGCGGGCCTGGGCGAGCGTGATCTGGAGGTCGTCCATGTCGATCGGCTTCGTCAGGAAGTCGAACGCGCCCTTGTTCATGGCCGTCCGGATGTTCTCCATGTCGCCGTAGGCCGTGACCACGACGGCCCGCGTGCGGCGGCCGAGGTCGCTGAGCTCGCCGAGGAGCGTCAGCCCGTCCATCCGCGGCATGTTGATGTCGGTCACGACGACCTCGATGTCGGAGTCCTCCTGGAGGTGCTCCAGGGCCTCGACGCCGTCGGATGCGAACACGAGGGCGACCTCTCCGGACCGGACCTGCGACCGGAACTTCTGCCGGATCAGCGGGACCAGGTCTGGCTCGTCGTCGACGAACAGAATCTTGATGGCCTCGGAAGGAGGGACCTCGGACATGGACGGAAGGGGGGGACTGGCCTGCGGGCGGCTCGAAAGTAGCGGCGGACGGACCGTACGCCCCACGGCCCCGCGAGTGTCCGGTACCTTTGGATTCCCGCACGGACTCGGTGAAACCTCGGCCGGCGCGCCGCACCGAGATACGGACGGCCCCCGCCCCGGGGTTCTCCTCCCGCGATCCCACCACACCGAATGCCGACGCTCCGCGCCGCCATCGCCGCTCTGTCCGTCCTCGCCCTCCTCGGGCCGTCTGCCAGCGCCCGCACCGCGGCCGTCGGCGACTCGACGGAAACGGCGTCCCCCGACGACCCGCTGGCCTGGGCCCGCGCCGTCGTCCGCGCCCGTCAGGCCGTCGAGGCGGCCGAGTCCGAAGCCGACCCCTCCGTGGCGGCCGGCCTCGCCGACGAGGCGGTCCGCGCGGTCGAGGCCCTCTCGTCCGACCCGGCCGCCGCGATCTCGCTCCGCGCCCTCGCGCTCCGGGCGCAGGCGGCGTACGAGGCCCACCACGGGCCCGTCGCCGACGGCGCCCTCGCGCCCGCCGAGTGGGCCGCCCTCCGCGGCCCAGCCCTCGCCGCCCTCGGCCCCAACTACGCCCCCACCCTCCGCGACCCGGCCGTCGTGGCTGCCGAGCGGGCCGAGGCCGAGCGCGCCGCCGGCCCCGCGTGGCTGTTCTACCCCGCCGAGGCCGCCGCCGAGGTCGAGCGCCAGCGCGGCGCCGCGGGCCGTCTCACGCGCTCCGTCCGTCGCAACCGCTCGCTCCTCCGCCAGATCCGCCATACGCTGGCCCGCCGCGGCGTGCCCGAGGACCTCCAGTACGTCGCCGTCATCGAGAGCGCCCTGAACCCGCGCGCCGAGAGCTGGGCGGGCGCGCGGGGCCTGTGGCAGTTCATGCCCGAGACGGCCGCCGACTACGGCCTCGACTCGCTGTCCGTCTTCGAGACGGGCCCTTCGACGGACGCCGCCGCGCGTTATCTCCGCTGGCTCGGCGGTCGCTTCGACGGCGACTGGCACCTCGCGCTGGCGGCCTACAACTGCGGGGTCGGGCGTGTCGAGCGGATCGTGCGCGAGGCCCGCGACAAACTCGGCCGCGAGCCGACGTTCTGGGACGTCCGCGACGCGCTCCCGCGCGAGACCGCGGAGTACGTCCCCCGTTTCCTCGCCGTCGCCGAGGCGATGGGCGCGCGCGAGGCCTGAACCCGCCCGCCTCGTGCCCGAGGCCGGGGGAGTCGGCCGCGGCCCCCAAAAAACAACCCGCCCGACCGGTTAGGGTCGGACGGGCTGGCAAGCAGGGAGGTCCCTGTTTATAGAGTCACCCGGCGGGGCCGAGTGCTACTGCAAGGTACGGACGAGCGGCGGCGTTCGTGCCCAGCCCGTAACCGAGGCGGGCCGACACTGCGCTAGGGCGGAGGGATTTGCCCGGGGACGGCGCGGAACGAGGCGTCGAACGGCGCCCGCGTCTCGGTGCCGTCCGCGTCAAATCGCGTGAGCGTGCCGGCCATCGTCCCGGTCACGAGGCTGTCGGTGACGGACGCGAACGCCAGCGTGCCCTCCGAATCGACGTAGGCTGGGGCGTCCTCGACCTGCGTGCCCCCCGGCCCCCAGCGCATCGGGACGACGGAGGCGCCGTCGCCGAGGGCGACCTCGCCCTCGTGGATCCCGCCGAACACACGCACCTCGACGTAGGCGAACGGCGTGTCGTCGGGGACGGCCCACGACCCGCCGTCGAGCGGGGCCGTGGCGAGCGCGAACACGCCGAAGCCGTCGAGGGCGAGGACGTAGGCATGGCCGTCGTCGAACGAGGCCGCGGGATCGCCATCGATCATGACGGAGGCGGTTCCGTCTGCGACGGGAAGAAGGGAGAGGGCGAGGAGGAGCAGGAAAGGGCGCATGGGTCGAGGAGAGTGCGTCCAGGGTACGCGACGTTGTCGCGAGACCTGTCACAGACGCAGCGCGCCCCGCTCGGCCATTCCGAGCGGGGCGCGGGAGTGTCCCGCTCGCTTCGAAGAGACACAGAAGCGGGAAAGGCTACCGCACGACCGTGATCGTTCGGGTCGCTCGACGCCCGTCGGCGTCGAGCACGACGACGTAGACGCCAGTTGCCAGCCGCGACGCGTCCAGCGCTGCGCGGTGCTCGCCGGCCGCGTGGGCCCCGTCAGCGAGTACGGCAACCTCGCGGCCGAGCACGTCGACCACGCGGAGCCTGACGTCGCCGGGCGCCGCCAGCCCGAACGGGACCGAGGCCGCCCTGCTGATCGGGTTTGGGTGGACTGCAAGAGAAAGGCCCATGGCGTTTGGGCCGCGCTCGACGGGGACCACGACAGGATCGGTGGTGTAGAACCGGATGACGGTGCCCGTGAGCTCGTCGATCCCCACGCCCGTCTGCTCCATCACGAAGCGCTGGAGCGGCCGTCCGCGGTCGAAGTCGATGAGCCCAGCTGGGCCCGCTGTGGCGGGGTCCGTCGGGCACCCATTCGGGTCCGCGCTCACGAGCGGCTCGATCGCCGACTCCCAGTCGCCGTACGACGTCGTCGGGTAGTAGGCGTAGATCCGCTGCGTGATGTTGCCGAGCCCGAACTGGGTCGGCCCGAAGTACCCGAACTCGCACTCGACGCCGCCGTCGGCGTAGAGGAGGGGGATCATCTGGACGTCGTCGGACGGGTCGTTGTCTGCGCCCGGGGGCGTGAGGCCGATGTCCCAGACCTCGAACGGGACCGCGATCGCAATGCCTGACGTGAACCCGTAGTACGCGTACGATCCCTCGTCGGTGAACCGGATCTCGTAGTCCTTCGGGGCGAACGCACCGAGGCTGGCCTCGGGGCCATCGCCGACGTGGTAACCGACGTAGTCGGCCGTCCCGTTGTACGACGAGTAGATGGCGTTTCCACCGACCTCGTCGCAGCCGCCCGTCGAAGCGGCGTCTGCGCCACAGGGATCCACCCCCCCGGGGCCGGTGACCTCTACGAATGCGGGGGCGCCGCTGGCGAGGGCGAGCACGTCCGGCCGATACGTCAGGTACGAGAACTCGCGGACCTCGGACTCAGGGCCCTCGCCGCCCCAGTTCAGCGGCATGACCGACCACGAGGTAACGGGAAGGCCGTCCGGCAGGTCCTCGGCTGCGATCGTGAGAGACGTCCCGGTCGTGTGGAAGTCGCCAGAAGGGAAGGTGAGACGATAGGCGTCGGCGCCTTCTGCGGCGGTCCACTCGAAGGTGACCGAGGCGGGCGTGTCGTCGTTGAATTCGGCGCCGTCAGCCGGGGCGAGGAGCGTGGGAGCGGCCGAGGGCACGGCCGGTGGTGGGGTGTAGTTGATCTGGGCCTCCGAGATCGCCCGCGCTCCGCCCGCGTCATATGCCGCCTGGACGGCGTCGCTGATGTCGCGGAGCCGCTGGACCGAGGCCAACCGGGTCCCGGCCGGGCCGGCGCCGGCAAACAGGATGGCGATGTCGAACCGAACCGGCTCTCCTGGCGCGAGCACCAGCGGGCCTGTCGAGATCGTACCACTGCGGTCGCCCGGCTCGACCCGGGTGCCCTCGCCGTCGACGTTCTCCTGGGTCCAGAACGAGTACGTCACGGGGTCCCCATTGAAGATCCACGAGGTGACGTCAGTGCTCCCAGGGTTGTAGCCGTCGCCGCCGGTTGTCATCGGGGTCCCGTCCGTCCAGAGGCCCTGCATGAGGCGGTACGACGCGCGGCCGCGGTCTTGCGCCCCCGCTAGGCTTGCCCCATTTAACCCCATGGCGGCGCCGGCGCCACTGAGAATGTCGATCCCAAGCGCGGGCGGGTCTTCGCCGTAGCCAGACGAATACTCGTCGTCCTCGTCGCCATTGTAGGCGATGAGCATCCCGCGCGTGGGGTCGGAGGTGACGTAGTCGTCGGAGGGGTTACCGATGTCAGGATCAACCCACATACCGATTCGGGTCTCGGTGATCGGCGTGTCGCTCCGATTGACGACCGTGTACTCGTAGAAGGTATGAGTCGTGAGGTCCGGCGAGGAGCTGTCGAAGGTGTAGGCCAGCACACGCACCTCGACCCCGAGCGGCGTCTTGCCACTCCAATCGTGGGCGTTGCCGGCATCATTCATGACCCACCAGACCCCCTGGTCGCCGACGATGTCCGGCCGCTCGCCGGCCTCAAGGTCGATATGACGGCCTCCCCCGATCGCCTTGCTGTATCCCGGGTCATCGACGTCAAGCTCGACTCGCGGTTCGTTCGGGTCGCGCTGGTCATTTCCGTTCGCGTCGACATAGAACGGGGCGCCCTGCGCGATGGGCCAAGTCACGAGATCATGCGTGGCGGTGCCGCTCGTCCTGTAGTCGACGATGTCCTGACGGTTGACCGTCCAGAACCGGTCGAACGCAGCGCAATCGCTAGGGCTGATGTCAGCGTCCGCGCCGAGCGGGCCGGGCCAGAACTCATTGTCGGAGTAGGTGGCGCCAGCAAACCGCAGGTCGTTTTCGTTCCCGTCATAGAGCCCGCCGATCCAGAGCCCGGAGGCGAAGATCGCATGTATCCCGCTGCCGGCCGGGACCTCGTATTGATAGCCGGCATCTCGCCAAAAGAGGCCTCCCGTGTTGTAGAGGGCCGCATGGACGCCACCAATGTCAAGAGTGGCGTCGGCCGAGCCGAGGGCGCAGTCGCCTGCCGTCTGAGCGTTGGCGACGACTGCCAGCAGGGCGGCGAGGACAAGGGCGGGAAGGAGGCGCGACGTACGGTGCATGAGGGGTGGGGGTGGCTGGACGCGTAAGCTCCCGGCTGATCCGGGCGATCTCATCGTGCGACCACACGAGTTCTGATGGCAGTTCGTCGGGGCTGCCCCCACGCTAGGCCCACTGCCCCGTAGTCGGCATGGGTAGAGACTGCCCAGATTGGATCCCGTGTGCCGCCGTGCGCTCCCACCGCTGGCGCGCCCACGGCACGGCCGGGCCCGTCGGCCACTGGGGTGGGGCACCAGCCAAGCTGTCCGACGATGACCGCGCCGCGCTCGTGGCCCGGGTCGACGGGTCCGACGCCACCCGCGAGGAACTTCAGGAGCGGCCCGCGGCCGAGTGCGGCGTCGAAGTCACCCGCTCGACGGTCAACGGGGTCCTCGTCGCGGCCGGGTGACGCTCAAAGAAGACGCTCCGGGCCGACCAGCGAGTCCGCCCGGCCGTGGTCGAGGGACGTGAGGCGTTCGCAGCCCGTCGGCCCTCGCTCGACGCGCGGCGGCTCGTGTTTCTCGACGAGACCGGTTCGCACGTCGCGATGGCTCGGCAACACGGCCGCTCCCGACGCGGGACGCGCGTGGTCGGCTACGCACCGGGCGGCTGGGGGAAGAACACGACGCTGACGGGGACGATGACCCTCGACGGCCTCCTCGTGCTCGACCGCCGGGTCGGCGGGGGGACGACGAGGGCCCGCTTCCTCGCGGTCGTGCGCGAGGCGCTGGTGCCCGTGCTGCGGCCGGGTCAGGTGGTCGTGCTCGACCCCCTCTCGGTGCACAGACCGGAGGTCCGGGTGGGCATCGAGGCGGCGGGGCGCCAGGTGCTTTCCGTGCCGCCGTCCAGCCCCGAGTACAACACGATCGAGGAGCTGGGGTCGAAGCTGACGTCCCACCTACGGGGACTGGCCGCGCGGACGGAGGAGGTGTCGGACACCGCGATCACCGAGGCGGCGGCGACGGTCACGGCGTCCGACGCGGCGAACTGGATTCGGGGTGGGAGAACGTCTGCCTCGGCGGCTCCACGAGGAGACCGAGGCGGAGAGGGCGGGGCTAGTACCGCGTCGTGACGGCCTTCCGCTTCAGCGCCGACAGCCAGCGCGTGATGTCGATCCCCTTCGGGCACGCCTGGACGCAGTTGAAGATGGTGTAGCACTTCCACAGGCCGTCCTTCGAGTCGACCACCTTCAGCCGCTCCTCGGCCTCGGTGTCGCGGCTGTCGAAGACGTAGCGGTAGGCCTTGAGCATGGCGGCCGGACCGAGGTAGTCGGGGTCGGCCCAGGTGCTCGGGCACGAGTGCGTGCAGGCCCCGCACATGATGCACTTCGTGGCGTCCTCGATGATCGCGTGCTGCTCCGGGCTCTGCGTCCGCTCCTTGACCGGGACGGCCTCGTCGTTGATGAGCCACGGCATGACGGCCCGGTACTTGTCGAAGAACCGGGACTGGTCGATCACGAGGTCCTTGAGCACCGGCGCCGCCGGGAGCGGCTCGAACGTGACCGTGTCGCCGTCCTTGAGCCCGAGGTCTTGGACGAGGACCGAGCAGGCGAGCTGGTTCTCGCCGTTGATCTTCATCGCGTCGGACCCGCAGATGCCGTGGGCGCAGCTCTTCCGGAAGGTGAGCGTCCCGTCGAGGTGCCACTTCACGTAGTGGAGCAGGTCGAGCGCCCGGTCCATGGCCTCGGCCGGGACCTCGTACTCGTCCCAACGCGGGCGCTCGTCGGTGTCCGGGTTGAACCGCTTGACCCGGACGGTCAGCGTCATCGTCGGCGCGTTGCCGCCGGCGCGGCGGCGCGGCTTCCGACCGGACTCGGCGTCCTCGACGCGGTCCTCGATGGTGTCGGGAGTCTGATCGGCGGTGAGGGTGTCTGCCATGAGTTCGGAGGTGGAAGGTCAGAGTTCGGAGTTCGTGGCGTCCAACTCTGAACTCCGAACTCTGAACTCCGAGCTCTCTAGTACTTGCGCTCCTTGGGCTGGAACTGCGTGATGATGACGTCCTTGTAGCCGATCTCGGTCTGGCCCTGCTGGTCGCTCCAGAGGAGCGTGTGCTTGAGCCACTCGTCGTCGTTCCGCTTGGAGTAGTCCTCGCGGAGGTGGGCGCCGCGGCTCTCGGTCCGGTTCCGGGCGGCGACCGTGATGGCCTCGGCGTAGTCGACCATGAACTGGACCTCGACGGCGTCCATGAGGTCCGTGTTGAACCGGGTCCCCTTGTCCTGGCACGTCACCGAGGCGGCCCGGGCCCGGAGCGTCTGGAGGTCGCCGAGGGCCTCCTCGAGCGTCTCGTCGGTCCGGTAAACCGAGACGTTCTTCATCATGGTCTCCTGGAGGTCGGTCCGGACGGCGACCGCCTTCTCGCCCTCGGTGCGGGACAGGATGGAGTCGAGCATCTCGCGCGTCCGCTTCTCGGGGGCTTCGGGGAGCGGGAGCCGCTCGGCGCCGGCCTTGACCTGCCTGGCCATCTCGATCCCGGTCCGCCGCCCGAAGACGACGAGGTCGAGGAGCGAGTTCGTGCCCAGCCGGTTGGCGCCGTGGACCGACACGCAGGCGGCCTCGCCACACGCGAAGAAGCCCTCGACGGTGTCGCTCCGGTCGGCGCTCTTGGTCACCTGCCCGTCGATGTTCGTCGGGATGCCGCCCATCGCGTAGTGGCACGTCGGGGCGACGGGGATCGGCGTCTTGACCGGGTCGATGCCGAGGTAGACGCGGCTGAACGTCGAGATCTCGGGCAGCTTGTGCTCGAGGACGTCCTTGCCCACGCCCGTCATGTCGAGGACGACGTGGTCTTTGCCGTTGATGCCGCGGCCCTCGCGGATCTCCTTGTAGATGCACTGCGAGACCATGTCGCGCGGCGCGAGGTCCTTGACCGTCGGCGCGTAGCGCTCCATGAACCGCTCGCCCTCCGAGTTGCGGAGGATGCCGCCCTCCCCGCGCGCGCCCTCCGTGATAAGGATGCCGAGGCGGTAGAGGCCGGTCGGGTGGAACTGGATGAACTCCATGTCCTGGAGCGGGAGCCCGGCGCGGAGCGCGAGGGCGAACCCGTCGCCGGTCCCGGCGTGGGCGTTCGACGTAGTCTTGAAGGCGCGGCCGTAGCCGCCCGTCGCGAAGCACGTCGCCGCCGCGTGGAACGTGTGGACGTCGCCCGTCAGGATCTCGTAGGCCACGCACCCGGCGATGCCCTCGCCGTCCGGGCTCTCGACGAGATCGAGGACCTGGAACTCGTCGTAGAACGTGACCTTGTTCTTGACGCACTGCTCGTAGAGCGTGTGCAGGATCATGTGGCCCGTCCGGTCGGCCGCGTAGCAGGCCCGCCGGACCGGCGCCTCGCCGAAGTTGCGGGTGTGCCCGCCGAACCGGCGCTGGGCGATCTTGCCCTCGCGCGTGCGGGAGAACGGGACGCCGTAGTGCTCGAGCTCGATGATCGTGCGCGGGGCGTCCTGGCACATCTGCTCGATGGCGTCCTGGTCGCCGAGGTAGTCCGAGCCCTTCGTCGTGTCGAAGGCGTGCCAGAGCCAGTGGTCCTCCTCCTCGTTGCCGAGGGCCGCGCCGATGCCGCCCTGCGCGGCGCCCGTGTGGCTGCGGAGCGGGTGGAGCTTCGAGACGACGGCCACGTCGGCCCCGCCCTCCGAGGCGTAGAGCGCGGCCATGAGCCCGGCGCCGCCGGCGCCGACGATGACGATGTCGTGGGTGAAGGTCATGGGATGGGGGACTGGGGACGGTGGGGACTCGGGACCAGGCGGGGAGGCGTCCCCAGTTCCTCGTCGCTCGTCCCGGCCTCGCTAGAGGCCCGCCACGATGACGGAGTAGGCGCCGACGACGAACAGCACGAGGGCGAGCGTCCACGAGAGGGCCGTCGCGCCGACGCGGGCCATGTCGTTCCGGATGTAGTCGGTCAGGACGTTGTTGAGCCCGTAGAACCCGTGGTGGAGGGCGAACGCCAGGAACAGGAGGTTGAAGCCTTTCCAGAGGACCGCGTAGACGGGGTCGCCGAGGCGGAGCATCAGGACCTCGTAGGGCGTCGGGCCGGCGACCTCGCCAGGCGGGTGCGTCGGGCCCGGCGCGTCGCCCTCGGGGTCGCCGATCTGGGCCGGGACCACGCGCGGGGCGTCGGGCGTCGCCGGCGCGGCGTCGCGGGCCTCGAAGGCCCGGACGGCCTCGGCAGCTTCCTCGGAGTAACGCGGGAGGACGCCCGCCTCGGCCTCGTCGGCCGTGACGACCGAGTGCGAGATGCTCGCCGTGGTCCGGTCGTAGTGCTGGACCCAGAAGTGGGTGATCAGCAGGAAGATGAGGAACGTCCCCGTGATCCGGTGGGCGAACCACTGGAACGCGCTGGAGCGGGCGGTGCGGCCGTACTTGCTTGCCATGAGATTGGGCGCGGCGCTGGCGGCCCGCCTCGGCGGGCGCCGCCAGCGGGGCGGCTTAGCCGTTGAGGTGGTCGACGAGGGCGGCGATGGACGGGTAGCCCCCGACCGCGAACAGGACGGCGGCGACGGCGCCGAGCGTCCAGAACAGCCGCTTCTGGTTCGGGCTCCACCCCACGAAGTCGATGAGCACGATCCGGAGCCCGTTCAGGGCGTGGTAGATCACGGCGCCCAGGAGCAGGAACTCGCCGACCTTGAAGATCGGCGCGTGGTAGCTCGTGATGAGGGCGTTGTAGGCCTCGGGGTTCGTGATCGCCTTGAGCCCCCAGACGTGGAGCACGAGGTAGCCCACGAGGGCCAGCCCGGTCAGGCGGTGGAGGATCCACGCGAACATGCCCACGCGCAGCTTGTAACGCTGAACGGGGCGGCTGGCGACGGACGTGCGGTCGGCGGCGACGGCCATGACGGGGGGAGGGGAAGGACGGGGGCGGGCAACCGGCGGCCCCGTGCGAGGTTTCACTCTGGAGTGAAAGTACGGGGCGCGACGGTTCCAAAGTACGCCCGTTCCCGCTCCTCGTCGGGACTTCGCAGGGGCGCCGGTGACGCTCGGCAGCGCTTCCGCCGCGAGTTCACGACCGCGGCCGCGGCCCGAACGACGGCGGGGCGCCCGGACCGAATCCGGGCGCCCCGCGGGCTCCGCCTCGGTGCCGAGGCGGGCGGGGTCGGCGCTAGCCGCGCTCGGCGACCGGGGTCACCGTCAGGCCGCGCGGGCCGACGTACTCGGCGCGCGGGCGGATGAGCCGGTTGTCCTCCCACTGCTCGAGGAGGTGGGCCGTCCAGCCCGTCATCCGCGAGATGGCGAAGATCGGGGTGTAGAGGTCGGTCTCGATGCCGAGGAGGTAGTACACGCTCGCCGAGTAGAAGTCGACGTTGGCGTCGAGGCCCTTGGTCTCCTTGACCGTCGTCCGGATTGTGTCGGACATCTCGAGCCACTTCGTCTCGCCCTTCTCTTCGGAGAGGTCCTCGAGCATGTCTCGGAGGATGACCGCGCGCGGGTCGAGCGTCTTGTAGACGCGGTGCCCGATGCCCATGATCTTCTCCTTCTTGGCCAGCTTCTCGTCCACGAAGTCCTGGGCGCTCTGGCCCGACTCGTCGAGCTTGAGGAGGGTCTTCATGACCTCGATGTTGGCCCCACCGTGCAGCGGCCCCTTGAGCGCGCCCATGGCCCCGACGACGGCCGAGTACATGTCGCTCAACGTCGAGCTGATGACGCGGGCCGTGAACGTGGAGGCGTTCAGGCCGTGCTCGGCGTGGAGCACGAGGGCCGCGTCCATGATGGCCTCGGCGGCCGGCCCCGGCTCCTCGCCGTTGAGCATGTAGAGGAAGTCGTGGGCCGTCGAGCCCTCCTGCTTCGGGGCGACGGGGTCCAGGCCCTTCCGGATCCGGTCGAAGGCCGCGACGAGCGTCGGGAGCTTGGCCGTGAGGCGGACCGCCTTGCGGTAGTTGGCCTCGGCGTCCATGACGTCGGCCTCGTCGTCATAGGCGGCCAGCATCGAGAGGGCCGTCCGCATGGCGGCCATCGGGTTGGCGTCCTTCGGCGTGTGGTGCCGGAGGTGGTCGAGGAGGTCGGGGTGGACCGGGCGGGCCTCGCGGAGCTGCGCGTTGAGCTCGTCGAGCTGGGCCTGCGTCGGGAGCGAGCCCTTCCAGAGGAGGTAGGCCGTCTCCTCGAACGACGTGTTCTCGGCGAGGTCCTGGATGCCGTAGCCGCGGTAGAGCAGCTCGCCCTTCTGGCCGTCGATGAACGAGAGCTCGGTGTCGAGGGCGGTCACGCCTTCGAGGCCGCGGGACTGGGTGGGGGCGGGGGCGTCGGTCTGGGACATCGGTCGGGGGAAGGGCGGGACCCGGAGGCCACGCGGTCAAAAACGATCGGTCGAGCACCTACCCCGGTCGGGCACGCCGGGTTCACTCGTCAACAGAGACGAAACCACGGACGGGGGCCGGTTTCAGAGGATTCAGGATGGAGATGGCCCGCCTCGGGCGGCGGGGCGGGCGGGCCGGCGCTCCGATGGCGGTCGCACGGGCTCTTCGCACGCTCCCGTCGAGGCCGGCGTACCTTCCCACGTGGACCGTGCCCGGCCTGAGGGTTCGGGGCGGCCCACCCACTCGTTCGCGCCCGAGCGGCCCCGGACCGACGCGGTCCGCCGTCCTCGGCCTCCGGCGCCCGCGCCGGACCTGCGCCCCATGTCGCACGTCGTGCTCTCCATCGTCCGCGTTGTCGCCCGCTGGGCCGCGCTCCTGGCCCTCCGGCCGGGGGCCCGACCGGCCGCGTGCGTCCCGCGGCCCACTGCGCCCCGCCCCGCGCGCGCCCTGGCTCCCGGCGCCCCGGTCCCCGAGGACCGAGGCCGGCCGACGGCCCGGCGCCGCGCCGCGCGAGCCCCCGGCCTCCCCGACGGATCGCTCCGTCGAGGACCCCGGCCGAGCCGCGCGCCCGAGCGCCGGCGCGTCGCCCCCCCATCTTTTGAAGAAGGAAATCGTCATCAACGCGAGCAAAGACCGCTCGCGGATCGCCATCGTCGAGAACGGCGAACTGGTCGAACTCTACGTCGAGAACCCCGATAACGTCCGGACGATCGGCAACGTCTACCTCGGCCGCGTCCAGAAGGTCATGCCCGCCATCCGGGCCGCCTTCGTCGACGTCGGGCAGAAGCAGGACTGCTTCCTGCACTTTTCCGACCTCACCGACAACCTCCCCCAGCTGCTGGCGCTCGCCGGCGAGGAGGTCCCCGGGCTCGACGAGCCGGTCCTGTCGCTGGCCCCGTCCAAGCGCGTCGCCGACGACGAGGACGAGCCCGACGTTGAGGACGCCCTCGAGGTCGAGTCCGGCGGCGACGAGGAGGAGGACGACAAGGACAAGCCGCGCCGCTCGCGCCGCCGCTCGCGGGGCCGTGGGCGGGGCCGAGGCCGCGGACGCCGCGGCAAGGGCCGCCGCGAGGAGGAGGAGGAAGAGGAGGAGCGCCGCCCGCTCCCGTCCGTCCTCGACCTGACGTCGGGCTCGAAGCCTCGCTCCAAGCCGAAGTCCCGCCGCGCTCCCGAGCCCGAGCCCGCCGACGACTCGGCCGACGACACGCCCGAGGCGGACGCGCCCAAGACGGACGACGAGCCCAAGCCGAAGGCGCGACGGAAGACGAGGTCCCCCAAGGAGGCCAAGGCGGAGGCGCCGGACGCCGAGGCGCCGGCCGCTGACCCGGCGGACGACGAGTCGAGCGACGAGGCGCCCAAGAACCGCCGTTCTCGCAAGGGCCGCTCCGACCGAGACGGCCAGTCGAAAGACGACGCCCCGACCGAAGAGCCCACTGCACAGGACGAGGCGGCCGGCGATCAGGCCGAGGCCGACGACGCCGAGAGCGGGGACGACGATTCCAGCGGCGGGAAGCGGTCGCGTCGTCGCCGTCGCCGGGGCGGTCGCGGGCGCGGCCGGTCGAAGGCGTCCGACGACTCTGGAGCCGACGACTCCAACTCCGACGATGACCAGGAGGGGCGGAAGGACTCGCGGGCCAAGTCGAGGGGGAAGAGCAAGAAGACCGCCGACGAGAAGGTCGACGACAAGAACGTCGACGACGGGCAGGACCCGTCGCCGAAGGGCAAGGTCTCGCCGACCGGCCGAAGCCGCCGACCGGCGGATCCGGTTCAGAACCTCGAAGAGAAGGTCGAGGACGACGAGAGCGGCCGGAAGCCGCTCCCGGCCACGCTCGACCTCACGGGCGGGAGCCGGCCGTCGCGCTCGGCCCGGTCCGCCTCGGACGACGAGTCGGACGACTCGACAGGCCGGAGCCGCCGCCGGACGCGCAGCGGCTCGTCGGAAGACCAGGGCCAAGACGAGTCGAGCAAGAGCGACCAGAAGACGGACACCGACTCCGACTCGCGTCGCCGTTCGCGCAGCAAGAAGAGCGACGACGAGCCCTCCAAGGGCGGGTCGAGCCGAGGCCGCTCCGGTGACAACGGCCAGACGTCGGAGGACGACTCCGAGGGCGGCGGGCGCCGCCGGACGCGCGGCGGGCGCTCCAAGAGTGACGCCCCCAAGAGCGATTCGCAGACGTCCGAGTCGAAGAAGGACGAGTCGTCGAAGGGCCGAGACCGGTCCCCGCGCGGCGGCCGGAACGATCGCAACGACCGGAATGACAAGGGCGGCCGCGGCCGGTCGACGTCTTCGAAGTCGAAGTCGAACGTCCCGATCCCGCCCAACGAGGAGCTCCTCAAGCGGAACGGCCGCGTGATCGTCAAGATCACGAAGGAGGCCATCTCCACGAAGGGGCCGCGCGTGTCGACGGACCTCTCGCTGGCGGGCCGCTTCCTCGTCCTCGTCCCGGCGGCCGACTACGTCGCCGTTTCGAAGAAGATCGAGAGCGCCAAGGAGCGCCGCCGGCTCCGCACGCTGGCGTCGAGCCTCAAGCCCGACCGGTTCGGCGTCATCGTCCGGACGGTCGCCGAGGGCCGCGACGCGAAGAGCCTCGACCAGGACCTCAAGCTGCTCATCGACAAGTGGCGGAAGATCCAGGACAAGCTGGACGAGCAGCCCGAGCCGCCCGTCCTGCTGTACCAGGACGTCAACATGGTCTCGTCGGTCATCCGCGACCTGTTCTCGGAGGACTACGACCGGATTCTCGTCGACGACCCGAAGGTGTTCCGGAACGTCCAGGCCTACATCAAGGCCGTGGCGCCGTCGATGGCCAACAAGGTCGAGCTCCACGAGGGCCGCTCGCCGGTCTTCCGCTCGCTCGGCATCGAGAAGCAGGTCGAGGAGGCGTTCTCGAAGCGCGTCAACATGAAGGGCGGCGGGTACCTCTTCATCGAGACGACGGAGGCCATGCACGTGGTCGACGTCAACTCGGGCCGCGCGGGCCGCGGGAAGAGCCAGAAGCAGAACCTCATCGACGTCAACGTCGAGGCGGCCAAGGAGGTCGCCAAGCAGCTCCGGCTCCGTGACCTCGGCGGCATCATCGTCGTCGACTTCATCGACCTGAAGTACGACCGGGACCGGAAGAAGGTGACCGACGCGCTCAAGGAGGCGTTCAAGCGCGACCGCGCCGTCACGAAGCTCCTCCCGATGTCGGACTTCGGGCTCGTCCAGATCACGCGCCAGCGGCTCCGCCCGTCGATCACGACGCAGGCGACCGACGAGGACGGCGAGCCGCTCGACGCGGCGGAGGCCGCCGCCGCCGCCGGCGCCGGCGAGATCGTCCGGAAGGGCCAGGTGCCCGTGGCCGAGGCCGAGCCGCAGGTGGACCGGTCGCCGGAGCGGTCGCAGCCCGCGCCGGAGCGGCCGTCGGTCGCGCCGGAGGACGCCACCCCGCGTGCTCTCTCGGGCCGCCTCCGCGGCTGGCTGGACCACTACCGCCAGACGGTCGACGAGCGCTACAAGCGCCGGCCGATCGCCGTCAAGGTGCACCCCCTCTTCGGGGCGTACCTCCGGCGCGGCTTCCCGTCGCCGCTGACGCGCTGGCGGCTCGCCCTCCGCGGCATCACGTTCGTGCTGGAGGAGGACGCCGCCGTCGACCCGCTGGCGTTCGACGTGCGCGACCAGAAGTCCGGCCGGTCGCTGCTGAAGAAGTACTCGGCGTAAGGGACAGGGGACCGGGAACGAGGGACTGGGGTTCGAGCCGAACCTCCCTGGTCCCCGAGTCCCTCCCGTCCCCATCGTGCCCCATGAAGCCCTCCGCCGTCGTGCCCGCGTTCGAAGAGGCCCTGCGCCAGCTCGGCGTGCGGGTCCGGCGCGAGCGGGGTCCGTTCCGGGGCGGGCTCTGCGTGGTCGACGGCGAGGCGGTCGTGGTGCTCAACCGGCAGCACCCGGACGAGGCCCAGGCCGCCGTCCTCGCCGCCGCGCTCCGCGAGCACGGCGGGGCCGACGAGTTGTACCTCCGCCCGGCCGTCCGCGCCGCGCTCGAGGACGCGTGGGCGCAGGCCGACGCCGGCCAGACCGCCGAGGTCGCCGATGACGACTGACCCGGCCCGCCTCGGCGCCGAGGCGGGGGACGCCGGGGCATCGCCGCGCGCGGCCCCCGGGCCTCCGCTGACGGTCACGCTCCTCGGCACCGGCACCTCCACGGGCGTCCCCGTGATCGGGTGCGACTGCGCCGTCTGCGCCTCCTCGGACCCACGCGACGCGCGCCTCCGCACCTCGGCCCACGTCGTCGCTCATACCGAGGGGGGCGACGTCCACCTCCAGATCGACGCCGGACCGGACTTCCGCCAGCAGGCGCTCCGCCACGGCGTGGCGGCCGTCGACGCGCTGGTGGTCACGCACGAGCACTTCGACCACGTCGTGGGGCTCGACGACCTCCGGCCGCTGTTCTTCCGCAACCGCGCGCCGATCCCGGTCTACACGCTTCCCCGCACGGCCGAGGCGCTCCACGGGATGTTCCGGTACATCTTCGACCGGACGTACCCGGGCGCCTCGCTCCTCGACCTCCACCCGGTCGACGGACCGTTCTCCGTGTCGAGCCGATCGCTGGAACACGCTGCGGTCGAGGTCACGCCGTTGCGGGCGCCGCACGGCTCGTTCGAGGTGCTGGGCCTCCGGATCGGCGCGTTCGCCTATCTCACGGACGTCGGCGAGGTGCCGGGCGAGGTGCGCGCGGCGCTGGCGGGCGTGGAGGTCCTCGTCCTCGACGGGCTCCGCCCGGAGCCGCACCCGACGCACCTCACGTTCACCGAGGCGGCCGAGGTCGCCGCTGCGGTGGGCGCCCGCGAGACGTGGCTCGTCCACGTGACCCATTCGGTGACGCACGCCGAGGCCGACGCGTCACTGCCGGCGGGCGTCCGACTGGCGTACGACGGGCTCGTGCTGGAGGTCGCGGGGACGGAGGCGTGAGGGCATCGTCTGTCTGGCCCCGCCCACCTCGGCGCCGACGCGGAGCGAGTCGCGGGGGGGGGCTTCTGGACCGTCATCCTGAGCGGAGCGAAGGGTCTCGTATCGGTGGGCCTTGCGCCTGTCACGGGCGAACCGCACGAGTTGGGCGAGACCCGTCCCTCCGCCGCTGCACGACTCCGCTCAGGATGACAGGAGGACGAGGTGGCTCGTTTCGACGCTGGGCTTGACTCGTCCGGTCGCTTCGCTCGCTCCCCGGTCTCCGTCCCCGGATCCCCAGCCGCCCTCGGGCTGGCGCTACCTTCGGAGGCCCCTCTCCCTGGCCGGATGCCCGACTCGTCAGCCCCGCCGCGCCCCGGCATCCTCGTCCTCAACGGGCCGAACCTCAACCGGCTCGGCCAGCGCGAGCCCGCGGTCTACGGGTCGCTGACGCTCGCCGACGTTGAGTCGACGCTCCGCGAGCGCTTCCCCGACCTCGCGCTCCGGTTCGCCCAGCACAACTCCGAGGGCGCGCTCATCGACGCGCTCCACGCCGCCGACACTGTCGAGACGGCTGGCGTCGTGTTCAACCCCGGCGGGTACGCCCACACGTCGGTCGCCCTCCGCGACGCGATCTCGTCGATCTCGACGCCCGTCGTCGAGGTCCACATCTCGAACGTGTACGCCCGCGAGAGCTTCCGCCACACGTCGCTGCTCTCGGCCGTCTGCGCCGGGCTGATCACGGGCTTCGGCGTGGCGGGCTACACGATGGCCGTCGGCTACTTCGAACGCAAGACGGGCTGATGGCCGACGAACGCACGGAGCCCGACGAGCCGGAGGAACCCGGCGACGCGCCCCGGCGGTCGCCGGAGTCGGTCGCCGAGCCGCAGAACGAGCCCTCCCCGGACGCCAACCTCGACCCGTCCGGCCTGAGCGCGCCGGCCGACGGCGCCGAGACGTTGGAAGAGGCCGACGCTGCGCCGGGCTCCGACGCCGAGGACGCCCTCGCGGCCGACCGCGCCCGCAAAGACGTCGAGGCGGACAGGGCTGGCGGCGCGGGCTCAGGCGCGCTGCTCGTCGCCGCCGGCATCTTCGCCAGCCGCGTGATCGGGCTCGTCCGTGACCGCGCCGTAGCCTTCTTCTTCGGCTCCGGCGCCTTCGCTGACGTCTACCGCCTCGCGCTCCGGGCGCCCAACTTCCTCCAGAACCTCCTCGGCGAGGGGACGCTCTCGGCGTCGTTCATCCCCATCTACAGCCGGATGTTGGAGGAGGGCCGGGAGGAGGCCGCCGGCCGGTTCGCGGGCGCCATCTTCGGGCTCCTGGCGGCCGTCGCCTTCGGGGCCGCGCTCCTCGGCGTCCTCCTCGCGGAGCCGTTCGTCGCCGTCATCGCGTCGGGCTTTTTGCAGGACGCCGAAAAGCTCCAGGCCGGCACCATCGTCATCGACCGCTACGACCTCGCGGTCCAGGTCACGCGGCTGACGTTCCCGATGACGGCGTTCCTCGTCCTCAGCGCGTGGTGCCTGGGCGTGCTGAACAGCCACCGGAAGTTCCTCCTGTCCTACTTCGCGCCGGTCGCCTGGAACGTCGCGCTGCTTGCGGCCCTCTTCGGCGGAGCGTACCTGATCTTCGACGACCCGCTCGGCATCGGCGCGCTCGACGTGGTGCCGGCCGATCAGCTCAGCCGGCTCTTGGTGGCGGTCTTCATCGGTGGCGTGGCCGGTGGCGTGCTGCAGTTCCTCGTCCAACTCCCGACGGCGCTGAAGCTGATGAAGGGGTTCCGGCCGACGATTTCGCTCCAGGTGGAGGGCGTCCGCGAGGGGATCCGGGCGTTCGTGCCGGTCGTGCTCGGGCGCGGGGCGTACCAGCTCTCGGGCTACCTCGACTTCTGGCTCTCGACGTTCGTCGCGGCCGGCGCGCTCGGCGCCATCGGCTACGCCCAGACGCTCTACCTCCTGCCGATCTCGCTCTTCGGGATGAGCGTCGCCGCGAGTGAGCTCCCGGAGCTCAGCCGGATCTCGCCGACCGAGCTCGACCGGTTCCTGACGCGCGTGGCCGGCTCGGTCCGCCAGATCCTCTACCTCATCATCCCGACGGTCGTGGGGTACCTGGGCTTCGGGTTCCTCGTCGTCGGCGCGTTCTATCAGACCGGCCAGTTCGACCTCGACGACACGTGGCAGGTCACGCTCGTGCTCATGGCCTACTCGCTCGGGATGATCGCGACGACGGCCGGGCGCCTCCTGCAGAACGCGTTCTACGCCCTCAACGACACGAAGACGCCCGCGAAGATCGCCGTCTGGCGCGTCGTCGTCTCCGCGCTCATCGGGGCCGGGCTGATGTTCTGGTTCGACCGGTTCAGCGTGAACGAGGTGTTCGGGATCCCGTCCGAGGGCGACCCGCTCCGCCTCGGGGCCGTCGGGCTGGCCCTCGGCTCGGCCGTCGGCGCGTGGGTCGAGCTATGGCGGCTCGTCGGCGCGCTCCGCCAGCACGACGCGGCGTTCCGCCTGCCGTGGGCCGCGGGGCTCCGGATGCTCGGGTTGGCGGGTCTGGCGGCGATCCCGACCGCTGCGATCCGCTGGCTCGTCCCGGCCGAGCCGTTCCCGATCTGGGCCTACGGCATCGGCGTGATCGCGGTGTACGGCCTGAGCTACCTGACCCTCGGCCACCTGTTCGATTTCGACGAGTCGGACGCGTGGCTCGGCCGGTTCCTCCGACGGCTGAAGCGGTAGCGCCAACCTTGCCCGCTTCGGCGCCGAGGCGGAGGGGGTGACGCCACCTCGTCGCCCGATGCCCGTACCCTCCGGCCCCTCGTCCCCCACGCCATGGCCGGTTACCGCGGGCACCTCGCGGGTGCCACCGTCTTCTTCGGGCTCTACCTCGCCGCCCTCGCCCTCGTCTTCTCCGTCGACCAGGCGTACCGCCAGCTCTCCGACGTCGAGCTGGTCGCGTACCCGGCCGCGCTGTTCGGGCTGTGCCTCATGTTCGGCCTCTGGCCCGACGTCGACACGAACTCGAAGGGGCAGAATCTCTTCTACCTCCTCTTCTTCGTGGTCGACGTCGTGCTCATCGCGACGCGCCAGTTCCAGGAGGCGGCCTACCTCGGCCTGTTCTGCATCCTCCCGGCGCTCGGCAAGCACCGCGGGTGGACGCACACGTACTGGGCGATGCTCCTCATCCCGAGCCCGTTCCTCGTCCTGCCGTACGTCCTCCGGCCGGAACAGCCGCTCGCGGGGCTCCCGTTCTACGGCGCGGCCGTCGTCGGCTACTTCAGCCACCTCGTGATGGACGGCCTCGTGGTCCGCCTGCCGGGCCGGCGGCGCGGGGCGGGCTGGTAGCGCGGACCGCCCGGGCGGGGCGCCGCGTACGCACAGACCGCCTGCGCCCCCTGCCATGCCCGCCGCCGTCCTGTTCGACTCCTGGGCCTCGCTCGGGAAGGTCCTCCTGTCGGCCGTCCTGACGTACCCGCTCCTCATCCTCGTCCTCCGCCTCGGCGGCAAGCGGACGCTGGCGAAGATGAACGCGTTCGACTTCGTCGTGACCGTCGCCATCGGGTCGATCGTGGCCTCGACGCTCCTCTCGACGGCGCCCGTCGTGAACGGCGTCGGGGCGGTCGCGACGCTCGTGGCGCTCCAGGCCGCCGTCACGTGGCTCTCGGTCCGGTCGGACCGGTTCGAGGCGCTCGTCAAGTCCCAGCCGACGCTGGTCTTCCACGACGGGACGTACCTCGACGGACCGATGCGAGCAGAGCGCGTCACGCGGGAGGAGATTCGCGGGGCGATCCGCGACGCCGGGCACGCGGGGACCGACGGCGTCGCGGCCGTCGTGCTCGAGTCCGACGGGGCGTTCTCGGTCCTGGCGCGCGTGCCGGCCGGCGACGAGACGGCTGTCGAGGGCGCCGCAGCGATGGCGGGCGTGTCCGGCGCCGCCGAGCACTGGGACACCGGGAACCCGACGGGGCCCTTCACGAACCCGACGCGCGGGCCGCTCGCGGGCTAGGCCACCGGCGAGCCGAGGTACTCGAGGGTGCCCGCCTCGGCGTCGAGGCGGGCCCGGAGGCCCACCGGCATCGTGTACACCGGCGACACGTGGCCGATCGGCGCGCCCAGCACCGACGGGCACGAGTAGCTCTCCAGCCAGCGCCGGATCGTCTCCTCGGCGGTCCACGACGAGCCGCCGTCGCCGCAGTTCGAGCACTGCCCGAAGGCGAGGCCCGCTGGCTCCCGGAGGCCTGCCAACTGGAGCTGCACGAGCATCCGGTCGATCCGGTACGAGTCCTCGCCGACCTCCTCGAAAAAGACGATGTGGTCGTCGAAGTCCGGCAGGAAGCCCGTGCCCGCCAGCGCCGACATGACGGTCAGGTTGCCGCCGACGACGGGCCCCTCCGCGACGCCCGGCCGGACGGCCCGCGTCCGGTCCCGGTTCGACCGCGTCTCGGGTCCGATCACGGGCGGCTCGCCGTCGACGAGGACGCGCACGAAGCTCTCTCGCGTCAGCCCGCGCCACGTCGACACGCCGACGGGCCCGTGGAACGTCACGAGCCCGGTGCGGGCGTAGATCGCCAGGAGGAGTGCCGTGATGTCCGAGTAGCCGACGAGCGGCTTGGGGTTCGCCGCGATCTCGTCGTAGTCGAGAAACGGGAGGATGCGGGCGCAGCCCCACCCCCCGCGCATGGCGACGATCGCGTCGACGTCGGGGTCCTGGAAGGCGTCCATGAGGTCGCGCGCGCGCGCGGCGTCGGAGCCGGCGAGGAAGCCGTTCCGGTCGAGCACGTGGCGACCGACGGTCGTCCGGAAGCCGAGGTCTTCGAGGGCGTCTTCGGCCTCGTCGACCTGGCTCCGCGAGCGGAGGACGCCGGCCGGCGACACGAGCGCGATCGTCCCGCCGGCCTGGAGCCGGTTCGGGAGGAGCACCGGCCGCTCGGAGGGGATCCGCTCGATCCGGTCGCCGCGGGGCGCGGCCACGACCTCGGCCGCCTCGACGGGGACCGTCGAGAGGGGCGGAGGCGGGGAGGGCGGGATCGGCGGCGTCTCGTTCGTGCCCGGCCACAGGGCCGCGCCGCACCCGGCCAGTGGGAGGCCGAGCGCGCCGAGGCCAAGCATCCGCAGGGCGTCGCGGCGAGAGGAAGGGGGGCGGACCATCGGGGGGACGAGCGCGGGCGCTCAACGTAACGCGCTCTGTCCCCCTCCCGTGCGCTCTTCATCCGCCGTTTCTGCGTCCGGCCCCCTCCGCCTCGGCGCCGAGGCGGGCGCGACGGATCGGGAGTGTCATCCTGAGCGAGCGGAGCGAGTCGAAAGATCGGTGGTGTGACTCGGCCTCCGGCTGGTACCGAGAGCGTGCACCGAAGCGGTGCTCACCAGAGATCCTTGGCTGCGCCGTCGCTTCGCGGTCGACTCCGGGCTGCGCCCTCCGCTCAGGATGACACGATGGGGGCGGATGCGGTCGGACGGGTGCGCTGCGCTCTGGACTGTCGGGTCCACTCCGTCAGCGACGGCTCACCCCCACACCTTGACGCCTGACCGCTACCTTTGCGCGTCTCCCCCCGACATCCTGTGGCCCGCATCATCCACGCCGGCGAGACGCCGGCCAAGCGCCGCCGCGCGCACACCCGCGCGTCCGCCGAGGCCCTCCGGCTGCTCGCCGAGCGCCCGAGCCTCGCCGCCGGCGCCTTCGACCCCGAGGCGAAGGACCTCGTCGGCTACCTGGTCTACCAGCTCCGCGGCATCGGCGAGACCATCGAGGACGCCGCCCAGTCCTGGGACGACCGGAACTACTGGCGGAAGTCCGAGAAGCTCCGCGCCGACTACCGCTGGGCGCCCCAGACGGCCGACCAACTCGAAGCGCTCGTCGTGGCCGACGACTGGGACGCCGTCGTGCCAGTCCTCGTGAGCCTCATCCCGCGGTTCGCCGACGTCACGATCGCCAAGATGACGCGCGACGCGGACCACTGGGTCGGCGCCCACCGGGCGCTCCTCCGCCGCGCCGAGAAGGCGGCGGCGTGAGCGACGGCGGCGGCCTCCGCACCCGCACCGACGGCGGGCGGACGCTCGTCCACGACCCGGTCCGCCGCCGGTGGGTCGCGCTGACGCCCGAGGAGGGCGTCCGCCAGCGGCTCCTCGTCGACCTCCTCGGCCTCGGTTACCCGGCGGGCCTCCTCGCCGTCGAGCGCGGGGTGCCGTACGGCGGCAAGACGTGGCGGGCCGACGTCGTGGCCTACGGCCGGGACCAGCGCCCCGCGCTCCTGGCCGAGTGCAAGGCGCCCGGCGTCCCCATCACGCAGGCGACGTTCGACCAACTCGCGCGCTACAACGCCGTCCTGGCCGCGCCCGTCCTCGTCGTCGACAACGGCGCGGCGCGGTACTGCTGTGTCGCGGGGCCGTCGGGGTGGACGTTCGTGGAGGCGATCCCGGAGTTCGGCGCCGGGACCTGACGGCGGCAAGTGCCGTTCGACGCGCTCCCACCTTGCACGCCGATGGTCGCCGCCCTCGTATTGACCGCGTTCGTTGTATGGCTCGTGATCGGGATCGTGTTGAGCGCCCGGGCGGGCGTCCGCGAGGCGTCGGGCGAGAGCCGGGCGCTGGGCGCGGTCGTCGGCGCCGTGCGGGCCCTGCCGCCCGAGTGGATCGCGGTGGGGCTGGCGGTCCTCGTCGGGACGCTCTGGGTGTGACTCCCTCCGCCTCGGTGGGGCGGCGGATGGGCCGAGGCGGGCTGGGCCGGGGGCGGATTCCACTGGCGGAGCGGGCCGCGCGGCGCGAGGTTCGGGGCTTCGCTCCCCGCCTGCCATGCCCGCCGTCCGTCTCGTCCTGCTGATCCTCCTCGCCGCGCCACTCGCCCGGGCCCAGGCCGAACGCCCCGGCGTCCTCTCCATGCGTGAGCGCGCCGAGGTCCGCGACGCGTGGCTCCAGGACCGGCTCGACACGCTCGTCCCTGCGCTGATGCGCCGGGCCGGCGTCGACCTGTGGATCGTGTCGGGCCGCGAGTACAACGAGGACCCGGTCCTCGAGACGATGCTCCCCGCGACGTGGCAGTCGGCCCGCAGGCGGACGGTCCTCGTGTTCCACGACGACGGCGAGCGCGTCGAGCGGATGGCGGTCGCGCGCTACGACGTGGGCCCGTTCCCACGGGCGTGGGACCCCGAGATCCAGCCCGACCAGTGGGCGCGCGTGGCCGAGATCGTCGCCGAGCGCGACCCCCAGGTCATCGCCGTGAACCGGTCCGCCACGTTCGCCCTCGCCGACGGGATGACGGACACCGAGGTCGACGGGCTGATCACCGCCCTCCCCGAGCGGGTCCGCTCCCGGATCGTCCCGGCCGACGCGCTCGCCGTCGGCTGGCTGGAGGCGCGGACGGCCGCGGAGCTGGCCGTGTACCCGACGGTCGTCCGGCTCGCCCGCTCGATCCTCCACGAGGGCCTCAGCGAGGCCGCCATCACGCCCGGCGTCACGACCACCGACGACCTCGCGTGGTGGTATCGCGACCGCGTCCGCAGTCTCGGACTCGACGCGTGGTTCCACCCCGGCGTCTCCGTCCAGCGCGCCGAGGCGGGCGAGCGCGACGGCGACTTCTCGAGCCGCGACGCGACGTCCGTCATCCGCCCCGGTGACCTCGTGTGGGTCGACTTCGGGATCGAGTACCTCGGGCTCCACACCGACACGCAGCAGATGGCCTACGTCCTCCGCCCGGGCGAGACGGCCGCACCGCGGGGCCTCGTGGACGGCCTCGCCGCGGCCAACCGCGTGCAGGACCACCTCACGCGCGCGTTCGCCACCGGCCGCACCGGCAACGAGATCCTCGCCTCCGCCCTCGCGGCCTCCGACGCCGACGGCCTCGACGCGACGATCTACACGCACCCGATCGGGTTCCACGGGCACGGGGCCGGCCCGACGATCGGGCTGTGGGACCAGCAGGGCGGCGTCCCCGGCCGCGGCGACTACCCCCTCTACGCGAGCACCGCCCACTCCATCGAGCTCAACGCGGCCGTCGCGGTGCCCGAGTGGGGCGGCCAGCGCGTCCGGTTCATGCTGGAGGAGGACGCCGTGTTCGACGGCGAGGCGGTGACGTACCTCGACGGTCGGCAGACCGCGCTCCTCCTGATTCCGCGAACTGAGTAGCCCGTCAGCTCAGCGCGTCCCAGATCTCGGCGATGCCTTCTCGAAACAGGGTCGCCCCGCCCTGCGACGGGTGACGGACGTACGTCGGGCCCGCCCCGATGGCGTCCAGCGCCCCCTCGGCCTTTCGCCCGACGGCGACGACGGCCCGTGGCTCCGTGGCCTCCACGACGCTCGCCAGCAGGTCGTGCCACCGGCGGACCTCCCGGACGCCGGGCGTCCGGATGGTGAGCGGCTGGCCGGCCTTGTGCGGATGCATCGGGACGGCGTTCCAGGTCCAGAACCGGCCCCAGTGGGGGAGCATGGCGTCCCAGTAGATCGAGCCGCTGTACTCGTTGATCGGCTCGCCCGCCTCGGCGAAGCGGAGCGACGTGGGCTGGCCGTCGACGGGAAAGGCCGGGTCGAGGAGCTGGCGCTCGTTGGTGAACGGGATGCCGGAGAACCGGCAGCCCCACGGGCCCGGCGCCTCGGCCACGACCAGCACCTCCGGGCGCCCGCCCGAGGCGGACCGAGCCACGGCGTCGACGGCGGCCTCCAGGTTCCCGCGGCGCAGGGCAGGGGCGTCTGGCGCGTCGTGCCCGTCGGTGTCGCGGTACGGGTTGAACATCCGGTCGCCCGCGGGCGCGTCGTAGAGCTCGGCGGCGAAGAGGCGGCGGAGGCGGGTGGACCAGTCGGGCATCGGGGCGGGCGGGGCGCGGGATGCCAAGAACGACCGCGCCCGTCCCGCGGGGCTTGACGACTCGGTCAACTCCGCGCTCTCAGTCCCCGAAGCGCGCGTTGACGACCTGGTTGTAGATCGACCCGAACGTGTACGAGAACCCGACCGAGACGAAGTACTGGTAGCCCGTCGGGAGTTCCTGGTCGCCGGTCAGCACCTGCCCGTCGGCGGCCTGCTCGGCGCGGAGGCTGATCTGGTCGCGGACGAACTCGTAGAACCCGTCGACCTCGACGTTGAATCCCTGGAACACCCGGAGCTCGACCCCGCCGCCCACGGAGACGTTGTACCTGTCGGGCCGGGAGAGGTACTGCGACGCCCGCGTGAACACGTCGACCGAGCCCCACGGCTGGGCAAACTCCGCAGCGACGCCGGCCTCGTGGGCCGGCAGCACCTCGGCCGTGCGCCCGAGCACCGTCGTGTCCTGGTACGTCGCCCACTCGACGCCGGCCTCGTAGAAGAGCCGGACCTGCCGCCGCGTCGACTCGGCGTAGGGGAACAGGTTGTACTCGACGGCCGGCGCGGCGCGGACGCGGAGGGCGTAGTTCGAGAACGTGTCGCGCGAACCGTCGACCCGGGCCCCAGCCGACCAGTGGTCGGTCAGGCTGGCGACGGCCCGGGCGTTGAGCCCGAAGTTCGCGTTGTCGCTGACGAACGTGCTGTCGTCGTTGAGCGTGAACTCGTTGCGGTTGTAGCGCACGCGCGGGCGGACCGAGACCTTGAGGTCATCGGTGACGCGCGAGGCCCGGATGCCGGCGAACAGGTTGTAGGAGAGCGATTGCGACTGGCCGTTCGAGTTGGCGTTGCCGTCGATCTCGAAGACCCAGCTGTTCCACGGGTCGCGGACCGGCTCGACCGTGGCCGCCTCGGCGCCCTCCGGGGCGTCGTACGCGATCGAGATCCGGTCGGCGAGGGACGTCTGGGAGGCGAAGCCGGCGAGGCCGAGCGCGAGCCGGCCGAGGAGCGCCCGGCGCTGGTCGTCGTCGCTGGCGGCCGGCGGCGCCGAGGTCACGAGCGTGTCGCGGCGTCCGGCCGCCGCCCCGCGCCCCTCGAAGAACAGCGTGTAGCGCTCGCCGCCCCCGCCCGTGTCCTCGTCGACGATCAGGACGTAGACCGAGGCCACGGTCGGGTTACGGACGAACCGGGCGAAGCCGACCTCCGTCTGGAAGAAGTCCACGTCGCAGCCCGGCACATAGCCGGGACAGTCGACGTAGGTCGTGAGGCGGTCGCCGGGCTGGGCCGTAGCGGTAAGCGTGAGGAGGCAGAGAGGGGCGAGGAGCCGGCGCATCGGGTCGGGGGGAGACCAGCAGAGTCTAGGCCACAAGCGTCGGGGGCGCCCGCGGGACCGGCGGGGGGATCCGGCCCGGCGGCCCCGCGTCCTAGCCGCCCCGGCCCTTCTCCCCCCTACCCGTCCGCATGGCCCCGTCGCTGTCTGCCCAGATCGCCGAGCTCCTCGCCGAGACCGAACCGTTCGACATCCTCTCCGACGAGGAGCGCCAGTCGCTGCTCCAGAAGATGACGCTCGAGCTGTACGCCCCCGGCGAGGTCATCCTCCAGCAGGGCGACGACATCCACCGCGCGCTCTACGTCGTGACCGAGGGGCTCGTCCGCCTCGAAGAGGCCGAGAGCGGCCGGACCATCAACATGGCCGGGGCGGGGGCCCACTTCGGGGCGTACGGCCTCCTCCAGGGCGGCGCCCTCCCGTACGAGGCCCGCGCCGTGGAGCAGACGTCGTGCGCGCTCATCGCGGCCGAGAGCTTCCAGCGGCTCGTCAAGGAGAACGACACGTTCAAGGCCTACTTCGAGGCCGACATCAAGCGGTACGTCCGGACGCTGGACGAGGACATCGACGCCTCGGGCGCGTTCCTCCTCTTCGACACGACGCTCGGCGGCGTCCTCCGCGCCGAGCCGCCGACGGTCGAGGTCGGCGCGACGGTCCGCGAGGCGGCCCAGGTCATGGCCGGGACCGACGCCGACGCCGTCGTCCTCGTGCAGGACGGGACGCCGGTCGGGCTCGTGACCGAGGGCGACCTCGTCGAGCGCGTGCTCGCGGCCGGCGGCGACCCTGGCAGCCCGGCCATGGACCTCGTCGAGCGCCCGCCCATCGCGCTCCGCACCGACGAGCGGCTCTACGACGCCATGCGGACCATGATGCGCGAGCGGATCCGCCGGATCGTCGTCGTCGACGGCGAGAGCGGGGCGCTCCGGGGGCTCCTCACGGCCGAGGACGTGTCCCACTTCCGCGGGCTCGACCCCGTCGCCACGACCGAGCGGCTGGAGCGGGCGCAGTCCGTGGAGGAGCTGGCCGCGCTCCGGGCCGACTCGAACCGGCGCCTGTACCGGCTCTACCACCAGGGCGTCCACTCGGAGGACCTGCTCGATCTCGTCACCGAGATCGACGACCAGCTCAAGCGCCGCGTGCTCTCGACCGTCGAGCGTGACCTCCGCGAGGAGCTCGGCGACGAGGCCTACGACGGGCCGTGGGCCTGGATCGCGTTCGGCGCCGCCGGCCGCCGCGAGTCGGTGCTGAAGGCGTGGCAGGACAACGGCCTCGTCTACGCCGACCCGGAGCCCCAGAGCGCCGACCGCGCCGCGGCGTACTACGAGAAGCTGGCGACGCGGGTCGTCAAGGCGCTCCGGCAGTGCGGCTACGGCGACCCCGAGAACGGCATCGACGCCAGCCACGCCGCGTTCCGCCAGCCGGTGTCCCAGTGGACGGCGGCGTTCGACGCGTGGGCCTCGGGCGCCGACGCCGGCGCGACGGCCCGCGGCGCGCTCTGCTTCGACCTCCGCGCGCTCTACGGCGACGCCGAGCTCGTGGACCCACTCCGCGCGGCCATCCGCGCGCACCTCCCCAACCAGCGGCTCTCGGCGATCCTCGCCCGCGACGGCGCCCGCACCGACCTCCCGCTCTCGACCTTCGGCCGCGTCGAGGTCGAGGAGATCGACGGGCGGACGGGGCTCGACCTCCGGGCGCGCGTGATCCAGCCGGTCGTCCGGATGGGGCGGGCGCTCGCGCTCGACGCGGGCTACCTCGACTCCACGAACACGTTCGACCGGCTCCGCCAGGTGGCCAAGAGCGAGCACCCGCTGCGGGCGCAGGCCAAGGCCCTCGTCCCGCCGTTCACGACGCTCGTCGACCTCCACCTCCGCGAGCAGATGCAGGCGGCCGAGCGCGGCGAGCGCCCGACGGATCTGATCGACCCGGACTCGATGCACAAGAGCCAGCAGAACCTGCTCAAGGAGACGCTGAAGTCGGTCCAGAGCGCGCAGTCGGCCGTCCGCAAGCACTACGGGCTGTAGCCGACCCCGCCCGCCTCGGCGTCGAGGCGGGCGGAGCTACGGCACGAGCGGGGAGAGGCAGCGGCCGGCGCGGGCGGCGAGCGCCGCCGCCAGCCGGTCGCGGAGGGCGTCGAGCGCGTCGGCGTAGGCCCGGTCGGCCCCGTCGTCGGCGAAGGCGGCGCGGGCGGAGCGCGAGAGGTCGAGCTCGCGCCAGTCGCCGGCGTAGCTCGCGCGGTCGTACGAGGCCCGGCCGTCGGCGCGGACGGCGGCGTCGCAGACGGTCCGCCCGGCGGCGTCGACCACGACCACGTCGGCCTCGGCATCGAGCGTGAGGTCGATCCGGCGGAGGGTGTACGTGACGGCGGCGTTGGTCGCGCGGACGCGGGCCCGCTCGGTCCGGACGTCGCCGGCCACCTCGCGCTCCGTGATCCGGTCGACGACGGCGATCGTGGCGAGGTCGGCGCCGAGGTCGGCGGCGGCGTCGGCCAGCCGGCGCGGGCTGTCGCTGAGGTCGGGCCCGCCGCGCCGCTCGCGCGCCCACCGCCGCACGTCGGCGGGGTCGACGAGGACGACGAACGGGTCGGTCCCGGCGAGGTGGTCCTCCGCGAGGACGTCGGTGAGGTCGCGAAGGAAGACCTCCGGCACGTCGTCGTCGCCCTCGGCGGGGAGGACGGCGGCCACGACGGCGCCGAGGTCGAGGGTGGCGGCCCGAAGGGCGTCGAGCGCTTCGCGGCGGTCGGGGCCCGGGCCGAGGGCCGCCGCGGACTCGATCCGGGCGAAGGCCGAGCGGAACCGGCCGGCGTCGAGGTCGGCCTCCGCCCACGCCGTGTGGGCGTCGACGGCCAGCACGTCGAGGGCCGCGGTCCACTCGACGTCGGGCGCGTAGCGGCGGGCGCGGCGCGTCCGGTCGAGCGTGCGCGCGTAGTCGCCCGCGTCATAGGCCGCCTCGGCGTCGGCGTAGACCGACTCGAGAGCGGCGAACACGGCCGCCTCGCGGTTGGCCTCGAAGGCCGCCGGCCGCTCCAGGTCCACGCCGACGGCCGCCGCGCGGTCGACGAGGGCCTGGGCGGCGAGGTAGGCGTCAGCGGCGGGCTCGGGGCCGGCGGCGTTCGCCTGAGCGATCCAGCGGCGGACGGCCTCGCGCCCGGCGACGGCCAGCCGGCCGGCCACGTTGGGCAGGCTCCGGTCGCGCTCGAGCGCCGTCGCGTAGGCGTCGGCCGCGGCGGCGTAGTCGCCCGCCGTCTCGTACTCCATCCCGTCGACGTAGGCGTCTTCGGCGGAGGCGCAGCCCCAGGCGAGCGTGACGAGGAGGGACAGGGCGAGGAGGCGCGGCATCGGTTGGGTGGAGGTCGGGACCGAAGCGTACGGGTGCGGGCGCGACCGGGCATGGGTCGGTCCGCCCATTCGCTACGTCCCCCGGCGAACGTGCTCGGCGAGGAGCGCCTCCGCCAGGGGGACGGCGCGGGCCGTGTAGTGGGCGCGGAGGCGGCGCTGAGCGTCGTCGTCGAGGTCGGCGTGGCGGCCGGACCGGCGGAGGCGGTCGGCGCGGGCGTGGTAGAGGGCGAGCGCGGCGGCGACCGATACGTTGTAGCTCTGCACGAACCCGTCGAGGGGGAGGAGGAGCGCGGCGTCGGCGGCCTCCAGCATGGCCTCGCTGGCGCCCGCGTGCTCGTTGCCGACGACGAGGGCGGTCGGCTGCGAGAAGTCCCAGGCGTCGATGGGGAGCGCGTCGTCGCGGAGGGCGGTGACGGCGACCTTGCCGCCGTGCTCGTGGACCCAGCGGACGTAGGCGGCGGGGTCGTCCCAGGCGCGGAGCTCGACCCACTTGTGGGCGCCCTGGCTGGCGCGGCGTGTGGCGCGGCGGTCTGCGACGGTCGGCTCGTCCTCGCCGCCGCGGATCTGGGCCGCGAGGTCGGCGGCGTCGCCCTCGAGCGCGACGACGTGGGCCGCGCCAAACCCGAGCCCTTCGGCGCTCCGCAGCACGGCGTTCACGTTGCCGGGGTCGACGAGCCCTTCCAACACGGGCACGACGCCGAACGCCCGCGCGGCGGCGACGGCGGCAATCCGGTCGCGGCGCTCGTCGGTGAGGTACGGGTCGAGGATCGTGCGGACCGTCTCGGCCGGGTACGTCACGTCGCCGACCGGCACGGCGTCGGGGAGGTCGAAGAACGGGGGCGGCGGGAGCATGAGGAGTCGGTGGGTTCCGAAAGCTAGCCCGAGGCCCGGCGTAGCTTCGACGCTCGCCCCGACGCCCCCGATGCCCCGCTTCGCCCGCCTCGCTCTCCTCCCGGCCCTCCTCGTGCTCGCCGCCTGCGGGGACGACGCGCCCGACCTCCCGACCGAGGACCTCGCGACGGCCGACGCCGTCGCCGACGCCATGCTTCTCCGCTACGAGGCGAACCTCGGCGACGTCGACGCCTTCACGGTGACGGCGGCGGGGGCCGAGGCGCGCTACACGCGCTCCGACGACACGACGGGCCTCGACCAGTTCGGCACGCCGGAGATCCGGGCGGCGGGCGACGCCACGCCCCGGGCGGAGGCGCAGCTCCTCTACGTCCAGGTCCCCAACGTGCCGCGCCTCGCGGCCGGCCTCCGCGGGGCGGCCCTCAGCGGACCGCTCACACGCGACGGCCGCCGCGCCTACGGTCTCACCACCGACGACCCGGGCGCCCTGTTCGGCGAGCCCGGCCTCGCCACGCGCGACACGACCGAGACCCGCGAGTTCCGGGTCTACGTCGACGCCGGCACGTTCGACGTCCTCGAGATCTACCAGGTCGTCTCGGCCGACACGCTCCGCCAGCCGATCACGAGCCGGATCATCTACAGCGACTTCCAGGAGACCGACGGGGTCGTGCTTCCACACACGGTCCAGCAGGTCGAGACGGGCATGAACCAGGCCATGGACGACGCCGACCGGATGGTGATGGGCGGGCAGATCGGGATCGCGATCGAGCGGCTGAAGATGGAGCCGGCGAGCCCCGAGCGTGACCAGCAGATGGCCGACCTCGAAGCGCAGCAGCGGATCGTGGCCGAGGGCATCAACGAGATGACGATGGAGGTCTCCTCGGTCCGCGTCGGGGCGGACGAGCCGGAGGAGTGACCTCGCCCGTCCTCTCGAGCCCGCCTGTGAGAGGGCGTTGCCTTCCGCCCTGTCCTCCTGAGGAGCGTAGCGGCGAAGGATCTCGTTCCGCTCGGCGTGGCAGCCAGGACGGGCATCCCGGTCGGGCCCGACGAGATCCTTCGCTTCGCTCAGGATGACACGGAGAGAGGCTGTGGCCCGTGACGTGAGCTCGACCCTCTCGGCCTCGGCGCCGAGGCGGACAGGGGGGCGGGAGGGAATCACCGACGGCGGGCTCGCGTCCCACGGGCCCATCCACACCGACCCCTCTCAGACATGGACCTCACGAATGCCGTCGTCGTCGTCACCGGCGCGAGTCGGGGCATCGGCCTCGCCACCGCCCGCCGCTTTTTGGACGCCGGCGCCCGCGTCGCCGGGCTCGCCCGCTCGAAGGACGACCTCGACCGCCTCGCCGAGACGTTCGGCGACGGCTTCACGCCCGTCGTCTGCGACGTGGCCGACGCCGAGGCGGCCAAGGACGCCATCGACGGCGTGGCCAGCGACCTCGGCCAGCTCGACGTGCTCGTCAACAACGCCGGCCTCGGGCGCTTCGGCCCGGTCGATGACCTCGACCTCGACGACTGGGACGCCCAGATCGACACGAACCTGTCGGGCGTCTTCCACTGCACGCGGGCGGCCGTGCCGCACATGAAGAGGCAGGGCGACGCGCGAGGAGCCGACGAGACGGGGGGCTTCATCGTCAACGTCGCCAGCATCGCGGGGCTCATCGGCAACCCGGAGCTCAGCGCCTACAACGCCTCGAAGTACGGGCTCCGCGGGTTCTCGGACGCCATCATGAAGGAGCTCCGGCCGTTCGGGATCAAGGTGAGCTGCGTGTACCCGGGCTCCGTCGCCACGGAGTTCGGCGGGTCCGACCCGAAGCCGACGGCCATGTCGCCGGAGTCGATCGCGGAGACGATCCACCACGTGGTGGCGTCGCCCCACCAGACGCTGATCTCGGAGGTCGTCCTCCGGCCGATGGTGGGGCGGAAGAGCTAGCGGGTGGGGCGGGCGCCGCCGGGCCGCGTCGTCTATCCTCCGTCCGCCACTCTCCTTCTTCTCGATGCGTCTCCTCCTCGCCCTCGCGGTCGTCCTCCTCTCCGGCTGCGGCGGGATCGCCGGCCTCAGCGGCTCCGTCCTCCCGCCGCGTCTGTCGGATCAGGACTCCGGCGTCGACGTGCTCCTCATCGCCGCGCATGCCGTGGACGAGGGCGTCGTCTGGGCCTCGGGCGCCGGGGGCACCGTCGTCAAAACCATCGACGGCGGGGCGACGTGGCAGGCCGTCCCGGTCACGACGCCGGGCGCCGACACGCTCCAGTTCCGCGACGTCGTCGCGCTCGACTCCGAGACGGCGTGGGCGCTCGCGATCGGGCCCGGCGCGTCGTCGCAGATCGCCAAGACGACCGACGGCGGGGCCTCGTGGCGGACCGTGTTCGTGAACGACGAGCCGGACGGGTTCTACGACTGCCTCTCGTTCTGGGACGCCGAGCGCGGCGTGCTCTACGGCGACTCGGTCGACGGCGAGCTCCGCGTGCGGACGACGGCCGACGGCGGCGAGACGTGGGCGCTCGTGCCCGCCTCGGCGCTCCCGGCGGCGGGGGAGGGAGAGGGCGGGTTCGCGGCCTCCGGCACCTGCGTCGCCACGCGCGGCGACGGGCTCGCCTGGATCGCGACCGGCAACGCCGACCCGGCGCGCGTCCTCCGCACGACGGATGGCGGGACGACGTGGGCCGCCTCGGACCTCCCGATCGTGGCCGGTGAGGCGGCCGGCGCCGCCTCGGTCGCCTTCCGAGACGACCGGCACGGCGTCGCCGTCGGCGGCGACATCGGGGACGCCGACGCGGTCGCCGAGGCGGTCGCCCTCACGGCCGACGGCGGCGTGACGTGGACGGCGGGCGGGCGCCTCCCGTTCGCGGGCGCGGCCTACGGCGCGGCCTACGTGCCGGGCACCGACGCCGTGCTCGCCGTCGGCCCCGGCGGCGTCGGCCTCAGCCGCGACGACGGCCGGTCGTGGACGCTGGTAGACGAGCGGACGTTCTGGGGCGTGGCGGCGGCGTCCGCTGAGGCAGCGTGGCTCGTGGGGCCGGAGGGGCGGATCGTGCGGGTGCGTCTTTGAACGGGACGGTCACCAGCTGTAGAGATCGGTTGCTACATTTGGTGATCAGTCATTAGGTCTGGTGACTCGCCCCGAAGCCGAGTCACTGGTTCTAGGGATCAACAGGCGTGACTAATCGACAGCGAAATGAGCTACTTCTACTCAAACGGTTGGGTGTCGCTCAGGGTGATCTGATTTGCCTCCGACAGTTGACGGACGACCTGCTGCACTTCCGCATGTTTGACGGCGCGCCGGGGTCTGAGACGCCTCTCTCGGTATCATTCATATCTGACGCTTGCTTCGAGTCGCTGGCCATCTCGTACGCCCGCTCGTTCGTCTCAAGCATCGGTGACGGGCACAAACTGCCGATCCTGCCGAAGCGGTTGAGAAGAGAGTTGAGCGACGAGGAGGAGGCTATGCATCTACGGCTACTCGAGATGAGGCGGAAGGTCTACGCACACTCTGACTCGGACGTACATGAGGTTGGAATCAGGGAACGGGACGGCCGCTGGTCCGCCTGGTCGGTATCAGTTAAGCAACCCCACCTCCACCGGTTGTCGAAGGAAGACATCGGGACTATAAAGTCACTGGTTGAGAAGCTCTGCGTTGCCGTAATGATTGAGATCAACTCGATCGCAAAGAGGCTGTCGAAGCAAGGTGTCTTGCCACTGTAAGAGCCGGGCTGATAGGTATCAGGTCGGACCGGTCTGATGGGTGACAGTCCACGGCGCGTCGGGCGCAACCCCTCGCGGGTGAACGACCTTTGCTCGTACAGCGTGGTCCGGCGAGTAACTTCCTGAGCCGGCGACCTCGCCCGCCTCGGTCCATCAGTAGGCGACGCTGGCGATCCCACCGAACCACCGAGGCGGGGAGTGTGGGGCGGAGGCGGGTCCCGTGATCGGGTAGCTTGAGAGTCCACCCATCCGCACGCCCGTGCACGTCCTCGTGATCGGCGCCGGGGTGTCGGGGCTCTCGGCCGCCCTCCGGCTGCGGGAGGCCGGGCACGCCGTCGAGATCTGGACCCGCGACCCGCCCGCCGAGACCGTCTCCGCCGTTGCCGCGGCGGTCTGGTACCCGTACCGTGCTGATCCGCGGGACCGCGTGCTGGAGTGGGGCGCGGTCAGCCTCCGAGCGTTCGTCCGGCTCTCCGACGACCCCGCAACGGGCGTCGTGATGCGCGACGGGTTGGAGGTCTTCCGCGAGCCCGTGCCCGACCCGTGGTGGAAGGCGGCCGTCCCCGGGTTCCGGCGGGCCGAGGCGTTCGAGCTGCCGCCGGGCATGGCGGACGGCTACGCGCTGCGGTTGCCGGTCGTCGACATGTCGGTGTACCTCGGCTGGCTCCGCCGCCGCGCCGAGGCGGAGGGCGTCTCGATCCGCCAGCGCGCCATCTCCTCCCTCGACGAGACGCGCGAAATGGCCGACGTGGTCGTCAACTGCACCGGGTTGGCGGCGCGTGAGGTCGCCCGTGATGCCGAGGTCTACGGCGTCCGCGGACAGATTCAGCTGGTCCGCGCCCCCGCCGTCACGCGGTTTCTGATCGACGACGCCGGCCCGACCTACGTCATCCCCCGCGTGTCCGACGTGGTGCTGGGCGGCACGGCCGACGAGCACGCCGACGATGCCACGGTCGATCCGGCGACGGCCGAGGCCCTCCGCCAGCGGTGCGAGCGACTTGTGCCGGAACTCGCCGGCGCGCCGGTGCTGGCCGACCGCGTCGGGATTCGGCCGTGCCGGTCGACGGTGCGGCTGGAGGAGGAGAGGGTCGGCGGGACGCGCGTCATCCACAACTACGGGCACGGGGGCTCGGGCGTGACGCTGTCGTGGGGCTGCGCGGAGGAGGTGGCACGCCTCGTCTGACCTGCCGCACGCGGTGGGGCTGGGTGGAAGGGTAGCCCGCACGCCTCGGCGCCGAGGCGGGCGGGGCTAGGCGAGCGCTTCGACCTCGGCGGCCAGCCGCTCCCAGCGGCCCATGAGCGCCTTGAGCTCGGACTGGGCCTTCTGGAGCCGCTCCATCGTGGTCTGGAACTCGGCCGGCTTGGCGTAGAGGTCCGGGTCGGCCATCTTCTTCTCGAGGTCGGCGACAGTGGCTTCCTGCTCTTCGACCTGTCCCTCCAGCAGCTCGAGGGCGCGGGCGGCGAGGTCGGGGCCGAGCTCCTTGGCCGGCGGGACCGTGCCGTCCTTCATCATCCGGTACAGCTTGTTCCGGGCCTCGGCCTCGCGGCGCTTCTCCTCCTTCGATTTCTTCCCGCCCGACGACGTCTTCGAGGTCGGTTTCGGCGCCGGCTCGGTCCGCCTCGGCGTGCCGGCCGCGCCGTCGCCCGAGGCGGGCGTGCCGAGCCGGGAGGCCGTCCCGTGCTCGCGCTGCCACTGCGTCTCGGAGTACGTCCCGCGGTAGGTCTGGACCGTCCCGTGCTCGACGTACCAGATCGACTCGGCCACGTCGTCGATGAACGCGCGGTCGTGGCTGACGAGGACGAACGTGCCGGTGTACTGGCGGAGCGCCTCGGCGAGGACCTGCTTCGAGACGATGTCGAGGTGGTTCGTCGGCTCGTCGAGGACGAGGACGTTGGCCGGGCTGAGCAGCGTCCGCGCCAACGCCAGCCGGGAGCGCTCGCCGCCCGAGAGGACCGAGACCGACTTCTCGGCGTCGTCGCCCGTGAACAGGAACGCGCCCAGGAGCGACCGGAGCTCGGTCTCGGAGTGGCCGCGCGACTTCTCGCGGAGCGACCCGAGGACGGTGTGGCTCGGCTCGAGGGCCTCGGCCTGGTGCTGCGCGAAGTGGGCCATCTCGGCGCGGCGGTCCTGCGTCCGCTCGCCCTCGAACGGCTCGGTCCCGAGCAGCATCCGCGCCAGCGTCGACTTGCCGGCGCCGTTCTTGCCGACGAGCGCCACCTTGTCGCCGCGCTCGAGGGCGAGGGGCCCGGCTCGGTCGAACACCTTCGTCACGCCGCCCTCCGGCGCGGGGTACGTCTTCGAGAACTCCGTGAGCTCGATGACCTGGCGGCCCGAGGGCGGCGGCTCCGGGAACCGGAAGTGCATCGAGGTGGCCTCGGGCGGCGGCGGCGGGATCCGCTCCATCCGCTCGAGCATCTTGATCCGGCTCTGGGCCTGCTTGGCCTTCGTGGCCTTGGCGCGGAACCGGGCGATAAAGCGCTCGGCCTCGGCGATCTCCTTTTGCTGGTTGTCGTAGCGCGCCTGCCAGTGGATCCGACGCTCCTGTCGCGCTTCGAGATAGAAGGAGTAGTTGCCGGCGTACGTGTCGATCTGGCCGCGGATGAGGTCGGCCGTCGACGTCGTCATCCGGTCGAGGAAGTACCGGTCGTGCGACACGAGGACGACGGCGCCGGGGTACGTCGTGAGGTAGCTCTCGAGCCAGTCGATCGACTCGATGTCGAGGTGGTTCGTTGGCTCGTCGAGGAGGAGGACCTCGGGCTGGCCGAGGAGGAGGCGGGCGAGGGCCACGCGCATCCGCCAGCCGCCGGAGAACGTCGAGAGCGGCCGGCGCATCTCCTCCTCGGAGAACCCGAGGCCGGAGAGGATCGTCGCGGCGCGGGCCTCCGCCGTGTGCGACTCGCGCGTCACGAGGCGGTCCTGGATCTTCGAGAAGCGCTCGACGAGGGTGAAGTAGGCGTCCGTCGTGTGGTCCGGATGCTCCTCCATCTGCGTCGTGAGCTGCTCGGCCTCGGCCTCGAGCCGGAGCACGTCGTCGAAGGCGTGGAGCGCTTCCTCGAGGGGGGAGATCGAGAGGTCCTCTTCCTGCGTGTCCTGGCGGAGGAAGCCGACGCTCGCGCCGCCCTCGTAGACGGCCTCGCCCTGGTCGACGGACTGCTCGCCCGCGATCACGCGGAGGAGCGTCGACTTGCCGGCCCCGTTCGGCCCCACGAGCCCCGCGCGCTGGCCGGCCGTGACCGTCCAGCTCAGGCCGTCGAAGAGGACGCGCCCGCCGAAGGCGAGGTGGAGGTCGCGGAGGACGAGCATGGGCCGGGGGGAAGTCGGCCGAAAGCTAGCCCGCCATCGGGGCCCGACGGGCGAAGACCGCGCGGAACGGGGGCCCGTGGACTGCCCTGGCCTCCTCCGCCTCGGCGCCGAGGCGGACCGGGTCGGCTCCCCGGTAGAGGGGAGGGCGACGGCTTTGGCAGGGGCGTACCCTCGGACGCCGTTCGCCTCGCGCGGCCCCGATCCATCCCCCGCATTTCGCCATGCCCCTCGCGTCCGTCCCCGCGCCGACCTCGATCCAATTCCTTCTCGTCGTCCTGGCCGCCGTCGTCCTCCCCGCGTGCGCCTCCTCCGGCCCGACGGGCGCCGACCTCGACGAGCGGCTGCTCGGCGTCTGGGTGGACGAGGGCGGGGCCACCCACACGATCTCGCCCGGCGCCGACGGCTACGCGGTCGGCGTCGTCGACTCCGACGGGGAAGTCTTCGACGTCACGTCGGTCGGCTACGACGGCGCGGCGCTCACCCGGCCTATGACGTCCCGAGCACGGGCTACACCGTCACCCACCGGACGACGAGCATCAGCCCGGACCGGATCGAGGTCCGCTGGGAGAACCAGGAGGGGGCCACCGGCATCGACACACTGACGCGGGTGGAGTAGAGCCCAAGCGCCTACGGGGCCCACCTCGGCGTCGAGGCGGGGCTAGCGGGTGAGGACGACGGGCACGGCCACCGTCCGCGCCGCGCCCTCGGCGTGGACGACGTACATCCCGGGCGGGTGGCCCGCCCCGTCCCACCGGAGCGCGCAGCTCCCCGGCCCGCAGCGGCTCGCGTCGAGCGTCGCGACCGCCCGGCCCCGCGCGTCGAGGACCACCGTGTGGTGCCACATTCCCGCCGGCAGCGTCACCGTCAGCGAC
Source organism: Rubrivirga marina (assembly GCF_002283365.1). Taxonomy (NCBI): domain Bacteria; kingdom Pseudomonadati; phylum Rhodothermota; class Rhodothermia; order Rhodothermales; family Rubricoccaceae; genus Rubrivirga; species Rubrivirga marina. The sequence continues at coordinate 4,058,292 of NZ_MQWD01000001.1, read as the reverse complement.
CGGCGGAACGGGTTGGGAAAGGCCCTGACGTCGGTCTCCGATGGGCCGAGCTCGGACGACGTGACCCTCTGGCCGTCGACCGTCGCGGCGAACAGGTCCCCCATGTTGTTGTAGAGCGAGAATCCGGAGACCACACCGACGCCAGGCGCCAGCAGCACAGTGAACTCGTCGTCGAACACGTCCGGGATGTCGAACGAGAACTCGACCGCGTCCTCGAAAGACCCGGCCGGGACTGTGACGGACACGGGGCGGCGGACCGTCACGACGTACGCGAAGCCGTCGGACTCGGGCAACTCGTACCTCTCGCCGTCGGAGCGGGAAACGTCGAGGAAGAGGGCGTCGCGGCCATACCACCGCCCCCACACGCGGCCCTCAGGGTCGACGCGGAAGGTGTCCGTCGGGAGGGCGGGGAGGTCGATCACAGCGTACGCGGTGTCCGAGACCACCACGCGCTCCGCCACCCGGCGCTCGTAGCGGATCGTGTCGGGGTCCGAGAACGGTGGGTCGAGGACGTAGCCGTACTCCCACTGGTCGTCGTCGCCGAGCGGGAAGTAGCTCTGGCCAGCGGCCGGGAGCGCCGCGAGGGCGAACAGGACCAGGGCAGCGATGCGCATGGATCGACGGACGAAACGGAGCCAACCTACAACGACCGCCCTCCGTTAGGGCCGTGGGTCCCACTCGGCGACGGCGCGCGCGGCGACGGCGTGGCCGCGGCTCGAGAAGTGGATCCCGTCGGACCACAGGTACAGCGCCGATGGGTCGTCCTCGGCTGCCTCGGCGAAGGCGTCGAGGAGGTCGAGCGTCGGGACGCCGCGCGAGTCGAGGACCGGGACGAGCGCGAGCTGCGGCGCCCGACTGCCGGGTCGGAGCTGGGGCTCGTACGGCGCCACGACCACGTCGAACGGGATGCCCCAAGCGTCGAGGGTGTCCCGCATCGCCCAGAGCTGGCCGAGCGCCCGGTCGACCGGCGCTTCGGGCCGGCCCGAGGACGCGTCCGCCAGCGGCTCGTAGAGCCGGCGGTCGTGCTCGAAGTAGAGCGCCGGCCGGTCGAGCGCGGCGTCCTTCGCCAGCCGGTACAGCCGCGAGTGGACGTTGAGCCACGCCTTCGCTCGGCTCCACACCGCCACGGAGGCGGGCGCGTCTTCGGCGACGAGGGGGCGGGGCGGGAGCGCGTCGTTGAGGCACCAGAGCACCGTGACGCGGGCGGGCCGGAGGCCTTCGGCGAGGGCGGCGTCCAGGCGGCGGCGGTAGTCGGCGGGGCCCCACCCGATGACGCCCGGGTTGAGGACGCGCGCCGTGTCCTGCCGGAGCGCGAGCCGCCCCGCTAGCGTCGAGTCGGCCGGAACGCCGACGCCGAACAGGACCGAGTCGCCCAGCCACAGCCACGTGCCGGCCGAGTCCGGAACGGCGCGGTTGCCGGCGTAGACGTGGAACCCCTCGGCGTCGACGCGGACCGGCGCCCCGTTGGCGACGCCCTCGGCACCGGGTCTCAATCCGACCGTCGCGCCTTCGGCGTCGAGGAACGCGTCGTCGAGGAGGACGCTCGCCTCCGTCCCCGCCGGCTGGATGTCGGGGCGGAGCCACCGCACGGCGCCCTCGAGGATCAGCAGCAGGGACGCTACGCCCACCGCGTTGATCGCCACCACCCGGGCGAGCCGCCCGAGACTCACGCCCCGCCCCCCTCCACCTCGGTCCCGAGGCGGGCGCACCCGGCTGCCGCCTTGAACGTCTCCGTCAATGGGCGTTCTCGTGGACGAACCCCTTGAACACGGTCATCACCACGATCTTGAGGTCGAGCCAGAGGCTCCAGTTCTGGATGTAGTACAGGTCGTACTCGATCCGCTTCGTCAGGCTCGTGTCCCCCCGCCACCCGTGGACCTGGGCCCAGCCTGTGATGCCGGCCTTCGTCTTGTGGCGGAGCATGTAGCCCGGGATCTGGTGCCGGAAGTCCTCGATGAGCGCCGGCCGCTCGGGCCGCGGTCCGACGACCGACATGTCGCCCATGAGCACGTTCCAGAACTGCGGGAGCTCGTCGAGGCTCGTCCGCCGCAGGAAGCTCCCGACCCGCGTCGCCCGCGTCTCGCCCTTCGTCGACCACACGGCGCCCGTCTTGGCCTCGGCGTCGACCGGCATCGAGCGGAACTTGAGGATCTCGAAGTTCTGCCCGTTCAGCCCCATCCGCGTCTGGCGGTAGAGGACCGGTCCCGGCGACGACAGCTTGACGGCCACGGCGATCACGGCCAGCACCGGCGCCAGGAGCACGAGCGCCGCCAGCGAGAACGCCACGTCGCCCGTCCGCTTGATCACCTGGCGGATGTCGAGCGGCGCCTCGTCCATGAGGTGAATGACCGGCAGCCCGTCGACGTCGGAGATCCGGCTGTTGAGGAGGTCGAGGCCGAACAGGTCGGGCACGAGGCAGAGGTGCGCCGTGTGCCGGGCGCAGGCATCGGCGACCTCCTGGATCTTGTCGGCCGCCGAGAGCGGGAGCGCGGCGTACACCATGTCGATCCCGCCGCCGCCCTCCGGCGCGTGCCGGTCGAGGAGCGAGGCGACGGCCGAGACCGGGCCGAGCACGTCGGGCCGCTCGACGACCTCGGGGTAGAGCGGGTCCGGCGGCTCGGCCTCGACGGCCCCCTCGCGGTCGTCGAGGAAGCCGATGACCTCGAAGCCCATCCACGGGTAGTGCCGGAACGCGCGGGCCAGCCGCTGGCCGGCCTTCCCGGCCCCTACGATCAGCACGCGGCGAACGTTCTTGCCCGATTGCCGGCCCCGCCGCAGGACCGTGTAGATCCCGAACCGGAGGCCCACGAGCAGGACCGACGCGATCAGGGCGAACAGCCCCACGTGGAGGCGCGAGAACGAGAACTCGCGGTAGAAGAACAGCGCGCCGAGCGAGACCACGAGTCCGAGCGCGACCGCTCGGGCCACGGCGTAGGCCACCAACGTCAGCCGCTGCGCGCGGCGCGTCCGGTACAACCCGGACACAAGGAGCACGCCGGCCCACACCGCGAGCACGAACGGGAGGAAGCCGAGGTACTGGCTCAGCGGCACCCACTGGGGCGGCGTGAGCACTTCGAACCGGACGACCCAGGCGATCACCCAGGCCAGGGCGATCAGCGCGAGGTCGGCGCCGAAGAGGAGGCGCTGGAGGAGGAGGCTGCGTTCGCGGAGCATCGGACCCGGACGGGCCGGGGCGGGAGAGCGGAGGAGCGTCTCAACGAGTCAGATGCGGCGGGGCAAGGTCCACGCCGAAACTACGGCATCCCACGTTAGATGCCAGGGCACGCGGACGTCCCCTCCCGGGCTTCGCACAAACGGACCGCGGGCCGCACCGAAGGACGGCCCGCGAAGCGAAACCCGAGGCGGGGGCTACTGAGCGCCGCTGCCGCGCGTCGGGTCGAGGACGAGGTTGATGAGGTGGACCCGCCCGTTGCTCGACTCGATGTCGGCGTAGACGATGTCGGCGTCGTCGACCTTCATCATCGGGTCGCGGTTCTGGAGCGTCTGGATGGTGAGCTCCTCGCCGTTGAGCGTCTCGAGCGTCATGCCGTCGGTCAGCTCCGTGGATCGGTAGTCACCCTCCACGACGTGATACGTGAGGACGTCGGCGAGCTGGTCGTCGTCGATCTCGCCGAGGTCCATCGTCCAGGCCGGGTCGATCGGGGCGAAGACGGTGTAGGGGCCGGGGCCGTTGAGCGCGCTCACGAGGTCGGCCCGCTGGACGGCGGCGACGAGCGTCGAGAGCTCGGGCTGTGTCATCGCGTTCTCGACGATCGTTTGATCGGCCGAGAGCGCACCGGCGTTCAGTCGGAGGTCGCCCTGGAGGTCGTTGTCGGTGTTCATCTGGCCGGTCGAGCAACCGGCGACGGCGAGGGCGAGGAGGAGGAAAGAGAGGCGTCGCATGAGAGGGGAGGGGTTGGGAGAGGAAGAGGCCAACGGGGCTTCGTCCGGGCGTGGTCCACCCACAGCGCCTCTGGAGGCCGTCCTCACACGATCCTGGGGACTCTGGTGCCCTCCCCGATGCCCCGCTAGGAGTCCGCCCCCCGGTCGCCGGCCCACTGGCGGATCGCGCCGGGGCGGTAGACGTGGCGGCCCGTCGGGCGGGCGCCGGCGATCGCGACGAGCGCCGCGGCGACATCGTCCGCCTCGGTGGGCCGGAGGGCGGCGAGGGGGCCCCGGAGGACCGGCACGAGCGGCGAGAGCACCGCGAGCCCCAGCCGCTCGCCCCAGCGGGCCTCCGCGCGGTCGCCCGCGAGGAGCGACGGCCGGAGGAGTTGGAGGGCCCCAAACCCGACGCGCTCCACGGCCCGCTCGGCCTCGCCCTTCGTCCGGTTGTAGAAGATCCGGGACTCGGAATCGGCGCCGAGCGCGCTCACGAGGAGCATCTGCGCGGCGCCAGCCGAGTGGGCCAGCTGCGCGGCTTCGAACGGGATCTCCAGGTCGACCCGTCGAAAGGCCTCCTCGGAGCCTGCCTGCCGCATCGTCGTGCCCAGCGCACAGACGAGGTCGTCGCAGGCGAACAGCTCGGCCTGCTCGTCGAGGCGGTCGAAGTCGACGACGTGGTCCTCGTGCGTCGGGCCGGCGGTCTCGAGGGGGCGACGGCCGAGCGTGACGACGCGGGCCCACCGGCGGTCGGCGGCGAACCGCCGGAGCGCGTGGTGACCGACGAGTCCGGTGGCGCCGAGGATCAGGACGGTGCGGTCGGCCATGGAAGCGGGGGAAACGAAACACGGGGACGGCCCGGAGGCCGTCCCCGCTCGGAACGCCGCGGCGGTCAGGAGGCTCCGCCGCGCGACCCGATGGTCCCGGCCCTACGGCATCAAGACCGAGTCGATGACGTGGGCGACGCCGTTCGAGGCGTACACGTCGGCCTGCGTGACCGTCGCCATGCCGTTGGCGTTGCCGATCATCACCTGGCCGTTCGCCTTCGTGACGGTGAGCGTCTCGCCGTTGACGGTCGTGAGCGTCTGGCCGTCGCGGAGGTCGGCAGCGGAGAGGCGGCCCGGGACGACGTGGAAGGTCAGGACGCCCTGGAGCTGGGCCTGATTCTCCGGCATCAGCAGCGTGTTGAGCGCGGACTCCGGCACCTTGCCGAAGGCGGTGTTGGTGGGGGCGAACACCGTGAAGGGCCCGTCGCCGCTGAGCGTCTCGACGAGCTCGGCGGCCTGGACGGCCGAGACGAGCGTCGTGAGGTTCGAGGCGCCGGAGGCGTTCTCGACGAGCGTCTGCGAGGGCAGCATCATGGCGCCGCCGACCATCACGCCGGCCGAGGCGCCGCCGGCGTCCGCCGACCCGTTCATCGAGGCGGAGGACATGCAGCCGGGGGCAACGGCGAGAGCCAGCGCGAGGGCGCCGAGGGAGAGAGTGCGAGACATCAGGGAGGGCGTTGTGGAATGGACTCGTTGCATGAGCCCGAGACCTCCCGGGTTCGCCCCCTAGCCACCGACGTGTCCTGCGCCGACGCCGCCGTCAGCGCTTCACCTACAGGGCCGCGTCAGGACCTCAGGTCGCCGCGATGAAGACGACGATCAGCACAAGGCAGAGCGTGAGCAGGGTCAGGAATCGGTTCATGATGGGGCTGTCGGGTGGAGCCACCGATGCGCACGGACGTGTGCTCCGTGCAGTTCTTCCGCTGTCAGCGCTTCGAACTCCCTTTACGGGCTTGTCGGAGTTTGTCTTACAAGACGCACCGGGGGAATCCCCATGGCGTCAAAACGGGACGTCGTCTTCGACCTCGTCGGGGTCGCGCTCGCGGACGACGAGGCGGACGGAGGCGGGGTCGAACCCGAACAGGTCCTCCTCCGAGAACACGAGCTGGAACTGGGCCGCGGTCTCGAAGAACGGCTCGAACCGGCCCGCGAGCTGGTCGAGGCGGTCGAGGTAGAACGCCGTCGACTCGTCGGGAGCCTCGGGGTCCCAGGCCTCGGCCGGCTTGGCCGCCTCGAACACGCGCCCGCCCCCCTCGGCGATGTAGTACGCCACCCGGTCGCCGATGCGAGGCCGGCGTCCGGTCCGCTCGGCTTCCTGCCGGGCGACCTCGTAGGCCGCGCTCCGGGTCCGCTCGCCGGCGGCGACCGCCCGCTCGTACTGCTCGATCGACGCCTTCAGCGTCTCGACGCGCTGGAAACTCTCGACGCCCAACCAGTCGTGGGCCTCGATCTGGCGCCGGTGTCGGAGGTAGAGGTCGTGGAGCGCTCGGACGTCCTCCTCGAGGAGCAGCCGGATCGCCTCGCGCACGAACCGCCGTCCGAACCGCTCCGACGAGCGCGACACGAGGCTCGACCCCTTGAACTTCAGGTGCCCGTCGTAGTCGAGGAGCGCGTAGTTCTTCTTCTTGTACGAGAGCATCCGCCGGAAGCGGCCGTCGAACCCGATCCGGATCCCCTCCGGCATCTGCTCGCTGAGGTCGCGGACGAACGCGCGCTCGGCGGCTTCGCCCTCCACGCCGTCCGGCGGGATGAACAAGACGCCGTCGGTGTCGACCTCGACGACCTTCGCCCCAGCGTCTCGCGCCAGCCGGATGATCTGGCGGAGGAGCTCCTGCCCCGTCCGCGCGACCCGGTCCGCCTCGGCGAAGTCGTTGAACAGGGCGTAGCCGAAGCCCATGTTCCCGTAGAAGCTGTTGATGACGATCTTGAACGCCGACTGGCGGGCGTCGAGCTCGCCGCGGTCGTGGGCGTCGTCGGCCTCGCGCATGGCGTCCTTCGTCTCGAACCGGAGGTCCGTCAGGCGCCGGAGGAGGCGCGGGAACAGACCCAGCGCGTCGCCCTTCGGCTGGACGTCGTAGTGGAGCATGATCGACGGGTACAGGCTCTCGACGTCGGCGTAGACGACGGGCCCGACGACGCCGGTCACGAACACGTCGGTGTAGCCGCCGACGACCTGCGAGCCGAAGTCGGCGCGCGGGAGGCTGTGGCGGGCGTGGAGGTAGCCGCGGACGAAGAGGGCCTCGACCTTCGCCGCCGGGCCGGTGCGGGCGGCCTGGGCGTACGGCATCGGCACCATCTGCGTGAGGTAGAACGTGCTCCCGCTGAGGTGCCGCGCCAGCCGCTCCGTCTCCGTCGCGTCGTCGATGGCGTACTCCATGAGCCGGTGCGGGTCGGTGTCCCACACGTGCGCGATCTCGTCGCCCGGCACGTACGTCCGGCCCTCCGGGGCGAAGCCGAAGTACTTCGCCGCGCCCTTGAGCGTGTAGTTCGGGAGGTCCCGCTTGAACACGTCGAACGCCATCACCTGGTGGAGCGTGTCGATGACGTGCCGCCCGGCGATCTCGACGGCCTCGAACTCGACCGACCGCTCGGCGAACCGCATCGAGGTCGGGTAGGAGCGGGGGAGGCTCCCGTCGCGCCCGAGGTCGACCGGGATGCCGTGCCGACGGCACCGCTCGAACACGTACGGCAGGTCGAACCCGAAGATGTTGTGGCCCTCGATGACGTCGGGGTCGCGCTCCTTGACGAGGCTCAGGGTCTCGCGCAGGACCTCCTCCTCCGTCATGCCCGGGGCGCCGACGAGCCGATTCCACCCGGTCGAGTCGCTGAGCGCGACGAGGATCACGCGGTGCTCCGGCGTCGTCGCCTGCGGGAACCCCTCGGGGCTGTAAACCTCGATGTCGAGCTGGAGGCGGACGAGGTCGGAAAAGTCCATCCCCTTGAACAGCGTCCGCCCGGTCTGCATGAGGTACTGCTGCTCGGGCGAGCCGGGGAGGTAGACCTCGTCGGGACGGCTCTTCTCGGTCTCCGTCGTCCGCTCGACGTGGCGGAGCGCGTCGAAGTAGCTGTTCCGGTCGGGGAAGGCGACCACGTACCGGAAGAAGCCGGCGCCGTCGAGCTCCTGGAACTGGAACCGGTCGCGCGGGAAGCCGCGGAGCAGGTCGACATCCGACAGGAAAAAGAACGGGTGGACGCGGACGTCCTCGGTCGTGACCTCCGTGGGCGAGCGGCGGCGGTAGAGCCGCATCGCGGCCGGCCCGACCGGGTGGAGCGCGACGATCCGCTCGGCCGGGTCGTGGCCGTAGAGGAGGGCGTCGTCGTCGGGGGCGTCGAGGGCGGGCATCTCGGCCATCCTACCCCGCAGCGACGACGACGCTCCGTCACCCGCCCCGGCTCCCTCCGCCTCGGCGCCGAGGCGGGGCTACTCGGCGGCGGGGCGCGGCACGAGCCGCCGGGCGACCGTCACGTGGTACACCGGCTGGCGCCGCTCGCGGACGACCGCCAGCACGCCCTCGTCCTCCAACTCGATGAGCGCGCGGCCGAGCGCCGCCGTCAGCCGCGACGGGTAGTCGGCGGCGAGCCGATCGAGGTCGGCCCGCTGCTCCGCCACGAGCCGCTCGCGGACGACCTCGTGCAGGAAGCCGGGCACGCGGTCGTCGACGCGCGGCGGCGGCGGGAGCGCGTCGGGGGCCGGCGAGTAGCGCGTCGGGTTGTACGTGATGTCGTACGTCGTCCCGTACTCGTGGCTGGAGCGGCCGGCGGCGGCGTTGACGTTGCCGCCGCGGAGGGCCGCTTGGTCGGCGCCCGTCCGCCAGACCGAGGAGACGGCGAACCGGAACGGCGGGAGGCCCCGCTGGTCCAGCTTCTCTCGGAACCGGACGGCGATGCTGTCGAGCGAGGCCGCCGCGCTCGGCGTGAGGCGGGGGACCGAGTACTCACCGGGGAGGACCGTGTAGAGCGAGTCCGTCTCGATCGTGACGAAGGCGTAGCGGTCGCCGAGGCTGTCGGCCTCGGCGCGCGTGTCGGGCGGGCCGACGCCGAACGTCTCGGCCAGTTCGACGTGTCGGGCGTTCCGCGAGCGGCGGAGGAGGGCGATCTCCTCGTCCGAGAGCATCGGGATCGACTCGAACGCGCGCTCGACCTCGGCGACGTACCGCTCCTGGACCGCGAAGGTGGCCTCGATCCCCCGGTTCGTCCGGACCCCGAACACGATTGCGGCCCCGACGAGAGCGAGCCCCAGGCCGACCGCCCACCACCGCTTCTTGCGGTAGCGCGGGCGTGGGGGCAGCGGCGCCATCGGCTCCGAATCCGGCCGGGGCTCGATGAGAGGCTGGACGTCGGGCGGGGAGGCGGACACGGAGCGGCGGAGGGACGAGTCGAGGAAAAGGACGTCCGGCCGGATCGTTCCCGCGGCGTCGGCTCTTCGCGAGCGCGTTACTCGCCGTCGATCGTGATGTGGAAGACGGGCTGCTCGTCCTCCAGCAGCACCAGCAGCTCGCCTTCGTCCTGCATCCTCCCGAGCACACGCGCCAGCGCGCCGAACAGGCGGTCGTCGTAGGTCCCCGCGAGGTCGTCGGCCCAGCGGATGGCGAGGCGCTGGGCGGTCGGCGTGGCGGCGTCGGAAAACGGGACCGTGAGCGTGTCGGCGGCCGTCGGCCAGAGCGCGTAGCGCGTGTAGACGAGGTCGACGGAGGCGCCGTACTCATGGCTGGAGCGGCCCGTCGCGGCGTTCCGGTTCGACTGCTGGAGGTCGTCCTGGAGGTCGGCCGTCCGGAGGGCCGACGAGATCGCGAACCGGTACGGCGGGAGCCCGGCCTCCGCGAGCTCCGCCTGGAACCGTTCGCCGATCTCCTCCAGCCGCTCGATCATGAGGGGGCGGACGAACGGCTTCGAGTGCTCCAGAACGCGGAGGACGTAGTACTCGTTGTCGACGAGCGGGACGAGCTCGCCCGTGCGGAGGTGGCGGTCGAGGTCGGCCTCGCTCTCGAGCGGCGGCACGCCGAGCGAGTCGGCCATGTCGAGGTGCTCGGTGTACGACGGCGTGCTCGGCCGGCGGAGGCGGTTCTCCTCGAACGACGTCGGCTCGCGGAGCTGCTCGAACCGGCCGCGGAGCCGCGCCACGAACGTCTCGAGCGAGTCGACGGCGGGGGCGGTGCCGGCGGCGGGCGGCGGCGGGGGGGCGGGCGGCGTGGTCTGGGTGTGGAGGACCCAGCCGAGTCCGAGGCCCAGCACGAGAGCGGCGAGGGGAAGCGCGGCCTGCCTCATCGGACCCTCTCGGCGATGCCGCACCCGATGACGTCGCCCGCGGCGCCGTCGGGCGAGGCCGCGTCGTCGCGCCCGGCGCGGAGGACGACGGCGCGCCCGACGAGCGACGCCGTGCCATCGAGCGAGAGCTCGGGGTCGATCCGGTCGTAGCGCCCGTCGCCGTCGTCGCCGCGGACGTTGCCGAGGTCGCCGGCGTGGCGGAGGCCGGGAGGCGAATACGGCCCCCCGTGCGGGGCGCCCGCCTCGGCCCCGAGGTGGACCGTCGGGTCCGCGTCGCAGTCTCGGCCGCGCAGGACCTGGAGGGCGTGGAAGTCGCTCGCGCTCAGCCCCTCCAATGACGCGTGGACGCGGACGCCGCCGGCCACTCGCGTGAACGTCACCGCGCCTTCCACCTCACCGTCGCCGACCGGGGCGATCACTGCCCGCGCCTCGGTCACCCCCTGCACGTCGACCGTGTCTGGCGGCAGGGGGGAGGCCATGCCCATCGAGTCGGCCGCGACGACGGGGGCGGGCGCGGGCGGGGCCGGCTCGCACGCCGTCGCGGCGAGGGCCAGGGCCACCGCGAGAGAGAGCGGGTGAGCGGGGCGCATGAGGGCGGTACGGACGGGCCGCCGGGTCTGTTCTGCCCGTCGGTAGCTTCTCCGGTCCCCCCCGACCGCCCCGTGCCCGCCCGTCTCGCCGCCGACCAGCTCTCGATGCGCTTCGGCCGTCGGCGGCTCTTCGATGGTCTGACGGTGGCGGTCGAGCCCGGCGCCCCGTTGGCCGTGCTCGGCGCCAACGGCTCGGGCAAGTCGACGCTCCTCCTCCTGTTCGCCGGGCTCCTGGCCCCGACCGGCGGCGAGGCTCGCCTCGAGATCAACGGCGCCACGATTCCGGCCCGCGACGTGCCGCTCCGCGTCGGCTACGTGGCCCCCGCCCTCGACCTCTACGACGCGCTCACGGCGCGTGAGACGCTCGCCTTCCTCACCCGCGCCCGCGCGCTCCCCGACGCCGCGGCCCGCGTCGAAGCGACGCTCGACCGCGTCGGCCTCTGGGGGCGGATGGACGACCCCGTCGCGGCGTTCTCGACCGGGATGCGCCAGCGGCTCCGCCTCGCGACCGCGCTCGTCCACGACCCGCCGGTCCTCCTGCTGGACGAGCCCGGCGCCACGCTCGACGCGGCCGGCCGCGACCTCACGGCCTCTCTCGTCGCCGACGGCTCACGTGTCGTGGTCCTCGCTACGAACGACCCGGCTGAGGCCGCGCTGTGCCCGAGGCGGGTGGAGCTGGGGTAGCTCGCCCGTGGCCGGTGGCCCCTCGCCTCACGCCCCGGCGAGCGCGAGGGCGGCGACGTCGACGCGAGCGCCGGCCTCGGCGAGCGGGCGGGCGGCGGCGGCGAGCGTGGCGCCGGTCGTGAGGACGTCGTCGATCAGAAGGACACGGCGGCCCGAGACATCGGCACCGGGGGCGAGGGCGAAGGCGCCGGCCACGTTCTCGCGGCGGGCGCTCGCCGAGAGCGCCGCCTGCGACCGCGTGGGTCGGGTGCGGACGAGGAGGTCGGCGACGGGCACGTCCAGCGCTGCGGCCACGCCCTCGGCGAGCGCGGCCGACTGGTTGTAGCCGCGGTCGAGGGACCGGAGCCGCGCCAGCGGGACCGGGGCGACGATCTCGACCGACACGCCGGCGTCGCGGGCCGCCAGCCCGAGCACACGGCCAAGTGGGACGCCGAGCGCCGGCCGGCCCCCGTACTTCAGCGCGTGCTGGACGCGGCGGACGGTCCCGCCCGGGTCGAAGGCCCACAGCGCGACGGCGGCCCCGACGGCCGGGTCGTGGGCAAGCAGTCGGGTGACCGCCTCGGCGTCGGCGCGGGGGAGGCCACGGAGGCACGTGGCGCAGAGCGCGTCGACGGGGTCGGGAAGGCGGGCCTCGCAGCCGAGGCAGAGCGCCGGGTAGGCCAGGCCCGCGAGGCCGTCCACGAGCCCGCGGGCGAGTCTGCCGAGGCGGTGGGCGGTGGACCGGAGGGGGCGGGGCGAAGTCACACGGATTCGGGCGGGCGCCACGCAATATCTTGGCCACCCCTTTCCCGTCCAAGCCCGCCTCCTATGCCCGAACGCCGAGGGATGATCATCAAGAACGTGTCCGAGGACGCGCTCGACCTCCGCCTCGATACGCGGACCCTCCACATGACCGCGGGCGAGGAGCGCCCCGTCACGGCGCCCGAGGTCAAGGACGCACGGCTCCGGCAGGCGCTCCAGGTCCGCGAGATCGCCATCGTCCGTCCGACGACCGACGATGAAGCCACGGCGCTCGACGCCGAGTTGGCGGGGGGTGGATGACCCGTGATGAGTAAAGGGACTCGTCGCCCATCTCCCTTTGCCCTTCACTCATGAACGTCCTCGCGCTCGAGCCCTGGTTCGGAGGGTCCCACAAGCGGTTCCTCACAGGGCTCATCGCACACAGCGCGCACGACGTCCGCGTGGTCGAGATGGCCGCGCGGTACTGGAAGTGGCGGATGCAGGGCGGGGCGGTCACGCTCGCCGACAAGACGCGCGCGTTGCTCGCCGACGGTTGGCGGCCCGACCTCGTGTTCGCGACCGACATGGTCAACGTGCCGGCGTTCCTCGCGCTCACGCGCGACGTGCTGGCCGACGTCCCGGTCGTCCTCTACTTCCACGAGAACCAGCTGACGTACCCGCTCAAGGAGGGGCGCGAGCGGGACTACACGTACGCCTGGATCAACTACCTCTCGGCCCTCACGGCGGACCGCGTCGTGTTCAACAGCCGGTTCCACCGCGACGAGTTCTTCGGCGCGCTCCCCGACCTCCTCCGGCGGTTCCCCGACTACGCCCACGTCGGAGAGCTCCCGGCGCTGCGCGAGAAGAGCCGGGTGCTCCGGCTCGGGCTCGACCTCGCCGGCCTCGACGCGGCCCGGCCGGCCGCCGAGGCGCGACGCCAGCGCGAGCCCGGCCCTCCGGTCGTCCTGTGGAACCACCGCTGGGAGTACGACAAGAACCCCGAGGCCTTCTTCCGGGTGATGAACCGGCTCGACGACGCCGGCGAGCGGTTCCGCCTGATCCTCGCCGGCAAGACGTTCGCCGAGCAGCCGCCGGCGTTCGAGGCCGGCTTCCGGCGCTACGCCGAGCGCGTGCTCCACTACGGCTACGCCGAGTCGTTCGCCGACTACGCCGCGCTCCTCTGGCGCTCCGACGTCGTCGTCTCGACGTCGGTCCACGAGTTCTTCGGCATCTCGATGCTGGAGGCCATCCACTGCGGCTGCCACCCGCTCCTGCCCAACCGGCTGACCTACCCCGAGCTGATCCCGGAGCGGCTCCACCGCCCGCTCCTCCACGCGCCGGTCCTCTACGACTCGGAGGACGCCCTCTTCGAGACGCTCCGCGCCATCCTCCGCGGCGACGCCCACCCGCTTCCGGGCGACGTCCTCCGCGAGGTCCCCGCCGACCTCGCGTGGCCGCTCATGGCGCCCCGCTTCGACGCCCTCTTCGAGAGCGTGGCATCGCCCGCCTCGGTCGGCCCGTGAGCCCACCGAGGCGGACGGAGCCGGGCGCTAGTTGTCTTCGCCGAGGAGGCCACCCAGCAGGCCGCCGGCGGCGAGCCCGCCTAGGGCCCCGAGCGCGTTGCTGCCGCCCGACGACTCGCCCTTCCGTCCGTACATCCGGCTCGCCGCCACGATCCGGTCCGCGAGGCGCGAGAACGGGAGGCTCTGGAGGAACACCTTGCCCGGGCCCTCGACGCGCGCCAGGAACAGGCCCTCGCCGCCGAACAGCGCGTTCTTGAAGCCGCCCTGGAACTGGATGTCGTAGTCGACCGACTCGGAGAACGCGACGAGGCAGCCGGTGTCGACGCGGAGCGTCTCGCCGGCCGCGAGGTCGCGCTCGATGATCGTCCCGCCAGCGTGGCAGAACGCGAGGCCGTCGCCGGTCAGCTTCTGGAGGATGAAGCCCTCGCCGCCGAACAGACCGGCCCCGATCTTCTTCGTGAAGGCCACCTCGATCTCGATGCCGGAGGCCGCGCAGAGGAACGTGTCCTTCTGGCACAAGAACCGCCCGCCGTAGTCGCCGAGGTCGATGGGGATGACCTTGCCCGGGTACGGCGCGCTGAACGCGGCGCGGGCCTTCGACCGCCCGTCGTTGGTGAACGACGTGATGAAGAAGCTCTCGCCGGCGATCCGGCGCTTGAGCCCCTTCATGAACCCGCCGCCGGTGCCCGTGTCCATCGTGATGTCGCCGTCCATGTAGAGCATGGCCCCGGCCTCGGCGCGGACGGCTTCGCCGGGGTCGAGCTCGATTTCGACGATCTGGAGGTCGTCGCCGATGAGGCGGTAGTCGATGTCGTGGACAGGCATGGCGCGGTAGGGGAGGGGGTTCGCCCCACTCTACGGCAAAACGGCCCTAGGCCCGTCGTGCGGCCCGACATTGGCGACGACATCCCACGGTCCGATGCCTCGCTTCCTCCTTCTCGCCCTCCTCCTCGCCGCCTGCGCCAGCGAGCCCGCCGAGGTGCCCGCAGCGCCGGAGGCTGACGTCTCCGTTCCGACCCCGGAGGCGGACGGCACCGACGCGCCGGAGGGCCCCACTCGCGCGCCGCGTGACGCCTCCGACTGGACCTCCGGCATCGTCGACCTCGGTGCCTCTGGCGAGGGGCAGGCCGTGCTGACGGACGTCCGCGTCGCCACGCACGACGGCTACGATCGGGTCGCCTTCGAGTTCGAGTCCGTCCGGCCCGCCGTCCACGTCGAGTACGTCGACCGGCCGGTGCGGGCGTGCGGCTCGGGCGAGGTGGTGGAGCTTCCAGGTGACGGGTGGCTGCTCGTCCGGTTCAGGGGGGCCCGCGCGCACACCGCGGCGGGCGAGGCCACGGTCGATCCGGCCACGCGCGACCTCGGGTTGCCGACGGCGCTCGCGCTGGCGCGGACGTGCGACTTCGAGGGCGAGGTGTCGTGGGTCGTCGCCGCGTCGTCCCCCGAGCCGGTCCGCGTGACGACGCTCGACGGGCCGCCGCGCGTCGCCGTCGACCTGCGGCACCCAGCTCGCTAGGCGCGGGCGCCGGGGCGGAGGGATCGGCGAGAGCCGCGGGGCCGGGCGGTCTTCTGCTCTAGCTGGCGAAGGCACGCGCAGTAGCGCTCCCAGGCCCCGGCGTGGCCCGCCAGCCAGGCGGCGCGGGCCCGGTCGAGGGCGCAGCGGAGAGTCGGCGCGGTCTGGGTCGGAGCGGGCATGGCGGCCATCGGCGGTGCGGTTCGTGGAATCCCAACAATCGGGCCATCCGGCCGCAGTGCCGCTCAGGTCGGTTCAGTCGATGCAGGCAGGTAGAAACGGAACGGGTCCGTCCCAGATCGAGACTGGATCCCCGAGGCTACGGCCGGGTACGCACCGCATGACGACCGAGACTGCCCCCCCCGACCTCGTCGACCAGATCACCGAGCGCGCCACCGACGTCCGCCGACGGATCGCGGAGGCGGCCGACCGGGCCGGGCGGGACGCCGAGGCCGTCACGCTCGTGGCCGTCACCAAGACGCACCCGCTCGAGACGGTCCGCGCCGCGATCGCCGCCGGCCTCCGCGACCTCGGCGAGAACCGCGTCCAGGAGCTCGTCGACAAGTCCGACGCGATCCCTGGCGAAGCCGACGGGGGCGACGTTCGGTGGCACCTCATCGGGTCGCTCCAGCGGAACAAGGCCCGCGACGCCGCCGCCCGCGCCGACCTGTTCCACGCGCTCGACTCGGTCCGCCTCGCGAAGGCGTTGGAGAAGAAGGCCGCCGACGCCGGGCGCGTGCTCCCCGTCCTCGTCCAGGTCAACATCTCGGGCGAGGACGCCAAACACGGCGTCGAGCCGGAGGACGCGTACGACCTCCTCCAGACGGCCGCCGAGCGCGGCCACCTCCGCCCGGTCGGTCTGATGGGGATGGCGGCGATCGCCGAGGACGATGACGACCTCGAGCGCGTCGTCCGTCCCGCATTCCGCACGTTGCGCCAGCTCTACGAGGGCTCACCGATCCCGCTGTCGGTCCTCTCGATGGGGATGAGCGGGGACTACGAGGTGGCCGTCGAAGAGGGCGCGACGCACGTCCGGGTGGGCTCGGCGCTGTTCGGGCCGCGCTGAACGTTTCGGGGGGGCGTGCGTACGGTGGCGTACCTTTCGTGATCATGTTCGTCCCCCTCCTCGTCCTCAACGGGCTCCTCGCGGCGGCCCTCGTCGTGCTGCTGATCCGGTGGTCCCGGGTCCGCGGACGCGCGGCCGGCGCCGCCGCTCGTCTGAGTGAGGTCGAGGCCCGGGTCGGACAGGCCCTCGACGCGGTCCGCCGGGCGGACGCCCTCGCCGACTCGCTGGAGGCCCCCGTGCCCGCCGACGGCCGGCCCGACGCGCCGACCGACCGGCGCCCGCGCCGCCGCGTCCGCCGCGTCGCCCCGCCCGCCACCCCCGACCGGCCATGAACCTCACGCCTCTCGACGTCCGACGGAAAGCGTTCGACAAGGGCTTCCGCGGCTACGACCCCACCGAGGTCGACCTCTTCCTCAAGCAGGTGGCCGACCGCTTGGAGGAGGTCCAGGAGGAGGCGCGCCGCGCCGAGGAGCGCGCCCGCGACACGGAAGCCAAGCTGGTCCACTACGAGAAGGTCGAACTGGCGCTCCAAGAGGCGCTGGAGTCGGCGCGCGAGTCGGCGAAGCGGGCCGAGGCGGCGGCCCAGGAGAAGGCCCGCCTGATGATCCAGGACGCCGAGCTCCGCGCCGAGGTGATCCTCCGCGACGCCGAGCGCGAGCGGCACGGGCTCCGGCAGGACCTCGTCCGCCTCTCGTCGCGGCAGGCCGAGGTGGCCGCCCGGCTCCGCGGGTTCCTCCTCTCGGAGCTCGAGGTGCTGGCCCAGTTCCAGGGCGACGACCCCGTCGGCTTCATCAAGCTGCAGGCGGCCGGCGTCAGCGGGCAGCTCCCGCCCGCACAGTCGCGCCTCGAGGCCCCGATCGACCCGCCCGACGACCTCGACGACTCGGACGACGACGAGTCGGAGGCCGCTGACGCGAGCCTCCCCTCTGCCGACCTCGACGACGCGCCGGAGCCGGTCGCCGAGGTCCGCCCGCCGACGCCCCCGGAGCCCGCCGAGCCCGAGCCCGTCGCCCCCCCGCCGTTCACGACGCCCGAGTACCCCGACACGTCCGTCGAGGCCGAGTCTCCGGCTGCGGAAACGCCGCTCAATGCGCCGATCGACCCGATCGAGGACGATGCCGACGTGGAGCCGGCCGCGCCCGAGGCGCCGCTCCCCGGCGCGTACGCCGCCGCCCCTGAGCAGCCCGACGAGGACGAGCCCGCCGCGCCGCCGTCGCGCCCCGCCGTCACCGGCGGGTGGGACCTCCGCTCGCTCGTGACGGGCGAGGAGCGGAGCGTGGCCGCCTCGGACGAGGAGCGCGAGCGCATCCGCCGCATTCTCGACGATCTCGACTAGGGCGCGGAGCGTCGGGCGTAGGATCTTGGCGCGACCCCTCGTCCCCACGATCTACGACTGACGCCCTTATGACGCCCGACATCGACACCGCCCGCGCTCAGGTCCAGGAGGCCGCCGACGCCCTCCGCCAGCGCGTGGGCGACTCGGCCCGCGTCGGGATCATCCTGGGGACCGGGCTGGGCAAGCTGGCCGAGGAGATCGACGCCCGCGAGACCCTCTCGTACGACGAGATCCCGCACTTCCCGCTCTCGACCGTCGAGAGCCACGACGGCCGGCTCATCGCCGGGACGCTCCGCGGCGTCGAGGTGCTGGCGATGCAGGGCCGGTTCCACCTGTACGAGGGCTACAGCGCGTGGCAGATCACGCTGCCTGTCCGCGTGATGGCCGCGCTGGGCGTCGAGGCGCTCCTGATCTCGAACGCGGCCGGCGGCATGAACCCGCTGTACCGCCGCGGCGACCTCATGCTGACGACGGACCACATCAACCTCCAGGGCGCCAACCCACTCACCGGGCCAAACATCGACGAGTGGGGCCCGCGGTTCCCCGACATGTCGGCGCCGTACGACCGCGAGCTCCGGGACACGGCCGAGGCGGCGGCGCTGGAGCGCGGCATCCGGCTGCAGCAGGGCGTCTACGTCGCTGTCGTCGGGCCCAACCTCGAGACCCGCGCCGAGTACCGGTTCCTGCGAGGCATCGGCGCCGACGTGGTTGGGATGAGCACGGTCCCCGAGGTCATCGTCGCCCGGCACCAGGGGCTCCGGTGCCTCGCGATCTCCGTCGTCACCGACGAGTGCTTCCCCGACGCCCTCGAGCCGGTCTCCATCGAGGACGTCCTCGCCGCGGCCGCCGAGGCCGAGCCGAAGCTGACGACGCTGATGGGCGACGTGGTCGCGTCGCTGGCGTAGCGACTCCGCCCGCCTCGGCGTCGAGGCGGGCCCTGTCGGGCGTCGGGGAATCGGGCCGGGCTTCATGTCGGCCGGTGGGCGAGCGGGGTAGCTTCCCGGCCCCGAGATCCGCACGTCCGACATGCCCCGCTATCCCGAGGTCGACCGCTTCGACCCCGTCGCCGTCGAGGAGGAGGTCCTGGCCCGCTGGGAGGCCGAGGACACGTTCCGCCAGTCCCTCGACATCCGCGAGGGCGCGCCCCACTTCGTGTTCTACGAGGGGCCGCCCACGGCCAACGGCAAGCCGGGCATCCACCACGTGATGGCCCGGACCATCAAGGACCTGTTCTGCCGCTACAAGACGATGCGGGGCTTCCGCGTCGATCGGAAGGCGGGGTGGGACACGCACGGGCTCCCGGTCGAGATCGAGGTCGAGAAGGAGCTCGGGCTGGAGGGCCGGCACCAGGTCGAGGAGTACGGCGTGGCCGAGTACAACGCGGCCTGCCGCGAGTCCGTCCTCCGCTACAAGGACCTCTGGGACGACCTGACCAAGCGGATGGGCTACTGGGTCGACCTCGACGACCCCTACGTCACGTTCGAGAACGACTACATCGAGTCGGTCTGGAATCTCCTCAAGCGGATCTGGGACAAGGGCCTCCTCTCGAAGGGCCACAAGATCCAGTGGTACAGCCCGGCGAATGGGACCGTCCTGTCGTCGCACGAGGTGTCGCTCGGCTACAAGGAGGTCCAGGACGTGTCGATCGTGGTCCGCGCCCACCTCGTCGAGGAGCCGCGGACGTCGCTGCTCGCGTGGACGACCACGCCGTGGACCGTCCCGTCGAACGTGGCGATGGTCGTCGGCGAGCGGATCCACTACGTCAAGGCCCGCCAGATGGTGGAGCAGGAAGATGGCTCCAAGGACGAGGAGTTCCTGATCGTGGCCAAGAGCCAGGCGTCGTCCATCCTCAAGGGCGACTACGAGGTCGTCCAGGAGATGACGGGCGCCGACCTCGTCGGGCTCCGCTACGAGCCGATGTGGGACCTCAGCGAGGACCTCACGGACGTCGACGGCTGGCGCGTCGTCTCGGCCGACTACGTCACGACAGAGGACGGCACGGGCATCGTCCACACCGCGCCGGCCTTCGGCATGGACGACTTCGCGACGGGCCAGAAGCACGGCTTCCCGACGCTCAACCCGGTCACGGCCGAGGGCCGCTTCGCCGACGACTTCCGCGGTATCGGCGGGATGTGGTTCAAGGACGCCGACCGCGCCATCATCCGCGACCTCGCCGCGCGCGGCCTCCTCTACCGCGAGGACAGCTACGTCCACAACTACCCGCACGACTGGCGGAAGGGGACGCCGCTGATGCAGTACCCGGTCGAGAGCTGGTTCATCCGGACGACCGAGATCAAGGACCGCCTCGTCGAGCTCAACCAACAGGTCAACTGGCAGCCGGAGGGCATTGGGACGGGCCGGTTCGGGCAGTGGCTCGAAAACAACGTCGACTGGGCGATTTCTCGAATGCGGTACTGGGGGACGCCGCTCCCGATCTGGGTGAGCGACCGCGACCCCGAACTCATCGAGGTGATCGGATCGATCGCCGAGCTCCGCGAGAAGGCTGGCGGGCACTTCCCGCGCGAGGCCCTCAACCCCCGCCTCGGCGACGACGGGCTCGACCTCCACCGGCCGTACGTCGACGAGATCACGTGGCCCGACGGCCAGGGCGGCACCATGCGCCGCGTGCCCGACCTCCTCGACGTGTGGTTCGACTCGGGCGCCATGCCGTTCGCCCAGTGGCACTACCCGTTCGAGAACGTCGAGCGGTTCGAGGCCAACGTCCCGGCCGACTTCATCGCCGAGGGCGTCGACCAGACGCGCGGGTGGTTCTACACGCTCCACGCCATCGCCGCGCTCGTCGACGACCGGCTGGCGTACAAGAACGTCGTCGTCAACGGGCTCGTCCTCGACGCCAACGGCGAGAAGATGTCGAAGTCGAAGGGCAACGCCGTCGAGCCCTTCGGCGCCATCGAGCGCCACGGCGTCGACCCGATCCGGTGGACGATGATGTCCGCGTCCCCGCCGTGGGAGGACCTCCGCTACTCGGACGCGGCCGTCGAGGAGACGACGCGGAAGTTTTTCGGGACGCTCGTCAACACCTACCGCTTTTTCGCGACCTACGCCGGCCTCGACGGCTACGTCCGCGACGCCGCCGAGGCGGTCCCGCTCGACCAGCGGACCGAGCTCGACCGCTGGATCGTGAGCCGGCTCCAGTCGACGCTCTCGGAGGCCGTCGAGGCCCTCGACGCGTACCACCCGACGCGCGCGACCCGCGCCGTCGAGGGCTTCGTCGACGACCTCTCGAACTGGTGGCTCCGCCGTTCCCGCCGCCGCTTCTGGAAGGGCGCCGACGACGCCGACAAGCGCGCGGCCTACGACACGCTCTGGGAGAGCCTGGAGGCCGTGTCCCGGATGATGGCGCCGGTCGCGCCGTTCGTGGCCGAGTGGCTCTACGAGGTGCTGGGTGGGCCCGCCTCGGTCCACCTCCAGGAGTACCCGGTGCCCGACGTGATGGCTCACGACGCCGAGTTGGAGGGCCGGATGGCGCTCGCCCGCGCGGTCACGACGGCGACGCTCGCCCTGCGCAACGAGGCCGCGATCAACGTCCGCCAGCCGCTCGCGTCGCTGCTCGTCGTGACCGGCGTCGGGGGCGTCGACGAGGCCGTGCTCCGGAGCGTGGAGGACGTGGTCCTCGACGAGGTCAACGTCAAGGCGCTCCAGACGGCATCGGGCGACTCGGGCGTCGTGGTCAAGAGCGCGAAGCCGAACTTCAAGGCGCTCGGCCGACGGCTCGGTCCGCAGATGAAGGAGGCGAACGCCGCCATCCGCCTGCTCGAGACGGACTCGGTCACGCGCTACGAGACGGAGGGGACGCTCGAGCTGCTGCTCCCGAGCGGGTCCGTCGTTCTCGAGCCTGGCGACCTCGAGGTCGTGTCCGAGGGCGTAGAGGGGCGCGTCGTGCGGCAGGAGACGCTCATCGATCCGAGCGGCGCGACGCTGGTCGTGACCGTCGCGCTCGACACGACGCTCGACGACGCGCTCCGGGCCGAGGGCGTCATGCGCGAGTTCGTCAACCGCGTCCAGCAGCTCCGCAAGGAGGCCGGCTTCGACGTGGCCGACCGGATCGCCGTCGAGTTCGCCCCGACGCCGGCCCTGGCCCGCTACGTCGGCCTCGGCGCCGAGGCGGGGGGAGCCGGAGCGACCGGGGGGCTGGCTCCGGCCTTCGCCGATCCGGTCCGCGCCGAAACCCTGGCCGAGTCGCTCGTCGTCTCAGAGACGCCCGCTGGCGACCTCGTCCGCGACGTTGAGATCGGCGGCGAGTCGTTCCCCGTCGCCGTCCGCAAGCTCTAGGACCCGCCCGTCCCTTTCCGCCCGTTGGGCGCCCTCACCCGACCGAATCCATGCGCGTCCTCTGGGCCACGTTCGCCCTCGTCGTCGTCGACCAGATCACCAAGCTGGTCGTCAAGTACAACATGGAGCTCGGGGAGTCGATCCCCGTCGTCGGGCAGCTCTTCCGGTTCACGTTCACCGAGAACCCGGGCATGGCGTTCGGGCTGACGGTCGGGAGCAAGCTGTTCCTGACGCTGTTCTCGATCGCGGCGACGGTCCTCATCTTCGTGTACCTCCGGCGCGTGCGGTGGGCGCCGTTCGGGTACCGGATGGCCCTCGCGCTCGTGCTCGGCGGCGCGCTCGGGAACGTCATCGACCGGGTGTTCTACGGCGTCGCGTTCGGCGAATGCCCGCCGTCGCCGCCCGACTCGTACCGCCTGTTCTACGGCTGCGTCGTCGACTTCATCCACTTCGACGTGTACCAGGGCCAGATATTCGGGCGGAACGTGGCCCTGTTCCCCATCGGCAACATCGCCGACGTTGCGATCATCGCCGGGGTGGTGCTGATCTTGCTCACTCAGGGCCGTTTCCACGAGGCCATGCAGGCGCGCGAGGCGACGGCCACGGTGCCCGATCCGGAGCCGGCCACGGAGCCCTCGCCCGAAGCGTAGCGAGAGCCCACGCCGGCCGGGCCTCCGTGTCGGCGTCGTCGGGGAGTCGGACCGCCTCAGCCTGAGCGCGCGCGGCGGACCACGAGGAGCACGCTCGACACGACGAGCGTGGCGCCCAGCAGGCTCAGGCCGTCGATCGGGTCGTGGAGGACGAGGGCGCCCCACACGAACGCCAGCACGACCTGGAGGTAGCCGATCGACGACGCCGTCCCGGCCTCGAGCCGGGCCATCCCCTTCGTCAGCCCGACCTGCCCGGCGTGGGTCGCGAGGCCGATGCCGAGGAGGAGCGGCCAGTCCCAGCCCGTCGGCCAGACCCACGTGCCGCCGAGCGCGAACGGCGCCGCCCCCGCGAGCCCGATCCACGAGAGGTAGAAGATGATGGTCATCGGCCGGTCGGTCTGGCGGAGCTTCCGGACGAACGTGTACGCGAACCCGGAGAGGACCGCCGCGCTCCCCACGGCCGCGACGCCCCACCCGTCGAGCGCGGCGTCGGCGCCGAACAGCGCGCTCGGCTTGGCCACGAGCACGACGCCGGCCAGCGACAGGAACGTCCCGAGGAGCACGATCGGGCGGAGGCGCTCGCCGAGAAGGAGTGCCGCGACGAGCCCGGTCCACACGGGGGCGGTGTACTGGATCGTGACGGCGTCGCCGAGGGGCAGCCGGCTGATGCCGATGTAGAACAAGCTCAGCGCCACGGCGCCGAAGACGCCGCGGAGCGCCAGCGTTCGGTGGTCGACGCCCAGCGGGGAGACGCCCGCGTGGCGGAGAGCGGCGACCGTGACGGCCGTCATGAAGGCCGACCGGACGAACACGATCTGCATGGCCGGGAACGTCGCCGAGGCCAGCTTGACGCCCAGCCCCATGAGGCTGAACCCGAGCGCGGCGCCGAGCATGTTGGCGACCCCCCACGTCCGCTCGCGGCGGAGGTCGGCGTCGGACAGGGCCGCGTCGGCGGCCGGCGGGGAGGGCGGCATGCGGCGGCAACGGCGCGGCGCGGCTCCCGTTCGGTGCGGCCGCGCGATTGACGCGACCCTCACGCGCCGACGACCGTCCCCATCCCCTCGCCGAGGCGGGCGCTACCGCGTGGGAGAGTCGGCCTCGGTGGGCGTGCCGGAGCCGTCGTCGATCACCTCGGCGTCTTCGACCACGGGCGGACGGGCCGCGCCGAACGGCCCGAACGGCGTGCCCGTTGGCCCGCCTGCGACCACGCGGACGCTCCCGCTTCGGACGGCGCGCTCAAACCGTTTCTTGATGCTGCGACGGGCGATCGCCCGCGTCGGCGGGAACAGGCCGAGGAGGCCGGCGACGTCCGTCAGGAATCCCGGCGTGAGGAGGAGCGTGCCGGCCACCAGAATCACGACCCCGTCGATGAGCTCGGGCCCCGGGACACCGCCCGTCGCCAGCTTCTGCTGGACGCGCCGCCACGCCGCCGTCCCCTCCCGCCGCGCGAGCCACGACCCGACCACGGCCGTCAGCACCACGATGCCGACGGTCGGGAGCAGCCCGATCCGCTCGCCGACCGTGACGAGCAGGGCGAGGTCCACGAGCGGGACGATGAGGAACAGCAGGAGGAGGCGGCCGAACACGGGCGGGCAGGTGGGGTTGGAGCGAACGCGCCCTCCCCGAACCTCCGTGCCTCCGTCCCGGGTCCGCCCATTTCTCGTTGCGGCCGCTCTTCTGACGTTCGTCCCGGTCGCCGCCGGCCAGTCCGGCCTCTCGGGGCCCGACGTCGAGGCGCTCTCCCAGGCGCTCCGCACGGACCAGCAGGCCCACCTGTGGCGCGTCGGCGCGTGGGGGCTGGCGAACGCCGTCGGTGGCGCGACGCTGGTCTTGGCGTCGGATCGGGGTGACCAGCCGGGACGGTGGGCGTTTGGGCTCCAGTCGGGCGCGTGGGGCGTCGTGAACGTAGGCATCGCCACGGTCGGGCTCATGTCCGGCCTCGGGGATGTCTCGGCAGACTGGGCGCAGGCGTTCGCCACCGAGAACGGCTACGCGGACGTGCTCCTCCTCAACCTCGGTCTCAACGTGGGGTACGCGGCGGTCGGCGGCACGCTGTTGGCCGTCGCCGGCCGTGGCGTCGCGAACCCGGCGGCGTGGCGTGGGCACGGCGCCGCACTCGTGCTCCAGGGCGCCGGGCTGTTCGTCCTCGACGGCGTCGCGTATCTCGGCACCCGCGACCGCCTCGGCGCGCTGACCGAGGTCGCCAGCCGGGTGGACCTCGCCGTGTCCGGGTCGGGCATCGTTCTGGTCCTCCCGCTCTGACCGCCTTGGCGCCGAGGCGGACGACCTCGACAGAACGGAGCGAGGCCCCGCTGCCGAGCAGCGGGGCCTCGCGAGACCGTGCGGTGGGCCCGTCGGGGCCGTTACCGGAGCGGGCGCCCGAAGGCCTGGGCGGTGACGTCGACCGGTTGCGGCGCGTCGAACCGGACGCCCTGCGGGGCCGGCGTGTCGAGGCCGACCAGCGTGAACGTCACGTCGGAGACCTCGATGACCTCGCCCGAGGGAAGCGTGAACGGGGTGGTGTCGCCGTTGGTGAGGTCGTTGTTGTAGTCCTTGGCGATGATCCAAGACCCGTCGCGCCAGACGTAGTGCCACGAATCGGGGCCCTCCGCGGCCGCGCCAGCGACGACTGGCTCGCCACCGTCGGTCGTCGACTGGGCGACCATGACGCCGTGGGCGAAGTAGGAGACCACGACGGTTTCGGGCTTGATCTCGCCGGGGACGTATGCGAGCTCATAGCCGGCGCTCGTGCGAGTCGATCGGAGCGTCAGGTCGTCGACGCCGACGTCGAGCGCGACGTCGAACGACTCCCCCTGGCGGAGGGGCGTGAGGTCGTACAGGACGTCGCCCGTGGGCGCGGCCTGGACGTCGAGGCGGACGGTCTCAGCCGTGTCCGAAGCGGTGGGGGCCGTGTCACACCCGGCGAAGAGGACGCCGAAGGCGGCAAGGGCGAGGAGGCTATAGCGTGGGCGCATGGTGGGGGCGTGAGCGTGAGGCACTAGAGCCTACCCCCTTCTAGCACCGACACAATGGCGCGCGACTCGTGATTTCCGTAGTACCCACGCACCAAGCTCGAGACGAGACCCGCTCAGGGCGGTTGGTTACACGAGCCCGTGCTCCCACGCCCAGGCGACGGCCTGCCTCCAAGAGGATACGCCGAGCTTCTCGTACGCCGCGGACACATGGTTCCGAACGGTGTTGGGGGAGATCCCGAGTTCGTCGGCGATCTCGTTGTTGTCGCGTCCCCGGGCCATCAGCCGGACGACGTCGAGTTCCCGGTCCGAGATGGGGATGTCGACGGGGTTCGGCGGCGTGATGCTCACGAACCACCGGCCCTCGCCGCGGGCGACGGCCTCGACGGCCTCGGCCACGAGCGACATGGGCTTGTCCTTCGTGACGTACCCGGCCGCGCCCGCCTGGAGCATGGCCGTGACGTAAGCCGCGTCGTCGTAAGCGGAGTAGGCCAGGACACGGGTCGGGACGGCGAGTTCGCGGAGGCGCTCGGCCACGGCGATCCCGTCCATCCCCGGCATCTCCATGTCGAGAAGCACCACGTTCGGCTCCAGCCGCTGGCAGATCTCCACGCCGCGCTCCCCATCCGACGCCTCCGCGACGACCTCGATGCGGCCGGTCTGCTCGAGGACGGCGCGGACGCCGGCGCGGAGGGCGGGGTGATCGTCGATCAGGACGGTGCGGACTGGCGGGACGGCAGACATGATCCAGACCGGGCTAGGCGGGGACGAAGTGGCGCGGGCGATGGACCGGCGGGTCCGAGAGGCCCATACGGCGGAGGTCGGGAAGAGTGACGCGAACGTGGGCGCCTCGGCCGTCGAGTCCGTTGGAGTCCATGACGAGGGTGCCGCCGATGGCCGCGACGCGTTCGTGCATGCCGACGAGGCCGAAGTGGCCGTCATCGGCGAGCGCAGCGAAGTCCGGCAGAGTGGTCGCCCAGGGGAAGCCTTCGCCGTTGTCCTGGATGTCGAGCACGATGGGGCCCCCGGCTTCCGGTAGATCGAGGCGGACTAAGATTCGGGAGGCGTTGCCATGTTCGATCGCGTTCGTGATCGACTCTTGGGCGATGCGGAAGAGGGCCGAGCGTGCGACGTCGGGGATCGCGTTCGGCCCCGTGTCGTCCTCGTCCAGATCGAGGGCGACCGCCACGTCCTTGTGCCGCTCCTTCACCCGGTTCGCGTGGGCGGAGAGGGCTGCCGCGAGCCCAAACCGGCCGAGAGCCGGCGGTCGTAGCCCCTCAGCGATCGCGCGGAGCTCGCGTGCGATGCGGCCTGCCTCCTCCCCGAGCACATCGTTCTGTGTACCGGAGAGAAGCCGCAGCGCGTGGACATCTTGGAGTGGGCCGTCGTGGAGCTCGCGTGCGATCCGCGTCCGCTCGGCTTCACGAGCATGCAGGGCGCGCTGTCGGGAAGCTGCCTCCTCCGCCAAGCGCCTCCGTTCCTTCCGCGTCAGGGCAATGCCGACAACCGTGCCGCCAGTCCCCAGAAGAGCGATTGTCCCTAGGACTGCCAACCAGATGGGGAGGCCCTGGTCGAATTGGAGCCGCAAACGCTCACGTTCGAGATGAAAACCAAACTGGCGTGAAGGTGGTCCGTCGCTGTTCGCCTCCTGCATCCGCTCGAGGATCAACGACATCGTCGCTTCGGATAGGCTCATCTCAGAGCGCGCAGAATCCGGCATCACAGGCGGCCCGTCCCTGGGATCGATCGGTCCGGTGGCCTTTCCCATATCCTCGATGCGGACGACCCCGTTCTCGATCACCTCAAACCGGAACAGGGTGTTTGTCTGTCCATCGAGACCGGATCCGGCCACAACCACACCGCCCGAACTCGATTGAGCCAGAGCGGGCAGACTCATGATCCACGCGGCGAAGAGCAAGCTGAGCGCAGCGAGGCAGCGAACTGATGGGAGACGAGGGGCCGGGCGGGGCACAGTGGGTGGGGTCGGGGGAGGAAGGTAGTCGGACCGGCGCCCTCCCGGGCGTCTGTTCCGGGGGCTAGGGCACTAGTGCAGGAAGCACAGCCGCGATCCCGGGCCACGCCCATGGCACACCCAGGGCAGCGGGATACACTGTGGCACTCGCACGAATCGGCCCACGAATCGATGAACACCCCACTCCGTGTCGTCCTCGCCGAGGATCACACGCTCCTCCGGGCCCTGCTCCGGTCCACCCTCGGGGCCTCCCCGGGCATCGAGGTCGTCGGGGAGGCGGCCACGGGCACCGAGGCCGTCCGCCTCGTCCGGTCCGTCCAGCCCGACGTCCTCGTCCTCGACGTCGAACTGGCCGGCGGGATCGACGGCGTCGAGGTGGCCGCGCGGGTCGCCGCCGGGTCCTGTCGCGTCCTCGCGTTCTCGTCCCACAACGACCCCGTCCACGTGGCCCACCTCCTCCGGGCCGGCGCCGCCGGGTACCTCTCGAAGGAGGCGCCCGTTTCGGAGATCGCTGAGGCAATTTGGGCAGTCGCTGCAGGCGAGAGCCGGTGGTTCGCCGCTGCCCTCGACACGCCTGCGCTCCTGACGGCCGACGAGTCGGAGGCGCTCCGGCACTTCGCGACGGGCGGTCGGCCCGAAACGCTCGCGCTCTCCCTCGGGACGAGCGCGGAGTCAGCCATGGAGGTTCTCTCGGGACTCTACGTCAAGCTCGGCGCCAGCTCGTGGTACGAGGCGCTCGCGCACGGCTGGGGCCTCGGGCTCATCCGCTCCAGCCGCGTGAGCGAGGACCGGGGCCACGCCTATTCGATCCGCTCGAACGTGCCGGGGCACGCGAGCGCCGCCAGCGTCGGGTCGTACGGGCTGTAGTATGTGTAGACGATCTCGCGGCCCGGCGCCGAGTCGCGCGTGAACGTGCACGTGGCGATGCGCGCGGTCGTCGGGCAGGCGCCGGCGGAGAACGACGCGTCGGGCGCGCTCGCGCACTGGGCGCGGGCGGTCTCGGGCGTCCAGCCGTCGCCGGTGTAGGTGAAGCAGAAGCTCTCGGTCCGGCGGACGTCGCAGTTTCCGGCGGGGCCCTGCGGCACGGGCGTCGGAGGGGAGGGGCGCGGGGCCGGGTCCGGCCGCCTCGACGGCGGCGTCGGAGGAATCTCGACGACGGTCTCCGGCGGCTCCGTCGTGTCGAACACGGCCTCGGCCGCGTCGAACGGCGTCGGCGGCGTCGCGACCCGGGGGGTGTCGGTCCGGACCTCTGCCGAGGCGGGGGCGGCCGCCTCAGTCGGGGGGGGCGAACGGTCCCCCGACTGGCAAGCTGCGACGGCGAGGAGCAGGAAGAGGGAGAGCCGGGGGGGCATGCCCGAAGTCTAGCCCCGGCCGGACGCGCTCCGGGCGTCCCAGTGGCCGTCGTACGAGGCCCCGCCGCGATACCGGTCGATCCAGCGGCGGTCGACCGCGTGCTTGAGGCGGAGGACGGGCCCGTTGTGGAGCGCGACGGGCCCCGCCAGCCACCACGCGGTCGGCTCGCCCGTCGAGACGAGGAGGGGGGCGACGGGGTAGGGGCGGAACGGCTGGAGCCCGGCGCCCGCCGGATCGCGCCGGTCGGCGAGCGCCGCGAGCGCGCGGGCCACGTTCTCGCGGAGCACCGGCCCCTGCTTCACGGCGTGGACGCCGATCCGCGCCAAGTCTTCGTGGCCCTCCACCGCTGCGGCGTCGCCGGCCACGAAGATCCGCCCGTCCGACACGGACCGGAGGCCGCGGTCGACCCGCGCGAAGCCCCGTTCGGTGACGGCCAGTCCGGCCTCGCCGAGCAGCGGGCTACCGACCGACCCCGTGGCCCAGAGCACGGCGTCGGCCGGCAGCGTCTCGCCGGACCGGAGCCGGACGCCGTCAGTGTCGGCCGTCTCGACCTGGCTCCCGAGGCGGAGGGTGGCGCGGCGTTGGCGGAGCGCGTCGGCGGCCCAGGCGCCGAACCGGGCGGGGAGGCCGGAGCACAGCCGGTCGGCCGGTTCGACGACCATGACCCCCAGTGTGCCGAGGCCGGGCCGGGCGGTCACATTGAGCGCCACCTCGACGCCCGCCGCGCCTCCGCCGACGATCACGAGCCGGCGGTCGGCGCCGTCCGAGGCGTCCTCCTCCAGGAACCGGCCGAGGTCCTCGATCCGCCACAGCGGCTTCGTCCGAACGGTCCCGTCTCCCTCGTCCCGCCCCGGGTTGACCGCGCCGATGTCGATCGCCAACACGTCGTAGCGCTCGCGACGCCCGTCGGCGAGTTCGACCTCTCGGGCGTCGCGGTCGATGGCGACGGCGCGGCCGACCTCGAACCGGACGCCCTCGCGTTCGCAGATCGGCCCGAGCGGGACCGTCACGTCGGCGCGAGTATAGACGCCGCCGAGCCACTCGGGCGTCATCCCCGAGTACCACAGCTCCGGCCGGTCGGAGACGAGGACGACCTCGGCCCCGGCCGCTTCGGCGAGCTTTCGGGCGTGGGCGAGGAGCGGCAGGCTCGCGTGGCCGCCGCCGACGATCAGCAACGTCGGCATCAGGAGAGAGAGGGGAGGGGGCTCCTATCCCGCGTCCCGCGTCCCCGGTCCCTCACAGGCTCGCCTCGAACATCGCGTACTCCTTGTCCCGCGTGCAGCCCAGCTTCTCGAGCGCGTTGATGAGCGGCTTGTTGACGTCGAGGACCCACGACAGCTCGGCCGCCTGGTACCCGTCGCGCTGGCCGTTCACGATCGTGTGGTGGATGAGGAGCGCGTCGAGGCCGAGGTTCCGGTGCTCCGGGAGGACGCCCATCAGCGCCATCCGGATCTCGTAGACGCCGCCGAGCTTCCACGTGCCCAGCACCTTCGGCAGACCCAGCGAGGCGAGCCGGCCGCGCGGCAGGTGCTTCAGCGCCTGGTTCAGGTTCGGCAGCGAGGCGGCGAACGCGATGGGCTCCCCGTCGAGCTCGGCGAACAGGAACAGGTCCTCTTCGATCACCGGCTTCATCTCCTTGGCGAGGTGGAGGGCCTCGGGCTCGGTGTACGGCACGTGGCCCCAGTTCTCGGCCCACGCCCGGTTGTAGATCCGCATCGCCGCCGCGACATCTTCGTCGAACTGCTTCGGATCGAGCGAGCGGACCGTGATCCCCGGATTCCGGCGCTGGACGATCTGCGCCCCCCGCTCCATCCGGTCCTTGTTGATGTACGCCTCGTGGACGTAGAACGCCCACATCGTCATGGCCCGCGCGAAGCCCCACCGCTCGAGGAAGCCCTCGTAATACGGGAAGTTGTACGGGAGGAGGATCGACGGGGGCCGGTCGAAGCCGCCCACGAGGAGCCCGGCCACGTCGTTCATGGTCGGGTTCGTCGGCCCCCGGACGCCCGTGAGGCCGCGCTCGCGGAGCCACCCGGCCGCGGCGTCGAGGAGCGCCTCGGCCACGGCGTAGTCCTCGACCACGTCGAAGAAGCCGAAGAAGCCGTTCCCGTCGGCGTACTTCGTGAGGTGCTGCCCGTTCTCGATGGCCGCGATCCGCCCGACGACCTCGCCGCCGCGCTCAGCCAGGAACCGCTCGACGGCCCCGTGCTCGAAGAAGGGGTTCTTCGTCGGGTCCAGCACGTTCTTCTGGTCCATCCGCAGCGGCGGGACGAAGTGCCGTTCGCCCGCGTAGAGGCCGTACGGGAAGTCGAGGAACGCCTTTCGGTCGGCGGCAGAGCGGACGGGGCGGACGGTGACGTCGGGCATGGGGCAGAGGGGAGCCGGCCCGAAGCTAGCGCCCGCCGCCCATCGGCCCCCGCCGCCTCGGGGCCGAGGCGGGCAGAGCTAGGCCCGCCCGTTCGTCATCGCCGGCCCGGGCTTGCCGCCGGGCGCGATGATCCCGTGCTTCAGCCCGACCTGCTCGAACGCGTCGAGGACCGTCTGGAGCTCGGCGTCGGTGTGCGTCGCCATGTAGCTCGTCCGCATGAGCGACTGGCCCTTGGGGACGGCCGGCGGGATCACGGCGTTGGCGAACACGCCCGCGTCGAGGAGGTCCTTCCAGAACTCGAAGCACCGGTACATCTCGCCGATGACGACCGGGATGATCGGCGTCTGCGAGGCCCACACGTCGAAGCCCAGCGCCCGGAACCCGTCGCGCATGAAGTCCGAGATCTCCTGGAGCCGGTCGAGCCGCTCGGGCTCCGTCTCGAGGATGTCGAGGCAGGCCAGGACCGTCGCCACGGCCGAGGGCGGCATCGAGGCCGAGAAGATGTGGGTCGAGGCCGTGTGGCGGACGTACTCGATCACGGTCTCGTCGCCCACGGCGAACCCGCCGAGCGACGAGAAGCTCTTCGAGAACGTCCCCGTCGTGAGGTCGACCCGGTCCTCCAGCCCGAACACGCTCGCCGAGCCGCGCCCGCCGTCGCCGACGACGCCGACGGCGTGGGCGTCGTCGAGCATCAGCGCCGCTCCGAACTCCTCGGCGAGGGCCACGAGCTCCGGCACCTTCGCGAGCGTCCCCGACATCGAGAACACGCCGTCGGTGACGATGAGCTTGCCCGCCTCGGGCCGCTCCTCGGAGGTCCGCTGGAGGAACGTCCGGAGGTGGTCGAGGTCGTTGTGCCGGTAGCGGACGGTCTCGGCGGCCGAGACCTGCTGGCCGGCCAGGATGCAGGCGTGGTTGTCCTTGTCGGAGAAGATGACGTCGCCGCGCTGGGCCACCGACTGCAGCAGGCCCTGGTTCGTCATGTAGCCGGTCGAGAACAGGACGCAGGCCTCCTTCCGCATGAACGCCGCGAGGCGCTCCTCGAGCTCGAGGTGGAGGTCGAGCGTGCCGTTCAGGAAGCGGCTCCCCGTGCACCCCGTCCCGTACCGGTCGACGGCGTCCTTCGCCGCCTGCACCACGCGCGGGTCGCTCGTCAGGCCGAGGTAGTTGTTCGACCCGGCCATGATGGTCTCCCGGCCGTCCATCACCGCCCGGCTCCCCTCGTTGACCTCGATGGCCCGGAAGTAGGGGTAGAGCCCGGCCTCCGTGACCTTGACGTAGTCGCCCTCCGGGTCGAAGAAGCGGGTGGCCTTGTCGAAGACCGAGGCCTTGGGCCGCGACGCGGGGTCGGGCGTGGGGCCGGTCGGCTGCTGGCCGTGGAAGTCGGGGAGGGTCATGGGCGAGGGCCGGGGCGGCAACCGCTGAAGATACCCGCGGCCTCCGCCGGGCCGCCGCAATACCCGGTGAAGGGGCCGGGCGGGGCGTGTGGGGTCGGGAGATGGGAACGGGCAGAGACGCGTACCCGTGCCCCTGAGTGGTTCTCGAGGCGCTCACGAACTGACTACAGGACCAGAGTCGGGAGCTTCCTGACGACTCGGGCCTGCTCGGCCACGGTCCCATCTCCCTCGCCCACATCCCCGCCAGCGGAACGAGCTAGGCCGCCTCGGCGAGCGGTTCGGGAACGGCGCAGCGGGGGGCGATGCCGAGGACCCGCTCGATCGCGTCGGCGGCCTGCTCACGGCCGACGGCCCCATCCGAAGTTGCGCCCCGCCGGTATGCCTCGGCGCGGTCCAAGAAGCCTCGGAGGGCCTTGGCCGTGAGGTCGCCGAACACGGCCTCGCCACGCCCCTGGTCACGGAGCGCCAGCGCGTTGACGGTCTGTTCGAAGAACCCGGCGTTGGGCAGGGCGAGCACGGGCTTGCCGAGGTGGAGCGCCTCGGACAGCAGCGTGAAGCCGGCCGTGGCGACGACGGCGCGGCACGCGGCGAGGTCGGCCAGGAAGCCGGCGCGCGACGGCGCGCGAAGGCGGACGCCCTCCGGGGCCTCCATGTCGGGGTCGAGCCCGTACACGTCGGCGGGCACGCGGACCTCGGCGAGCGCGTCGAGGAGGGGGGTCATGCCGTCGCCCTCGTTGACGTAGACGAGGAGCCGGCCGCCGGCGCGCGACCGGGCCGCCAGCACGTCGTTGCGGAGGATCGGCGGGACGAACACGGCGTCGCTCCCGGCCCGCGGTGGCGGGAAGAAGAACGACGGGACGACCTGTGCGGCCGGTCCGGGCGGGGCGAGGATGCCGATGCCGAGGGCCGTCCCGAGCGCGGCCGGGAGGTGGCGGAGCGGTGCGCGCGGCCGGGCCTCGGTCAGCACGAGCTGGTGGCTGAGGGCGACGACCGGCACGCCGACCGACGCGGCGGCTCGCCCGACGAACGGCTCGTGGTCCGCCACGACCACGTCGGCGCCGACGCGCTCCAGCCAGCGGGCCGCCTCGGCGATGATCTCGGGGCTCCGCCACGTGAGGTCGAGGTTGGCGCGGGCCGTGGCCAGCATCCGAACGCGGTTGCGGCGGAGGACCTGTCGGAGGCCGGGCACGCGGTAGACGGCGCCCGCCTCCGACAGCCGGTCGGCGGCCGGCGTGTCGGCGGCGAACGAGACGCGGTGGCCGCGCGGGCGGAGGGCCTCGGCGACGGCGCGCGCGCGTGACGAATGCCCGCGGCCGTGGCCGCAGAGCGCGTAGACGACGTGGGCCAGCGGGGAAGAGGGGCAGCGAGAAGGGGAGTCAATCAACCCGCCGCCGGGAGGGGCCGTTCCGGCGGCGCGATCGAACTCCGGGATCTCCCGCCCCGGTCGTTCACTTCCCCGAGGTGGGCAGGCTCCGTGACGCAGGGGGGCTCGGGAGGGGGGCAGGGCGCCTGCGGACCGGGATTCGCCCGTGTCGGGTCGTCCCCACAGATTCCCATGTCCGCCATCTCGATCCTCGGCGTCCGCTTCGACGCGCGCTCGACCGGCCAGTCCGCCGACCAGATCCTCGACTGGGCCCGCGCCGGCGAGGCCCGCTACGCCTGCTTCTCCAACGCTCACAGCGTCGTCGAGGCCCTTGACGACCCCTCGTTCGCCGACGCGCTCAACCGCGCGGACCTCAACCTGCCCGACGGGATGAGCATCGTGCGCGAGATGCGCGCGCGCGGCGGGGACCAACCGGACCGCGTCTACGGTCCGGACACGATGCTGGAAGTCGCGCGGCGCGCGGCCGGGGACGCCGTACCGGTCGCGCTCTACGGCTCGTCGCCGGAGGTCATCGATCGGCTCCGGCGGCGGCTCCCGCTGCGCGCGCCGGGCCTCCGGATCGTCGAGGCCATCTCGCCGCCCTTCCGTCCCCTCAGCCCTGAGGAAGACGAGGCCGACGTCCAGAGGCTCCGCGACTCCGGCGCCCGGATCGTGTTCGTCGGACTCGGGTGTCCGCGTCAGGAGCGGTGGTGCGCCGACCACGCCGACCGCATCGGCGCGGTGTGCCTCGGTGTGGGGGCCGCCTTCGACTTTCACGCGGGGCTGCTTCGGCAGGCGCCGGCCGTCCTCCAGCAGGCGGGGCTCGAATGGGCGTTCCGGCTGGCGATGGAGCCCCGGAGGCTCTGGCGCCGCTACAGCCGCGTCGTCCCGCGGTTCGTCCTCTCGACCGCCCGAGAGCGAGTCCTCCAGCCGTCTCCGTCGCTCACGTGAGACGCTCGCCCCGTGGAGGACGGTCTCTCATTTGCCCTTGAATAGTGCTCCTGTCACGGTCGGAGAGGGCCCCAGGATCTACTGGGTATAGTGGAAGTCGAGCGAGAGAGTAGGGACGGGATACGTGGCACGTTGGGAACACATGCTAGAGAAGGGGTATCATGGAATACGGAAGCGACACGGACTTCCGCACTCCACACCACCTATCACCATGGCGAAAGCCCGCACATCCCGCAAGAGCACCCCGTTCGAGTTCGAGACCCTCTCCTCGAAGGAGGCCGTCGAGCGTCGCAGCGCACGGGGGACCCGCCGTAGCAAGTATTCGCCCATCGGCGACCAGTTCAAGGAGCTTGGGGAGGACAAGGTCCTCGCGTTCCAGGCGAGCAAGAACGAGGTCCAGGGCGTCCGCAACTACATGCGGCGCAACTTCGAGGGCAAGCACAAGGTCAACAGCCGCCGCGTCGACGACGACAAGTACGAGGTCCACATCTCGCGGGCCTGACCGCGATCGACCCCAGCCCTCGGGGCCGTCCGGACGATCCGGGCGGCCCCGTTTCGTTTCGGATCGGGTGGGACGTCCGGGAACGGTCGCGTTCGGTCTGGGGCGACTAGAGGGCGCGCGCCGCAGGTGGAACGGTCTTGGCCCGAGCGCCCGCCGTCCCCTCTGGTTCTCATGCGCATCCTCCTCACGGGCCACGACGGCTACATCGGCACCGTCCTCGCTCCGATCCTCCGCGACGCCGGACACGAGGTCCGCGGCCTCGACGCCGGTCTGTTCTCGGCGTGCGCCTTCGGCCTCCAGCCCGATCCCGTCCCCGGCGTCCGTCGCGACGTCCGCGATGCGATCCCCGCCGACCTCGACGGGTTCGACGCCGTCGTGCACCTCGCGAACCTCTCGAACGACCCGCTCGGGAACCTCCGGCCCGGCCTCACGGAGGCCATCAACGCCGACGCCAGCGTCCGCCTCGCGACCCTCGCACGGGAGGCCGGCGTGTCGCGGTTCGTGTTCGCCTCCTCCTGCAGCCTCTACGGCGCGGCCGGCCAGGACGCCGTGACCGAGACGGCGGCCTTCCGCCCCGTCACGCCCTACGGCCAGGCCAAGGTCGACGCCGAGGCGGGCATCCGGCCGCTCGCGAGCGACGGCTTCTCGCCGGTCTACCTCCGCAACGCGACGGTCTACGGCGTGAGCCCGCGGCTCCGGTTCGACCTCGTCGTGAACAACCTCACGGCCTGGGCGGTGTCGACCGGCGCCATCCGGATGAAAAGTGACGGGACGCCCTGGCGGCCGCTCGTCCATGTCGAGGACGTGAGCCGGGCCGTGCTCGCGGCGCTGGAGGCGCCCCGCGAGGCCGTCCACGACGAGGCGTTCAACGTGGGGCGCGAGGGCGAGAACTACCAGATCCGCGACGTGGCGACGATCGTGGGAGACGAGGTCCCCGGCTGCGAGGTCACGTTCGCCGACGGCGCCTCGCCGGACACGCGCTCGTACCGCGTGAGCTTCGCCAAGATCGCCGAGCGCCTGCCCGACTGGCGCCCGACGTGGACCGTCCGCGACGGCGTGCGCCAGGTGCGCGACGCCCTGGAAGGGCTCGACCTCCCGCCGGAGGTCTTCGAGGGGCCGCGCTACTCGCGGATCGCCCATCTCGAGAGCCTGTTGGCCTCCGGCGCGCTCGCGCCCGACCTCCGCCGGACGACCTGGCCCGCCTCGGGCGACGGCGCGGCCACCCCGGCGCCCGCCCTCGCCAACGCCTAGCCCGGTCCGCCCTCGCCCCGCGTCGCTTCCTCCCGGTCCCATGCAAGTCCTCGACTCCGTCCGTGCGCTCCCCGCCGACGTCCCCGACCAGGGCTTCCCGTGCCGCTCGTGCGGGACGCCGCTCCGCTATTCGATGGTCGACCTCGGGTCGAGCCCGCCGTGCCAGAATGTGGTGCGGCCCGAGGAGCTGATGCAGGGCGAGACGTACTACCCGCTCCACGCCTTCGTTTGCCACGAGTGCTCGCTCGTGCAGATCGACGAGGTCGTTCCGCCAGAGGCCATCTTCGAGGGGGAGTACGCCTACTTCTCGTCGTACTCCGACTCGTGGGTCGCCCACGCCGAGCGCTACGTCGCGGCCGTCGCCGAGCGGTTCGGGCTAGGGACGGACTCGCTGATGGTCGAGGTCGCGTCGAACGACGGGTACCTCCTCCAGCACGCCGTGGCGCGGGGCATCCCGTGCCTCGGCGTCGAGCCGGCCGCCAACGTCGCCGAGGCGGCCCGGGCCAAGGGCGTGCCCACCCGCGTGGCCTTCTTCGGGGAGGACGAGGCCCGGGCCATGCGCGCCGAGGGGCTCCGCGCCGACGTCATCGCGGCCAACAACGTGCTCGCGCACACGCCCCACCTCAACAGCTTCGTCGCCGGCCTCGCGGTGCTCCTGGCTGACGCGGGCGTCGTCACGGCCGAGTTCCCCCACCTCGTGCGACTGGTCGACCACAACCAGTTCGACACGATCTACCACGAGCACTTTTCGTACCTGTCGTTCACGGCCGTTGAGCGCGTGTTCGAGCGGCACGGACTCGTCCTGTTCGACGTGGAGGAACTGCCGACGCACGGTGGGTCGCTCCGCATCTACGCCCGCCACGCGGCCGACGCCTCGAAGCCGCTGACCGCCCGCGCGATCGAACTCAGAGCCCGCGAGCAGGCCTGGGGCGTCGACGACCTCGCGACGTACGCCCGGTTCGCGGAGCAGGTGCGCGAGACGAAGCGCGGCCTCCTCGACTTCCTGATCCGGGCCCGCCGCGACGGCAAGACGGTCGTCGGCTACGGCGCGCCCGGCAAGGGCAACACGCTCCTCAACTACTGCGGCATCCGGACCGATCTCTTGGACTACACCGTCGACCGGAACCCGTACAAGCAGGGGACCTACACGCCCGGCGCCCGCATCCCCGTCCACGCGCCGGAGCGGATTTTTGAGACCCGCCCGGACTACGTGCTCATCCTGCCGTGGAACCTCCGCGACGAGATCTCGGCCCAGATGGCCGGCATCCGGGAGTGGGGCGGCCAGTTCGTCGTGCCGATTCCGGAGATCGAGGTCTTTTGATCGTCTGGGGCTGGGGCACCGGATGATCGACCCCCGAGACATGAACCTGGAGCCAACGAAGAT
The DNA here is from genome assembly GCF_002283365.1 of Rubrivirga marina. NCBI lineage: Bacteria > Pseudomonadati > Rhodothermota > Rhodothermia > Rhodothermales > Rubricoccaceae > Rubrivirga > Rubrivirga marina. The sequence goes on along the minus strand of NZ_MQWD01000001.1, from coordinate 4,020,433 downwards.
CCCCGGCTGCGTCGTCGTCCGTCCGGAGCGGCACGCGGACGACCGAGGGCACTTTGCGCGGACGTGGGACGGCGCGGTGCTGGCGGAGGCCGGGCTGAACGGGGTGGTCGCGCAGTGCTCGGTCTCGTACAACGCCGCCGCTGGCACGCTGCGCGGGATGCACTACCAGGCGGCGCCGTACGAAGAGGCGAAGCTCGTCCGCTGCACGCGCGGGGCGCTCTACGACGTGTGCCTGGATCTTCGGCCGGGCTCGCCGACGTTCCGCCAGTGGCACGGCGAGACGCTGACGGCCGAGAACGGCGTCGCGCTGTACGTGCCCGAGGGCTGCGCCCACGGCTTCCTCACGCTGGAGGACGCGACGGAGGTGTTCTACATGATCTCGGCGCCGTACGCGCCCGACGCCGGCCGCGGCGTGCGGTGGGACGACCCGGCGTTCGGGATCGAGTGGCCCGCCGAGGTCCGCGTGATCCACCCGCGCGACGCCGGCTACCCGTGGGTCTGACCCCGCCCGCCTCGGTGCCGAGGCGGGCGGGGCCGGCCCATCAGTCGTAGCCGCCCTTGTCGAGCATGTCGCGGGCGATGTCCTCGTTCCAGCCCTCCATCACGCTCGTCCCGACGGCCACGAGCGGGATGCCGCCGGTGCCCCCGCGGGCCTGGTACTCGCGCGCCCCGGCCTCGTCCTTCTCGATGTCGACGACCTCGTGCGGGATGTCCTCGGCCGCCATGTACTCACGCGCGGCGCGGCAGTACGGGCACCACTCCGTGACGTAGAGGACGACGGCGGCCTTCCCGTCGGCCGTCGTCGTATTGACGAGGGCGTCGGGGGGAGGCGCGGGCTGGGTGCCCGGCGGCGGAGGCCGGTCCGGCATCGGGGCCGGGGCGACGCCCTCGGCCGTGGGCTCGGCGGCGCCGACGGGCTGTCTCGGCTCCAGCTTGCAGCCGGCCAGCACCGCGAGGGCGAGGACGAAGAGGAGGGGGGCGCGCATGGTGGGGGGAGGTCGTCGGAGAGAAGGTATCGGCGGGGAGGCCGCCCGGCTTGTCTCCTCATATGACGACGCAGCCCCGTGCGTTCGCACCCGAGTCGGGCGGGGGGCCGGGATCCGCGGCGGAGGCGGACCGTCGTACGCGGCCCCAGTCCCCGACTGCATGCCGTCCGCAGAAGTAGACCTCGAGACCGACGCCCCCGTCGATCACGCCGCCTTCGAGTTCGTCCGGGCCGCCGGCGGCGTCGAGGAGTACCGCCACCGGAACGGGCTGACGGTCCTGCTGGCCCCCGAGGCCGCCGTGCCCGTCGTCGCCTTCCAGGTGACGTACCGCGTCGGGAGCCGGAACGAGGGGGCCGGGCTGACGGGCGCGACGCATCTCTTGGAGCACCTCATGTTCAAGGGCTCGGAGCGGTTCAACCGCGACCTCGGCACGAGCGTGTTCCAGGTGCTCCAGTCGCTCGGCGGCCAGATCAACGCGACGACGTGGTACGACCGGACGAACTACTACGCGCTCCTCCCGAGCGAGCACCTCGAGAAGGCCGTCGAGATCGAGGCCGACCGGATGCGCGGCGCGCGCGTCCGCGACGAGGACCTCGCGAGCGAGCGGACCGTCGTGCTCAACGAGCTCGACCGGGGCGAGAACGAGCCGCTCCGGAAGCTGCTCCACGCGACCTACGCGACGGCCTTCCACGCCCACCCCTACGGTCACCCCGTCATCGGCTGGCGGAGCGACGTCGAGACCGTCACGGCCGAGGGCCTCCGCCACTTCTACGACACCTACTACTGGCCGCAGAACGCGACGGCGACCGTCGCCGGCCAGTTCGACCGGGCCGAGGCCCTCGACCTGCTCGACCGGCACTTCGGGCCGCTCGCCGCCGGCCCCGAGGCGGCCCCGGACGCGCCCGAGCCGCTCGTCCACCGCCCGTTCGACGCGGCCGTGACCCGCGAGCCCGAACAGCGCGGCGAGCGGCGGGTCGTGGTCCGCCAGGCCGGCGAGCTCGGCGCCGTGCTCCTCGCCTACAAGGCCCCCGCCGGCCTCGACGACACCGCCGACGCCCTCGACGTGCTCGTCCAGGTCCTGGCCGCCGGCAAGAGCGGCCGGCTCTACCGCGCGCTCACGGACGCGGGGCTGTCGACGTCGGCCAGCGCGTACTTCCCGCGGCTCCGCGACCCCGGCCTGTTCATCGCCTACGCCACGCTCGCGCCCGACGTGGCCCACGACGCCGCCGAGGCGGCCCTCCAGGCCGCGCTCCAGGCCGTCGCCGACGACGGGGTCACCGACGCCGAGCTCGCCCGCGCCCGCCGCCAAGTCGTCGCCGACGAGGCCTTCGGTCGCGACGGACCGTACGCCGTCGTCTCGCAGATCAACGAGGCGGTCGCCGTCGGCGACTGGACGCTCTTCGCAGACTACCGCGACCGGATCGAGGCCGTCTCCGCCGCCGACGTCCAGGCCGCCGCCGCGTCGGTCCTCGACAACGACCGCTTGACGGTGGCGTGGTACGTGCCGGACGAGGCGTAGCCCCGCCTCGGCCCGCGCTCCCCCGAGGCGGGCAGTCCCGGCCGGATCACCGCCCGGCCCGCCGCGTGTAGCCCTCCTGCTTTCCCCTCTGATTTGTCCGACGTCCACCTCGCCCCCCGCGTTCACGACGCCACCGCCGGCTCAGCCCGGCTGCTCCTCCTCCACACCGGCGTCCGCGACGTGGTCAGCTTCCGGGGCTCGTTCGAGGCGGCGCCCGACCTCGGCGCGGCCGACGACGTGGTCCAGTCGCTCGTGGCGAACCTCCTCGACAAGGGGACCCGGACCCGCGACCGGTTCGAGATCGCGGAGGCCCTCGAAGGCCGCGGGGCCCAGGTCTCGTTCTACTCCGACGGCCTCCGGATGGGCTTCGCCGGCCGCGCCCTCCGCGACGACCTCGCTGACGTCATCGCCATTCTCGCCGAGCAGCTCCGGACGCCGGCCCTCGACGCCGACGAGGTCCAGAAGGCCGTCGTCCGCGCCATCGCGGGCGTCCGGCGGTCGCTCGAGTCGACGGGGTCGCAGGCGTCGGGCGCGCTCGCACGGCGGCTCTACGGTCCGGCCCACCCCAACTACGCGCTCGCGCCGGAGGCCGAGCTCCAGGCCGTCGAGGCCGTCACGCCCGAGGCCGTCCGCCAGTACCACGCCGACCACGTCGGGTCCGACGGGCTGACGATCGCGTTCGTGGGCGACGTGGACCCCGAGGCCGTCGAGGCCGCCGTCGCGGCGTCGCTCGGCGACTGGCCGCCGCACGGGCGGTCCCCCGTCTTCGACGCCGAGGCGGCCCCTGAGCCGCCGGGCCGGACGGTCGTCGAGATGGCCGACCGCCGCAACCTCGACGTCCGCCTCGGGCACGCCGTCGACCTCCGCCGCGACAGCGACGACTTCCTCGCGGCGTTCGCCGGCGTGTTCGCCCTCGGCGGCAACTTCTCGGGCCGGCTCATGCAGACGGTCCGCGACGAGCAGGGGCTGACGTACGGGATCGGCGCGTCGCTGGGCGGGCCGAGCGTCCGCCACGACGGGCACCTCCGTGTCAACGTCACGCTGAGCCAGGAGAACCTCGACCGCGGCATCGCCGCGACGCGCGCCGAGGTGGAGGCTTTCGTGGACGAGGGGGTGGGGGAGGAGGCCCTCGCCGCCACGCGGACGACGCTCGCCGGCCAGCACGTCGTGGCCCTCGCGACGACGGCGGGCGTCGCTGCGCGGCTCCTCGTCAACGCCGAGCGCGGGTTCGACGTCGGCTACCTCGACCGCTACCCGGACCTCGTCCAGGCGCTCACGACCGACGAGGTCACGGCCGCCGTCCGCCGCCACCTCCGTCCGGCTGACCTCCACGAGACGATCGCCGGTACGCTCCCGGAGTCGTGACGAGCGTGCTTCGCGGATTTTCAATCGGGCTCCCAAAGCGGACGCCGACGCCGCGCGTACCTTTTCGGTCCGTTCCTTAACGGGACACGGAGGCTATAGCTCAGTTGGTTAGAGCGCCAGGTTGTGGCCCTGGAGGTCGTGGGTTCAATTCCCACTAGTCTCCCCGCCGCTCCGCCTTCGGGTGCGAGCGGCCCCTGCCGCGTTCGTCTAGGGGTTTAGGACGCCGCCCTTTCACGGCGGTAACACGGGTTCAAATCCCGTACGCGGTACCCCGCCCGGCGCCTCCTTGGCGGCGGGCGTTTGTTGTGAGCCCTCCTCGGCGCCGAGGAGGATGCCGGCCCGCGTGGAGCCCCGGACGAGCCCGCCGCTACGCCATCGTCGCGACCTGCCGGTCCCAGTCGCGAGCGAACTCGAGGAAGCCCGAGAGCGTCGCCGGCAACTCGGAGAGACGGACGAGTCCCATCGACCAAGTCGGGAACAGCCGCCCCGACGGCACGAACGCGCCGTTCGCGCCCTGGAGCTCTCGGATGGGGCCGCGAGCCAGAACCTCGGGGTCGAAGTGGCGCTTGTCGGTCGCGATCTCGGCGTACAGGCCTTCGACGGCCTCTTCCGTCCCCTCGATCCACTGGACGAACTCGCCAGGGGCGCCGGGCACGACCGCGAGTTGGCCGTAGAGGAGCAGGCCCGTCACGTCGAGGTCGGAGTTGCGGGCCTCCGCCGTCTCGATGATGTGGTTCAGATCCGACGCCAGAAGGCCAGGGCGGGCGCGGGAGCGGTAGAGGAGAGCGTACATGTGTGGCCAACGGGCGGGAAGGCTGGGAAGTCCGTCCTGCAGGCCGTTTCAGGCTTTCCCCCGTGACCGATCCCCGGCGCGGACCGCCACCAGCAGCGCGAGGGGGAGCGTGGCCGGGTGGACGGGCTCCGGCGCCGCGATCCACACGACGACGGAGAGGGCGGCGACGACAGCCGCGGCGAGCGCGTAGCGCCGCCAGACGGGGGGGAGGTCGACGCGGAGGAGCGGGATCGCGAACGCGAGGTGCGTCGGCCAGAGCCAGAGGAGCTCGACGTTGGCCTCGGTGACGTAGTGGTCGGTCGCCGTCCAGAGCAGGAGGAGGACCGTCCCGGCGAATCCGGCCGCGGCGAACAGGAGGGCGTCGGCGAGGCGGCCGAGGCGGCGGAGGCCGGTGGGCAGCCGCGACCCGAACACGGCGCCGGCCAGCCCGACGACGAGCAGGCCCCAGGTGACGACGGCTGGCCAGGGGAAGGCGGGTTCGGGAAGCCCGGCGCCCTCAATCCAGAACAGCGTGTCGCGCTCGGTCACGAGCGGACGTCCGGCGACGGTCGCGCCGTCGAGCGCCTCGGCGAGGGCGAGCGGGAGGAAGACGGCCTCGCGCCGCGTCGGCACCCGGTCCATCGGGAGCCCGAGGCCGAGCGCCGTGCCGACGTCGACGAGCGGGTCGCCCACCATGTACCGGCGGACGTCGTCGCGGAAGGTCGAGGCCGTGTCGGTGGGGGGCAGGGCGACGACGGGCCGTCCCGTCTCGGCGAGCGCGGCGTCGAGGACGTCGAGGAGCCGCGTCGAGCAGTTGTCGCGGAGGAAGTCGTAGCGGTAGTCCCGGTTCTGGGGCAGCGCGTTCGTCTCGAGGAGGTCGTAAAGCGCGCGGACGGTCTCGGGGCGGAGGTCGAGCGTCTGCTCGACGATGGGCCGCCCCTGTGCCGCGTAGCGCCGGAGCTCGTAGTCGAACGGGGCCGTGTCGAGGAGGTAGTTCAGTCGGCCCGACAGGAACCGGAGGACGAAGTGGGGCTGGCTCGCGTCGAACGTCCCGTAGTTGTAGGCCCGGTCGATGCCCGAGGCCGGGTCGGCGATGCGGATGGCGTTGTGGCCCCAGAGGCTGTACACCTCGTCGCCCGGCAGCATCGTGAGGAGCGAGACGCGGGCGGAGTCCGACAGCCCGACCGCGCCCACCTCGGCGCCGAGGCCGGGGAAGTCGGCGGGCTGGGCGCGGACGGTGAACGCCAGTGCGGCGGTCAGCAGGAGGACGGGGAGGAGGCGCATGCCGGAAGCTACCGGGCGACGCTGGGGCGGGCGTCCCCTCGGGGACCTCGGCGGAACACCCCCTGCGGTAGGATCTTCAGACCCTCAGCCCTTTCGCTCTTCGCCCACTCCGAATGTCATCCTGAGCGAGCGGAGCGAGTCGAAGGATCTCCGTCGCGCACGGCCAGTGGAGCCCTGCCGGGCGACGTGCTCGGCGGAGATCCCTCTGCGCCGCCGCTGCGCGGCTCCGCTCAGGATGACATGGGGAGACGAGGCGCCCTCGATCCGCCCGTGACCCGAACCGAAAAGACCGCCCGCGTCCTCGACCGTCTCCGCGAGGCGATCCCCGCGCCCGAGACCGAACTCCAGTTCCGGAGCGAGTTCGAACTCCTCGTCGCCGTCATCCTCTCGGCCCAGTGCACCGACAAGCGGGTCAACCTGGTGACGCCGGCCCTGTTCGAGGCCTACCCCGATGCCGCCGCGATGGCCGAGGCCGAGGCCGACGAGATCTTCGAGTACATCCGCTCGGTCTCGTACCCCAACAACAAGGCGAAGGCGCTCGCCAAGACGGCCCGGATGCTCCGCGACGAGTACGGCGGCGAGGTCCCGCGCGAGCACAAGGAGCTGACGACGCTGGCCGGGGTCGGGCGGAAGACGGCCAACGTGGTCGTCGCGGTGGCCTTTGGCGAGGCCGCGATCGCCGTCGACACGCACGTGTTCCGAGTGGCGAACCGGATCGGGCTGGTCAAGGACCAGCCGACGCCGCTGGCGGTCGAGAAGGGCCTCCGCCGCGTGATCCCGCGCGAGGACTGGGGCGAGGCCCACCACCTCCTCATCCTCCACGGTCGCTACACCTGCGAGGCCCGCGCCCCGAAGTGCGAGCGGTGCCCGCTCACGGACCTCTGCGACTACTACGCCGCCCTCCAGAAGCTGCCCGACCCGCTCTCCGGCCTCGACCCGAAGCGGGGCCGCTACTATTCCAAGACCGCGGGCCGCTACTTCGACGAGCCGGCCACGAAGACCGACCGCTACGGGACGGAGCAGATCGCCGACCCCTGGACGGGCTCCATGAACGTGTTCGACGCCCGGACCGGCCGGACGACCAGGAAGGTCAAAGATTACCGGATCGGGTGAGGTGCGATCGGGTGATGGATGATTGGGGCGCCCGTCGGTACGGGGTGGCGCCACCCCCTCGGCAGAGGCACCTTGTGAGCGCTCGCGCTCGGCTGGTGGCGTCCGTCCTGCGATGAGCCGCGGTGAGGGACCGCCATCCCAATCACCCGATCTGCCCTCGCCCGATCACCCGATGCACCGGGCCTCGCCCGACCCCCCGATGGCCCTGCTCTCCGACTTCAAGACGTTCGCGCTCCGCGGCAACCTCGTCGACCTCGCCATCGGGTTCACCGTCGGCGCGGCGTTCACGACCGTCGCCCAGTCGCTCGTCAACGACCTCCTGATGCCGCCGATCGGGCTCGTCCTCGGCGACACGGACTTTTCGGACTACTACCTCCTGCTGCGCGAGGGCGACGCGGCGGCCGGGCCGTACGCCACGCTTGAGGCGGCGACCGAGGCGGGCGCGGTCACGCTCAACTACGGCGCGTTCCTGACGCACCTCCTGACGTTCCTCGTCGTGGCCGTCGCCGTGTTCGTCCTGGTCCGGGCGGTCCGGCGGGCGTCGGAGGAGATCCGCGACGAGTTCGGGCAGGCCGACGCGCCCGACCAGCCGGCCACGAAGAAGTGTGCCTACTGTCGCGAGACGGTCCCGTACGCCGCCAGCCGGTGCGCGCACTGCACGTCGTTCCTCGGCACCGACGGCGGCCCGCTGAATCCTGACGCGGCCCTCACACCGGGGACGCCGGCCTCGGCGTAGCGTCCGACGGAGCCCGTCCGCGCGCTCGGCGTTCCGCCCGCCTCATCCCCGCCCCGCCCCGTGCCTCAGAACCACATCCTGATCATCCTCGACGGCTACGGCATCGCCGAGGACCCGTCGGTCTCCGCCATCGACGCCGCTGAGAAGCCGTTCCTCGACGCGTTCTTCGCCGCGACGCCGGGCTCCACGTTGGAGGCGTCCGGCCGGGCCGTCGGGCTGCCGGCGGGGCAGATGGGGAACTCCGAGGTCGGCCACCTCAACCTCGGCGCCGGGCGCGTGGTGTACCAGGACATCACGCGGATCGACAAGGCCATCGAGGAGGGGGCGCTCGCCGAGAACGCCGTGCTCCGGGCGGCCGTCCAGCACGCCCAGGCGAACGAGTCGACGCTCCACCTCATGGGCCTCGTCTCGACGGGCGGCGTCCATTCCCACCTCGCCCACCTCGCGGCGCTGCTCGACCTGGCCGCCAAGGAGGGCCTGGACCGCGTCGTCGTCCACGCGTTCACCGACGGGCGCGACACGGGGCCCGAGGCGGGGGCCGGCTACGTCCGCGACGTCCAGGCGGCCATCGAGGCGGCCGGGGTCGGCGTGGTCGGGTCGGTCGTCGGGCGGTACTGGGCGATGGACCGCGACCACCGCTGGGAGCGGACCGAGAAGGCGTACCGGCTCCTCACGGAAGGGGAGGGGACGAGCTACGACGATCCGGCCGCCTACCTGCAGCAGAGCTACGCCGACGGCACGACCGACGAGTTCGTCGAGCCCGGCGTCCTCGGCGACGGGGTGGGCACGCGGGTCGGCGACGGCGACGCCGTCGTGTTCTTCAACTTCCGCTCCGACCGCGGCCGCCAGCTCACGCACGCGTTCACCGACGCGGACTTCGACGGCTTCGAGCGCGGCCCGCGTCTCGACCTCCACTACGTCACGATGACGCCGTACAGCGCGGCGTTCGACGTGCCCGTCGTGTTCGAGAAGGCCAACCTCGACGACACGCTGGGCGAGGTCGTCGCGCGCGCCGGGCTCACGCAACTCCGCGCGGCCGAGACCGAGAAGTACCCGCACGTCACGTTCTTCTTCAACGGCGGCCGGGAGGTCCAGTACGACGGGGAGTCGCGCGTGCTCGTCCCGAGCCCGAAGGTGGCGACCTACGACCTCCAGCCCGAGATGAGCGCGCCCGAGCTGGCCCAGCGCGTGGCGGCGGCGATCCGCGAGGAGGCGCCGAACCTCGTCGTGCTCAACTTCGCCAACCCCGACATGGTCGGGCACACGGGCGTGTTCGAGGCGGCCGTACAGGCCGTCGAAGCCGTCGACGAGGCGGCCCGCGTCGTGATCGAGGCGGCCCGGGAGAAGGGCTACTCCATCGAGGTCATCGCCGACCACGGCAACGCCGACCGGATGCGGAACCCGGACGGGACGCCGCACACGGCCCACACGACGGTCCCGGTCCCGCACCACATCGAGGCGCCCGGGTTCGACGGCCCCGTCCGTCCCGGCAAGCTGGGCGACGTGGCCCCGACGATCCTCGCGCTGATGGGCCTCGAGGCTCCCGACGCCATGACCGGCACGCCCCTCGTCGACGTGTAGCACGGTCCGCGTTGTGTGACCCTGCGGCCCAGTTCCGCAACACGACACACGCTGGGCCGTCGAGCGAGACGCAGGAATCGAGACCCCCCGCGCCATGGACCTCATCGCCCAGTACGAGATCCCGTTCCTCCACCCGCTGGCGGTCCACTTTCCGCTCGTGCTGATTCTGCTGGGGGCCGGCGCGGCCGGGCTGTACCTAGTGCTCGGGCGGGCGGGATGGCGGCAGGCCGGGCTGATCCTGTTCGTGCTCGGGACGGTCAGCGCGTGGGTGGCACAGGAGACCGGACACGCCCTCGAGAACGCCGTCGAAGGCGACCCCATCGTCGAGGAGGTCGTCGAGCGGCACGAGGCGGGGGCGGAGTGGACGATCTGGACGAGCGCGCTCGCGGCCGTCGCCTTCGGCGTCGTTTCGGCGGCCCGGCTCCGCCGCCCGAAACCTGTCGAGGACGGGGAGGAGGCCCCGCCGCCCCGGAAGCGGGAGCCGCTGTGGGGCCGGCTGCTCGTCGTCCTGCCCGCGGTCCTGGCCGCCGCGCTCGTCGCCTGGACGGCCCACCTCGGCGGGATCATGGTCTGGGGCGTGCCTCGGTAAGGCGTCGGTGAAAACGTCCGGGGAGGCCGGACCTCCAGGGGACGAGCGAGCGGCTAGATTCGTTCTCTCTGCCGCCATGACCGACCCCGCCCCGCTCACCACCCGCCAGGAAGACGTGCTCCGGCGCGTCGTCCAGCACTTTATCGACACGGCCTCCCCGGTCGGGTCGAAGACGCTGGCCGACGAGGTCGAACTGTCGAGCGCGTCGGTCCGCGCCACGATGCGCGACCTCGAGGAGGCCGGCTACCTCGGCCACCCCCACACGTCGGCCGGTCGCGTCCCGACCGAGCTCGGCTACCGGCTCTACGTCGACGGGTTGATGGACGTGACGGGGCTCTCGGAGCGCGAGGCGGGCCTCCTGCGCGAGAGCGTCCGCCGCCGCCTCGGCGACCTCGAGGCCGTGGCCCGAGAGACGAGCCGCGTGCTCGGGCGCCTGAGCCAGCTCCTCGGCGTCGTCCTCACCCCGAGCCTGTCGACGGGCGTGCTGGAGCGGATCGAGGTCGTGCCCCTCGGCGGCGCGCGCGTCCTGTTCGTCCTCGCCCTCCGCGGCGGGCTCGCCCGGACCGTCGCCGCCGAGGTCGACGTCGACGTCCGCCCCGAGGCGGTCGACGGCATCGTCCGGCGGCTCAACGAGCGCCTGGCGGGCCACTCGCTGGAGGAGATCCGGCGGACCGGCCGCGAGCGCGTCCGCGACCTCGAAGACGAGGACCGGACGGGGATCGTTCGCGTCGTCCTCCGGGATGGGAAGACGCTCTTTCGCGAGTCCACGCCGGCGCGGCGGGCGGCCATCGGTGGGGCGCAGCACCTCGTGGCCCAGCCCGAGTTCGCGCGCCCCGAGTGGGTCCGCGACGTGATCGAGCTCGTCGAGAGCGAGGACGTCGTGGTCCACCTCCTCGAGCGCCCGCGCCTCGTCGACCCCACCGAGGCGGACCGGGCCGTCGTCCTGATCGGCCGCGAGGTCGAGCGGGGGCGTCCCGACGTCGAGGACGGCCCGGCGTACTCCGTCGTCACGGCACCGTACCGCGTCGGCGAGAGCGTCGGCGCCGTGGCCGTGCTCGGCCCGACGCGGATGGACTACTCCAGAGCCGTCGGCCTCGTCGAGTACGTGGCCCGGCTCCTCGGCGACTCGCCCCCGGACTAGCGCGCCGCCGGGCGGGTCCGTCCTTCCGGCGTTCGCCCCCATTTCCCACCTGTTTCGTTCGACCCCGCCGCCGGACCTTCCGATGTTGCCGGCGACGGTCCACTCTCCCCCCCGCATGGCCGACCGCGATTTCTCCCCCTCCGACGCCCACTTCGACGACGAGGCCGTCGCCGAGCCGGACGCGCACGTCGCCGACGCCGGCGATGCGCCCGAGGCTTCCGATGGTGCCGCCGAAGAGATCGACCGCCTCCAGGACCGGCTCCTCCGTCTTACGGCCGAGTACGACAACTACCGCCGCCGGTCCCTCACCGACCGCGAGGAGGCCGTCCGACAGGGCCGCCGGGCCGTCCTGATTCCCATTCTCGACGTCTACGACGACCTCACGCGCTCGCTCGACGCGGCCCAGCGCGCGGCGCAGCAGGACTCCGGGTCGCCGTCGTTCGACGCCCTCAGCCAGGGCATCGAGCTCGTGTTCCAGAAGTTCTCCGACGCCCTCCAGCGGGTCGGCGTGACGCCCATCGAGGCGGTCGGCAAGCCGTTCGACGAGCACGAGCACGAGGCGATGATGCAGCAGCCGGCGCCGGAGGGCACCGAGTCCGGCACGGTCTTGGCCGAGATCCAGCCCGGCTACCGCCTCGGCGACCGCGTCCTCCGTCACGCGCGCGTCATCGTCGCGGAGTAACCGCCGCGTGTCCGCCTCGTAGCGTTCCGTTTCGTCCCCCCGATCCGTCCATGCCCGCCAACACCGCCGAGCGAGACTTCTACGACGTCCTGGGCGTCGCCCGCACGGCGACGGCCGACGAGATCAAGAAGGCCTACCGGAAGAAGGCGCTCCAGTACCACCCAGACCGGAACCCCGGCGACGCCGAGGCCGAGGCCAACTTCAAGGAGGCCGCCGAGGCCTACGAGATCCTCTCGAACCCCGACAAGCGCGCGCGCTACGACCGGTTCGGCCGGGCCGGCCTGAACGGGGGCGCGGGCGGCCAGGGCCCCACCGGGTTCACCGACATCTCGGACATCTTCTCGGCCTTCTCCGACATCTTCGGTGGGGAGGGGCGGTTCGAGGACGTGTTCGGCCGGCGGCCGGGCCAGCGCCGCGGCCAGGGCCGCCCCGGCACCGACCTCCGCGTCCGCCTCGCGCTGACGCTGGAGGAGGTCGCTGAGGGCGTCGAGCGGCAGCTCAAGCTCCGGAAGTTCGTCGGGTGCGACCACTGCGACGGGACCGGCGCCGAGGACAAGCAGAGCGGGTACTCGACGTGCCCGACGTGCCAGGGCTCCGGCGAGGTCCGCCAGGTGTCGACGTCGTTCTTCGGCCAGTTCGTCAACGTCCAGCCGTGCCCGACGTGCGAGGGCGAGGGGCGGACGATCGACGAGAAGTGCCACGTCTGCGAGGGCGAGGGCCGCGTCAAGGGCGAGGAGAGCGTGACCGTCGAGGTGCCGGCCGGCGTCTCCGGCGGGCACTACCTCCAGATCCGGGGCGCCGGCAACGCGGGCGTCCGCGGCGGCGCGGCCGGCGCGCTCCGCGTCGAGATCGACGAGCAGCCGCACGAGCACTTCCAGCGCGAGGGGCTCGACGTGGTCTACGACCTCTACCTCTCGTTCCCCGACGCCGCGCTCGGCACGGAGGCCACGGTCCCGACGCTCCGGGGCCGCGCCAAGCTCCAGATCGACCCCGGCATCCAGTCGGGCCGCGTCCTGCGGATGCGGGGCCGCGGGCTCCCCGAGGTCGGCGGCGGCCGCCGCGGCGACCAACTGGTCCGCGTCCACGTCTGGACGCCGGAGCAGGTCTCCGGCCCGCTCCGCGAGACGCTCGAGCAGCTCCGCCTCGAGCCCGACCTCAAGCCGGCGCCGGGCACGCGCGACAAGAAGGGCTTTTTCGGTCGGGTCAAGGACGCCTTTGCGGGCTAGCGTCCCTCCGGCCGCCTCGGCCCATCGGCTCCGCTCAGGGAGCCGTCGAGGGGAGGAGGGTGGGACCCCCGCCCGCGGTCGGTCGTCCCACCGACATGGCCACCGCGACGACCCCGCCCCCCGCCGACCGCGCGTCCGAGTGCCCGGAGACCGTGCCCGCGACGGGCGAGGCGCTCCGGCACGCGCTCCGCGACCTCCCCTCGCCGGTCGTCGTCGTGACGACGGAGACCGACGACGGCCCCCGCGGGGCGACGATCGGCTCGTTCACGAGCGTCTCGCTCGACCCGCCGCTCGTCTCGATCAACGTCACGCACGGGACGCAACTCCACGTCGCGCTCGCCGCGGCCGAGGACTGGGCCGTCCACCTCCTCGCCGCCGACCAGGCCGACGTCGCGGCCCACTTCGCCGTGCCCGACCTCGACGGGGAGGACCAGCTGGCCCCGTTCGGACACCTCCGCGGGGCGGGGCCGCCGCTTCTGCGCGGCTCACTCGGCGTCCTCCTCTGCCAGCCCCACGCGCGGTTCGAGGCTGGCGACCATACCGTCTATGTCGGCGAGGTCACCCACGTGATCGAGGGCGCCGGCCGCGAGCCGCTCCTCTACTACCAGCAGACGTACCGAGGCGTCGGCGGCGAGGTCTGAATGGGCGAGTTGCGATCGGGTGATTGGTGATCGGGGCGCCTGCGGACTCTGTTGGTAGTCGCGAGTCATCTCTGGCAGAATGCGCACTGGGCGGCCGTACCGCTCACCTCGACGCCGAGGCAGACCGGATGGCACTCCAATCACCCGATCTGTCCTCACCCAATTACCCGATGGGCTCTCCCCCGTACGCGCCCAATCCGAACAGAGCGAAGTCGTAGCGCGCGGGGTCCTCAGGGCAGAGCGCCCGGCAGACGTCGGTGAGCTCCTGGACGGCCCGCCAGTCGTCGTAGCGTCGCTCCAGCAGACCGAGCCTCCGCGCCTGCGTGCCGGTGTGGATGTCGAGCGGGATGACGAGTTGGTCGGGCCGGACGCCCGCCCACACGCTGAGGTCGACGGGGCCGGGCCGCGTCATCCACCGGGCGTACATCGCGAGCCGCTTGCACGCGCTCCCGGTCGACGGCCGCGCGAGGTGCTTCGTCCGCATGCCTGCCTCGGGGACGATGGTGAGGAGGGTGTCGGAAAAGCGCTGGATCGCCGGTCCGACGTCGTCGTCAGGGTCGAGGCCGCTTGCGAAGAGATCACCGAGCGAGCCGTAGCGGTCGATCGCGGCGCGGAGCGAGCGCGTGAGGGCGACGGCGTCGGCGGAGGAGAACGTCCGGTGCTTGAACCCGTCGAGGCGGTCGGCCTTCGACGGCGTGAACGTGCGGACGAACTGGGCCGGCCGCGCGTCCATCCGGTCGACGAGCTCGGCCAGCTTCGAGAGGATCACGGACCGGCGGCCCCACGCGAGGATCGCCGCGTACAGCCCGATCACCTCGCGGTCGGCCGGGTCGTCGAAGGCGTGGACCACCGAGACGGGGTCGTCGTCGATGAAGGCCGTCCGCTCGTAGCGCTCGACGAGCGGGTCGAGGAGGGCGCGGGCGTCGTCGAGGTCCATACAGAACACGCGCGGGCCGTCCGACGAACGGCCCGCGCGGCGAGACGGGGCGGGGGAGGGCCTACTCGTTCGGCTTGCCGACGGTCTTGTCGGCCGCGTCGTCGCCGGCGTTGTCGTTCGCCTCGGGCGCGTTGACGTTCGCGACGTGCTCGTCGGCCGCCGCGCCGTCGACGCGCTCGACGACGAGCGTGACGTCGGAGACGAGCGCCGCGAGGGCGCCGACGGCCGAGAGGACCGGGTTGAGCAGGAGCGCCGCCGCGCCCGCCCCGACGCCGACGGTCAGGGGGATCTCGAGGAGGACCTTCCCCTGGCGCTTGATCGTGACGCGCTTGACGTTGGCGTCCTCGATGTACTCGCGGACCTTGTCGACGACTTGGTTGGACGCCACCTTCAGTTCCTCGACGGCCTCGGTGGCCCGGTGGCGGGCGGCGTCGGCGAGGCGCTGGGCCTCGGACTGGAGGGTCGGCTCGTCGCTGGACTGGGGGACGGTGGATTGGGGGTCGGTCGAGTCGGGCATGGACAGGTGGAGAGGGTGCGGCGTGCCCACGGCTGGCGGGGCCCGACGGTTCCGAAACGGACCCTCGGGGAGGGGATTCCTCCCGGTCCGTTTCGAATCGAACCACCGCCGGCCGGGCGTCGCCGACGCCCCCGAGGCGGGCGGAGTGGGCCTTGAGGGCGGTTAATCGGCCGAAAACCGTAGAAAAGCGGACGCTACGCAGACGGTGAAGCGGTGGGGCCGGCGTCCATCGACAAACGGGCACGGCCCTGGCTGAAGAGCCGACCGAACCCCTGGCGGTCCTGTAAGGCCGCCGCTTCAACCGCCCCGACGCTCTCGCAGGGGGGCACTCAACCACCCGGGGCGCCCCCGCCTCAACACCACACCACACTCCCATGGGACAGCAGCAGCTCCTCCTCCTCGTCCTCGGCATCGTCATCGTCGGCCTCGCCGTCGTCGTGGGCATCCAGGCCTTCGGTGAGAACCAGAAGAAGGCCAACTCCGACGCGATCACGAACGACGTCATCCGCATCGCTTCCGACGCGCAGGCCTGGAACCTCAAGCCGACGGCGTTCGGCGGTGGCAATGGCTCCTTCGAGGGCGTCACGCTTACGAGCCTCGGCTACACGCTTGGCCAGAATGACGCGGCCACCGGCGCGTACGGTAACCTCAACGGCTCCTACGGCTTGACGGTGACTGGGACCGGCGATGCCGCTACGGTTACGATCATCGGTTGCAACAGCGAGACCAAGAACACAGTCCAGGCTGTCGTCGATGGCACCGGCCCGAGCGACATCACGACCACGGTCACCAACTCGGACACCTGCGCCAACGAGGCGTAGTCCAGCCCCTGAGCCCTCCCGGGTCCAGGCTCGCTTCGCCCCCGTCAGACTCGTTCTGGCGGGGGCGAACTGGTTCTGAGGTCGTCGTCTCGTTCGATTCTCCCGACCCCACTCCCATGGGACAGCAACAGCTCCTCCTCCTCGTCATTGGCGTCGTCCTCGTCGCCCTCTCCATCTCCGCGGCCTTCCCGATGCTCGACAAAGGCTTCCGGCAGGACGAGGCGGACGCGCTCCTCGACCGGGGCCTTGCCATCACCGGGTCGGCCGTCCAGTGGAAGATCACACAGGACCCGTACAACGGCGGCAACATGTCGTACGAACGGCTGGCGGAGGGCGGGCTACAGACGCTCGGGCTCGACTCGACCACAGTCCGCGGGCGCTTCCGGATCACCGAGGCCACGCCGACACGGCTCGAGGTTACCGGCGTGAGTGACCGCTACGAGGGCGTCGCCGTCCGCATGTTCATCGACCAGTACGACGTGGTCGGCAGCGACATCTCGTTCGACGGCGAGATCGGCTTGGACGACGAGCCCGGCACCGACGCGTAGCCGCCTGGCCCGGCCCGCCTCGGCGGGCGTCCGAGGCGGACCGGCCCGGTCGCGGATGACCCCGGTGCCCGACGGCCGCGCGGCGATCGCGCGGCGCCCGGTAGGGGCGAAGCATCCGCCGCGGCGGGAGAGGTGGCGCCACCGTGGGTGCAGATCGTCACGAAGCAAGCGCCCGGGTGGGCGTAGTCGTGGCGCGCGAGGCGGACGGAGCGACGGCGGTGGCGCATGGCGAGACGTCTCGGCCGGCTCTAGGCCCACGAGCGCGTGCGGTCTACCCTGGCCCGCCTCGGGGGCGCCCGGGCCGGAGTCGGACGAGTAGGGGAGGGGACCGATGCCGCGTCTCAGAGCGGGACGGCTCACCGGCCGGGGATGTCCTCCAGACGACCCGCATCGGGCCGTTAAGCCGGCGCGGTCGTCCGTCGATACCACCGGCCCCCCTCCGAGCCCTCATGCCCGAGTTCCGTTTCAACGGCGTCGCCCAAGGTGGCCAGACCGTCCAGGGGACGGTCTACGCCCCGAACAAGAAGGCGGCCCAGAAGAAGGTCAAGGCGCTCTCGGAGCGCCACACGTTTACGCTCCGGGACCTCGAGCAGCGGATGATCTTCAAGTACAAGATCAAGCACCCGTCGGGGAAGGTCGTGACGGGCGAGCAGAAGGCGTACGCCGAGGACGAGATCCGGAGCGCGCTCGAGCGGATGGGGATGGAGGTCGTCTCGATCCAGAAGAACCTCATCAACTACAGCCCGAAGCCGCCGACGGGCGACGTGATCATGTTCGTCCGCCTCGCGGCGAACCTGCTCATGGAGAAGATGGCGTTCACGGAGGTCATGAACCTCCTCATGACGGACATCTCCTCGAAGTCGCTGAAGCAGATCCTCCGCGACATCGCCTCCGACCTGAAGGGCGGGATGGAGGCCAAGCAGGCCTTCATGAAACACCAGGACAGCCTGGGCAAGTTCACGGCGTACATGCTCGGCGTGGCGAGCCAGTCGGGCAACATGGCCGAGATCTACGAGGCCACGGCCCGCTTCCTCGAGCGCCGCGACGAGTTCAAGAAGAGCGTCAAGAGCGCGCTCATCATGCCGGCCGTGACCATCCTCGCCACGATCGGCGTGTTCATCTGGTACGTCTGGTACATCGTCCCGGAGACGGCCGGGCTCTTCGCCTCGTTCGAGGGCATCGAGCTCCCGCCGCTGACGACGTTCTCGCTGGCAATGAGCGCGTTTCTCGACAAGTGGATGGGGCTCATGGGCGTGATCACGCTCGTCGCCATCGTGGCCTTCGTGGCGTGGGCGCGGACGCCGAAGGGCCAGTACCTCATCGCGAAGTACATGATCAAGATCCCCGTGATCGGGCAGCTCCTCCACAAGCTGAACATCGAGGTGTTCTGCCGGGTCTTCGCCATCCTGTACTCGGGCTCGGGCGAGAACCTCGAGGTCATCCGCGTGGCCGCCGAGGCGGCCGGCAACCCGTACATGGAGCACCGGATCAAGACGATCACGATCCCGGCGATGATGGGCAAGGGCGCCGGCCTCGTCGAGTCGATGGAGGCCGCCGGCGTGTTCACGCCGATGACGCTGTCGCGCTTCAAGACGGGCGCCGAGACGGGCGCCGTCCGGAAGAGCGCCCAGCAGATGGCCGACTACTACGAGCGCGAGACGTCGCTCAAGCTGAAGACCGCCGTCGAGACGATCCAGACGTTCGTGGGCCTGTTCATCGGGCTCATGGTCGGGTTCCTGACGGTCCTCTCGGCCGAGACCGCCCTCATCCGCCCGTCCTCGAACGAGATGATGGGCATGGGCGGCTAGCCCCAGAGCCGCCCATCCACCATCCGTCCCCCGGACCGACTCACGCTCCCCATGCCACCGCTCTCTCCTCCCCCGCGCCCCTCGGCCGTCGTCCCCGGGCCCCGCCCGGACGCGGCCCGCGTGGCCGGTGCCCCCCCCGCCGCGGGCTCGCCCCACGCAGCGGTCGCCCGGACGGTCGGTGGGCCGGCCGCTCCGGTCGCCCAGGACCAGGCCTACTCCCACGTCCAGGACCGCGTCGTGCAGGCGTTGCTCCGGCGCGGGCTGGTCACGGCCGAGCAGGTCACGGCCGCCGAGGCCGAGCGGAAGCAGGCCGGCGGGCGGACGCCGCTCTGGCGGAGCCTCACGACGGTCAAGGGGGTCGACCGGAACCACGTGTTCGAGCAGGCGGCGGCGACGTACGCCTTCCGGCTGGCGCCGGTCAAGGACCGCGAGCCCGAGGCCGAGTTCGCCAAGACCGTCATCGAGTCGTTCGACGAGGGGCTCGGCGACAAGCTCATCGAGCTCAAGGCGGTCCCGTACGCCTACGCGCAGGACCAGCCGTCGGGGATCCTCAAGCTCGTCTTCATCACGGAGGACCCGATGCGGCCGGAGCTGCAGAAGGTCATCAACAGCCTCGAGCTCGAGCGGTTCGAGCTGTGCTACGCGCCCGGCGACGTCGTCGACCGCGTGCTGGTCGAGGCGTTCCCGCGCAAGAACGAGTACCTCGAGCGGCTGTCCGAGTCCGACGCGCCCGACGTCGACTTCGGCGTGTCGTTCGAGAGCGGGGAGAAGGGGCTCGTCGACGAGGACGCCCTAGAGGCCGAGATCTCGCAGTCGGCGCTCCTCAACCTGACGGAGGCCATCCTGGTCGAGGGCGTCCGGATGGGGGCCTCGGACATCCACATCTGGCCGAACGCGAAGCGCCAGACGGAGGTCCACTTCCGCGTCGACGGCCGCCTGGCGCACTGGCACACCGAGACGCGCGGGCACCCCGAGGCGCTCCTAGCCGTGTTCAAGGACGCCTCACTCAACGTCGACCGGTTCGAGCGCGACATGGCCCAGGACGGGTTCATCCAGCGCAAGATCGACGGGACCCTCATCCGCTACCGCGTCTCGATCCTCCCGATCGCCAACGCGAACCCGGAGGTCCGCGCCGAGTCCATCGTCATCCGGATCCTCGACGACCGGAAGGTCATCACGGACCTAGGCAAGCTGGGGCTGCTGGAGGGCGCGCTGGAGAAGTTCAACCAGGCCATCCGGAGGCCGCACGGGATGGTCATCCTGACCGGCCCGACGGGCTCGGGCAAGTCGACGACGCTCGTCGCCGCGCTCTCGAACGTCGTGACGCCGGAGGTCAACGTGCTCACGGTCGAGGACCCGGTCGAGTACATCATCCCGGGCGTCCGCCAGATCAAGCTGAGCCACAAGCTGTCGCTGGAGCAGGCGCTCCGCGCGATCCTCCGGCACGACCCCGACGTGGTCATGGTCGGCGAGATGCGCGATAAGGACACGGCCGAGCTCGCGATCAAGCTGGCCAACACGGGCCACCTCACGTTCTCGACGCTCCACACGAACGACGCGCCGAGCGCCGTGTCGCGGCTCTACAAGATGGGCCTCGAGCCGTTCCTCATCGCCTACGCCATCAACCTCGTCGTGGCCCAGCGGCTCATCCGGACGCTCTGCCCGGACTGCCGCAAGCCGATGGCCGAGCGCGACGAACTCATGATGGCCGAGCTCGGGTTCACGCCCGAGGAGATCGCCGAGGCTCAGATCTACGAGGCCAACACGGGCTCGTCCTGCTCGACGTGCAAGGGGAAGGGCTACAAGGGCCGCCGCGCGTGCGCCGAGGCCCTGTACTTCTCGCCGGCCATCCAGGCCTCGATCGTGTCGGCGGGCGGCGAGATCAACGAGGAGGAGATCCGGCGGATCGGGGAGAGCGAGGGGATGCTCACGCTCCAGGCGTCGGCTCGCGTCCTCGTGCTCCGCGGGGAGGTCTCGCTGGAGGAGATGATGCGGGTCACGGCGGGCGAGCACTAGCCCGCCGGTTCGGCCCCGTGGAGCGTTCCCTGAGGAACGGGAGACGCTGCCCGGCCCTCAGATGGAACCCGGGCGCGTCAAATTGACCCGTTAGGTTCAAAAGGGTTAGCGCCCTGCCGACACCCCGAGTCACCTTCGTGCCGGCTCACTCGGCAGGCTCATGCCACAAACCCTCCTCGCCCTCCTCGCGCTCGTCCTCGCGTCGTTCCTGACGTTCAACCAGCAGCGGCTCACGCTCCGGTCGCACAACAACCTCGTGTCGGACGAGGTCGAACTGGCGGCCGCGGGCCTCGCCTCGGAGGTCCTCGCGTTCGTCGACGGCCGGTCGTTCGACGAGGAGTCAACGCCGTCGGCCATCAGCGACGAGAACGGGAACGTGCCGGAGGACCCCGACGAGTTCACGGAGGGGACGACGTTCGGCGCGACGGACCGCGGGACCGACGGGTGCGACTTGCTCAAGCCGGCGAATACCCCCGACTGCGACGACGTCGACGACGTGGCCTGGGACCCGAACGACATCGACGATGACGGATGGCGGGACGTCGAGATCGCCCTCTCGCACGACCGGAAGCTCCCGTTCGAGGTCCGGATGCAGGTCTACTACGTCGACAACCCCGAGAGCATGGCCGAGGCGTCTGCCCCGACCCGCCACAAGCGGATCCTCATCGACATCCGCTCGCCGTTCGCGGGCGACGAGAACGGCGTCTACCGGGCCACCCGCGTCGTGTCCTACGACCCGATCAAGGCCGAGATGGACTACGAGAACTCGCCGTACTACGACCCGACCTACGGAGAGGGTGGCGGCGGCGGTGGCGGCGGCGGGCCGCACGACCAGACGCCGAACCCCTAGGCGCTCGCTCCCCGAGCCCCCACCCCCATGCAGTTCATCCTCGACAACCTCGTCGCGATCGTCGTCGCATGCGTCCTCCTGCTGGGCCTCCAGGTCACGCAGGTCCGGTCTCAGCACGCGAGCATCGAGCAGGTCGCCTCGCACTCGGTCAAGGCCAAGACGCTCGTGTTCGGCCAGTGGGTCGAGCGCGATATCATGGACATCGGGGCCAACTTCGGTACCAACATGTACCGCTTCGAGGAGCCGACGGTCGACCCGGAGACGGGCAACGCCACCGAGTGGGTGTTCTACAGCGACACCACCGCGACGAACGGCGACCAGTCCCGAATCTTTAAGCGGTACCGGTTGGTCGAGACGGAGTTCGCCACGTTCCGCGACACGACGTACCAGATGTACCAGGTCCACCGCGACTCCGTCGTCGTGGACTTCCCGGCGCACGACGTCCCGCCCCCGCTGGCGAGCATCGCCGACGACGACTGGGTCCACAACACGTGGAGCATCGGGACCCTCTCCTTCTTCCAGATCGACCTGCTGGATCGGATGGGAGAGACCCCCCGGATCGACGACGACCCGGCCAACGACATCGACGTCTACAAGGTCGACTACATCCGGGTCCGGTTCGGGGTCGTCCCCGAGTACGTGCTGAAGCCGGACAACTACCTGCGCGAACTGTACTGGGTGAAAACCCTCAAAGTGCGTCCGTACTGGACGCCGCCGCCATCGCTCGAGAACTGAGCGCGCTTCCCTTTCCTCATAGACCATCCCCACCATGGGCAAGGCTCTTCTCGTACTGGTGCTCGGTTCCGGCCTCGTGCTGACCAAGCAACTGTACAACACCACGATCACAGAAGAACGGACGTCCAAGGACCAGCGGGCGTACCAGGAAGAAGTCATCGCGCGCGAGATCGCCGCGTCCGCGTTCAACGTCGGCATGGGCGAGCTCCGGGCGTATGGCGACGAACTCCTGGCCGGGGCTCACGCCTTTAATGGCCCGGGCAACGCCGGCCGGAGCGGGACGTACTCGACGGGCCGGTTCGCCGGCGGCGAGTACACGGTCCGAGCCGACCCGACGTCGGGGCACAGCGTCCGCATCGTGGCGACTGGGAAATTCGGCGACGCCGAGTACACCATGCACGACGAGTACCGGGTGTACGTGATGATCGCCGAGCGCGGCGGGATCGTCGACGTCTCGTTCCTCGAGTCGATGGCGGGCTACTGCTCGGCCGTGTTCCTTGAGATGTACACCATGGACATGGAGGACGGCGACGTGCCCGAGCCCATCATGCTCTTCGCGCCCGACAACCGGGACCGTCGGACGGCCCGTCCGGCCCGTCTTGTGTGGGCCGAGCCCGGGACCCAGCTCAACTTCTACATCGCCGTCGACCAGAACTGCTCCATGCGCCCGTCGTCGCGCATGTCGGAGTGCGAGCTCCGGGAGTACGCCCGAGAGTATTCCTACGGCCTGACCGGCTTCGACTACATCCACCGCGCGCTCGACGTCGAGGCGGGCAACCTCGACCAGGCCCACGAGGACATCTGGGCCTTCGTCGAGAAGCGTCCGAACAAGCGGAACGTCTGGCGCGTCGGCTGGGAGGACATCCACAACACGTCGTGGGACCGGCCCGGCTCCGACAACCCGGTGCAGAGCCTCCAGGCGCTCAAGATGTACGGCTACGACGGCCTCGGTTGGCCCGACGTCGACGGCAAAGGCTACCGCGTCCTCCGTGATTACGGCAACCGCCCTGACTTCTCCGATCAAGTCATCGAGGTCGGCGTGATCAGCCCGTATGACGCGAACTACCAGGGCAAGCTCAACCAGTACTACAACACGCAGGACGACTGCGGGGAGGAGCACGACGACGTGCCCGACCAGCCGGTCACGCCGCCGCCCACCGACGACGACCCCGACGACGAGCCGACGACGCCCCCGCCCACGGAGCCGCCGCCGACCGAGCCGCCGCCTACCCAGCCGACGCCGACCGAGCCACCGCCGACCGAGCCGCCGCCGAGTGACCCGACGAACGACTTCGCCTGCCAGTGCCGCCAAAACTGGAAGAACCCCGTGCTCCACCGGCCGCCGGGCAACGAGTCGAACGAGCAACTCCTCTGCCTGCCCGACCCGGCTACGAACACGCACCTCCGGAAGCACAACGACATCGTGCTGGCGTGCCGGACGAACTAGCGAGGCCTCCCGCCTCCGACGCCTGACCCCGTGGGGGCGGCCGGCATCGCCCGGCCGCCCCCACGTGCGTAGGGGCCCGTGCGCGTGATGTGGTCCAGGCCGGACTCCTCCGGAGTCGGAATGCGTCCGCGCTCTGGAAACGAGACGCCGCGTCGCCGGGGGGCGGAAGGCGCGCGCTCTCAGAACGGGACCGGCGTCCCTTCCTGAGACGGAATGGGGCGGGGGAGGGGCACGCCGGGATTACCAATCGTGCCGCCGATGGGTCGAAAGCACGTCGGCACAGGGGGCAGGACGATACCGGACGGGCCGTTTGGGGGCCCCGTGCCGCTGGCGCGGCGCTTGCGACGGCCCCAGCGACGCCCCCCTACCCCCGTGAGTTCGTCCCCCACCTTCTCCTCGGCCCCCTCCG
>NZ_MQWD01000001.1:3965869-3996611 GCF_002283365.1 Rubrivirga marina | reverse complement strand
CTACCACCTCGGCCGGCGAGATCGGCGGTGCCGACGCCCCCGCCGGCCCCGCCGATCTCGCCGGCCGAGGTGGTAGAGGCCGCGACGTCCGTCGTCATGCCCCCGCCGGCTCCCGCTGCGACCGGCCCCGCGACGAGCCCCGGCTTCGCCGACCTCGACGCCGACGGGTTCCACCGGATCCCGCCGTTCGTCCGCCAGCTCGCGCGGAGCGCGCCGAAGCTCCTGGCGGGCGAGGACCGGCTCCGGTTCTACGCCGAGCAGATCGGCCGGCTCTCCGTCGACCACCGCGAGCAGCTCCGAGGCTTCGTCGAGCAGTACGTCGCGAAGATGCACCCGATGGGCGCGTCGGACCTCGACATGGGCGGGCCGGCCACGCTGGGGCGTGTCTGGTACCGCGTCGACGGTGACAAGACGCCGCACTTCGAGCTCGGCGTGGCCTCGAACGACGAGGTCGACATCCTCATCCTCAACCTCCTCTCGGAGCGGAATCAGGACGACCTCTGGGAGGTCCAGTCCGCCGACTTCTCGTACCAGCTCGACGCCGAGGACGGCATGCGCAAGCGGTTCCGCTGCACGGCCTACTACGACAACCAGCACCTCGGCGTCTGTCTCCGCGCCATCAACGAGGAGGTCCGCCCGCTCGACGGGCTCGGGTTCCACCCGGTCATCCAGAAGGGCGTCCTGTTCTCGAACGTCCGCTCGGGCCTCGCCCTCGTGACGGGCGTCACGGGCTCGGGCAAGTCGACGACGCTCGATGCCATCATCGACGCGAACAACCAGGACTTCGACGGCCACATCGTCATCATCGCCAAGCCGCTCGAGTACGTCCACAACCCACAGCGCTGCATCATCCGGCACCGCGAGGTCGGGCCCGACGTCCCGTCGTTCAAGGTCGGCGTGAGCCAGGCGCTCCGCCAGGACCCCGACATCATCATGATCGGGGAGATGCGCGACCCCGAGACCATCGACGCGGCCATCGAGGCGGCGGACACGGGCCACAAGGTGTTCTCGACGCTCCACACGGCGAGCGCGGTCGAGAGCCTCGACCGCATCGTGGCCGAGTACCCGCCCTACGAGCAGGAGCGCGTCCGGAGCCGCCTGGCCGACGTGCTGAACCTCGTCGTCTCGCAGAAGCTGCCGCCGAAGATCGGCGGCGGCCGGGTCCTCGCCAAGGAGGTCCTCTGGGTGACGGCCTCCGTCAAGGCCGCCATCCACAACAACAACACGGGCGAGATCTACCAGATGATCTGGGAGGGCGGGCGCCAGGGGATGATCACCCTGGAGCAGGACCTGTTCCGGCTCGTCCGCGAGCGGAAGATCACGCCCGATATCGGCCTCCAGTACGCCAACAACAAGCGCCGCTTCCAGCAGCTGATGCAGACGGCGTAGCCCCGAGGTGCCCCCTCGGAGCCCGCCCGCGCCCGGCCCCACGCCGACCGACCCCGCCTCCCATGAGCGACAACTTCATCTTCCCCGACGACCCCGACGGGTTCGACTCCAACGGGTTCGACGACGAGGGCCCCGAGGCCGGCGGCTTCCAGCCGCCCGCCTACGGCACCGACAGCCTCCGGCCGAAGGCCGTCGAGGGCGACGAGTCGCCCGGCGACGGCGCGCTCGGCGCCGAGCTGGCCGAGGACGGCGTGTTCCTCGGCGGCGGCGCCTACGGCGACGTCCCCTTCGACGAGGGCGACCTCGGCGGGCTCCCCGTCGAGCCTTCGGGTGACGGCGCCGACGACGGCTCCCTCGACGTCTCGTTCTCCGAGACGGACGAGCGCGGGAGCTCCGGCTCGGGCAAGGGGGCGGCCAAGAAGACCGCCAAGAAGCCCCGCTCGAAGGACGGGCTGGTCCTCGGCGTCCACGTCACGCCGAAGCACGTCTACGGCGTCCTCGTCCGGCCCTCCGGCGACTCCTACGAGCCGCTCCGCCAGTTTGTGCGGAACCGGGCCGAGAGCCAGTACGGCCAGGGCCCGATGACGCCCGATGGCGTCGAACTCGAGGAGGCCACGCTGGAGGTCGGCGCCGACGACCCGTCGATCCAGTTCGGCGGGTCCGGCGAGATCGACTTCTCGGCCGAGTTCGCGGGGATGGGCGTCGTGACCGACGCCGCGTTCGACTCGACGGCGACGGCGGGCGACGTGGCCCAGCAGGTCCAGCCGATCATCATCGAGCTCCGCGACATCCTCGAGGAGTGCGCCAGCGCCGGCTTCGCACGGCCCGCCCTCGCGTTCACCGTCGACGCCCCCGACGTCGCCTACGGTGAGATCTCGGTGCCGCCCGAGAAGAAGGCCAAGAAGGCCAAGAAGAAGACCGTGAAGCCCGACGACACGGACGGGCTCAAGGAGACCGCCGCGGCCCCCGTCAAGCGCGAGCGGCTCCTGGAGCTGCTCCCCGACTTCGGCACGACCGTCGACCGGTCGCGGGCGCAGTTCCTCCCGATGACGCCGCGCGACGGCCTCCGGCGCTACCTCGCCGTGGCGCCGACGGGCAGCGAGCCCGTCACGGAGTCGATCGAGATGCTCCGTGAGCAGGCGGCCCACCGCAAGGCGGCCGTCAAGACGCTGGAGGCCGAGGTCCCGCTCCTGGTCGGGCTCGTCCGCTTGACGTCGAACCCGGAGCCGCACGAGAACACGGCCGTCGTCCGCGTCGGGGCCGAGGACACGATCGTCCTCCTCCTGACGGGCGGCCAGCTCCACCACTACGAGCCGATGCAGTCGGTGACGGCCTTCGACGGGCCGGACACGATCTGCTCGCGCGTGCTCCTCCAACAGGACGTCCAGGGCGTCGGCACGGTCCACAACGTGATCGTGGTGTCCGAGGAACGGGAGAAGGAGCTCGTCCAGGGCTTCTCGGCGTTCTACCCCGAGGCCCGGGTCGAGACGCTCCGCGAAGGGCTGGCGCGGCACGGCCTCGTGGGCCCCTACGGCCCGCTCGCCCCCATGCTCGTCGGCGCGGCGGGGGCCGCGGTCGCCGGCCACCGGGTCAAGCAGAAGGACGGCCCGTTCGAGGACGCGAACCTCCTCCCGGCCTCGCTCCTCAAGCGGAAGCGGACGCTCGACCTCTCGTTCGCCTGGCACACGCTCGTCGTGGCGATGCTCCTGTTCCTGAGCGTCCTCTACTTCAGCTACCTCTACGTCTCCCAGGAGGGCCAGATCGCCGACGCCGAGGAGAGGCTCGCCGAGTTCCCACCCGAGGCCCAGCTCTCGGTCCCGCAGCTCGAGGCCCGGATCGACAGCCTCCGCCACCGGCAGGCCACGCTCTCGGCCGCCCTCGTCGCGATGGATTCGCTCCTCATCGACACCGACCGGTGGACGCAGACGACGCTCCGCACGACCCGCGCCGCGGCCCAGACCGGCGGCGTCTGGATCGAGGAGTGGACGCCGTCCGGCATCGACGTCGCGCTCTCGGGCTACGCCACGACGCGCGGCAACGTCGTCGGGCTGGCCCAGCGGCTCTCGGCGACGATCGAGGAGGTCACGTTCCAGCAACTCCGCGAGTACCCGGTCTACCAGTACCGGATGCGGTTTACCCAGCCGCCCGAGCTCCCGCAGGTGACCCGCGTGCTCCGCGAGCAGGCCGGCGAGCCGCCGGTGCTGGGCCCGGCCCCGCTCGACGGCCTCGACGCCTCTGGCGCGCCGTCCCCGGCCGCCTCGGCGCAGGCCCCGTCCGTCCCCGCCTCTTCGCCCGCCAGCGGCGCCGCCCTTTAGGCCCAGCTCCCCGCCCCGGCTCAGCCCCCGGCTCCCCGACGTCATGTCCAACGAAGTCCTCAACACACTCATCCTCTCCGTCTTCCTGGCCGCGGCCGGGGGCGGGGGGTACTACGTGACCCAAAGGGTCCAGCCGGTCGAGCTGGAGTCCATCCAGAACGACATCGAGGCGCTCGAGAACGCGGCGGCCGAGGTCGAGACGCTCCTCGCCGAGGAGGCCTCGGCGAGCGAGTCGGCGGCCCAGACGCTCGCCCGCTGGAACACGCGCTACAAGATCCTCCCGTCCGACCTCTCGTCGGCCGACGTGGTCTCGTACCTCAACGCGCTCTCGGCCCGCGGCTTCAACCGGTTCGACCTCTCGCTGACCGGCGTGACGAACGGCCCGACGGCCTCGTACTTCACCTACCAGATCACGGGCGAGGCCTACTTCGAGAGCCTCTTCGCCTTCATCTGGCACGTCGAGAACAGCCGCGGGATGTACCGGGTCCGCGACCTCCAGGTCAAGAAGATGGTCACCACCGTCGGCGCCGACTCGGAGGCGGGCTCCCCGGGCCGCCAGGTGATCCTGGCCGAGTTCGCGATGGCGGTCGACGCCTTCTTCAGCACGAACCGTGACATCTCGGCGCCCGACAGCGCCGTCGTGCCGCCGCCGGAGGCGTTCCCGGCCCGCCGCGCGGCCGTCAACCCGTTCTTCCCGTTCATCCTCGACCAGCTCCCGCCGAACACCGACGACCTCGTCGAGCCCGAGACCGACCCGCTCGTGAGCGTGATCGGCGGGATCGCGGTGTTCCAGCGGGACGGCGAGCTCCGCGAGCTCCGCGCCGGCGACCGCGTCTACCTCGGCCGGATCGCGAATGTGGACCCGACACGGGCCCGCGTCACCGTCGACTTCAACCGCGGCGGCATCCGCGAGCGCGTCGAGCTCGACCTCGAGACGGGCGAGCGGTACCGCCAGGCCCTCGGCCGCCAGTCGCTCTCGCCGTCGCGCGGATCGGTCCCGGCCGGTCCCACGCTCGAGGCGCCCCCCCCGGCCCCCGGCACGCCCGAGGCCATTGAGGCCGGCACCTACCAGAGCGCCGAGATCACGCCCCGGACGCCCCAAGACGACTAGCCCCCAGCCCTGGCTCACCGGCGGCCCCGGCCGCCCTCCCCCGCAGTCCCTGACCCCCCCGATCCATGACTTCCACCTCGCTCCGCCGCGCCCGCTTCGGGCCCGTGCTCGCGCTGCTCGCCGCACTCCTCGCGGCCCCCGCGCTGGCCCCGGCCGCCCACGCCCAGGACCGCGTCGTCCGCGGCTACGTCCCGCCGGACGAGCTCGTCTCGTTCCCCGCGACGACGCCGATGAACCAGTTCTTCCGGCTCGTCAACCCCACGTTCTACCGCGTCACGGGCAAGCGCGTCGTCGACCCGCAGGACCGGACGGACCCGATCGGCGTGGCTCTCAACGGCGTCCACTTTATCGATGCGTTCGAGCTCGTCCTCGACCGCAACAACCTGGACTTCTCCGAGTCGGAGGGGTACTTCATCGTGGCCGAGCCGCAGCTGGTCGCGACGACGACCGACGGGGCCTCAGCGACCAACGTGGGGGCCGTCCAGCCGGTCCAGACGGGCCAGGCCATGGCCGACCTCCCCGCGACGGCCGACACGCGCGAGGTCCGCATCGACGCCGTGATCTTCCAGCTCAACACGCGCCGGGCCCGCGAGGTCGGGACGAACTGGTCGGCCCTCTTCGGCGAGGCCACGAGCCAAGGCGGCTCGGGCAGCGGCTCAGGTAGCGGCTCGGGCCAGAGCGAGCGGACGGAGTTCTTCGTCAACGCCGGGTCGTTCTTCGACGCGCTCGACGGGTTCCTCGAGGCCTCGTCCGACCGGGTGAGCCTCACGCAGATCCTCCAGCTGTTCCGGTACTTCGAGGAGCAGGGCTACGGCCAGACGGTCGCCACGCCGTTCACCGTCGTCCAGAGCGGCGAGAAGGGCCGGATGCAGAGCGGCCAGGACATCCCGGTCACCGTCCGGGACTTCCAGGGCAATGCGATCACGCAGTTCTTCTCGACCGGCACCATCATCGACGTGACGCCGACGCTCATCGTCGACGAGCGGGAGGGGGACCCGGTCGAGTTCATCCACCTCGACGTGAAGGTCGAGAAGTCGACGGGCGTCCCGTCCGGCGACGGGATCGCGATCAACAAGGACGACATCGCGACGCAGCTCCCGCTCCTCTCGGGCGAGATGCGCGCGATTGGCGGCCTGACGTCGACCGACGAGTCCGTCACGCGTCGCGGGATCCCGATCCTCAAGGACATCCCGCTGATCAAGTACCTGTTCTCGTACAACCAGACCCAGGTCAACCAGAACGAGATCATCATCGTGCTGCGCGCCCGGGTGGCCGACGACCTCCGCACGCGGATGGGTCGCGAGCTCCCGCGCGGCCTCCTGAACCAGGAGCGCCGCGACGCCGAGGAGCGCGTCCGGATGTTCGGCGCGGAGCCGGCCGAGGCGGTTCTCGACACCGACATCGAGGTCCGCGACCGCTAGCGGCCCGCCGCAGACGTCAGGGACTCGCCGGCCCGGGGACGCGACGAGCGTCCCCGGGCCGGTCTCGTGTGGGGCCGCCTCGGCGGTCGCGTGGCCGAGGCGGACGCGGAAGAGTTTGAGGGTTCGGCGGGGATCTCGTGAACGGCCCACGGCGTGGGAAGGGGGCGTACATTAGAAGCAGTCCAGATAAGCCCGCCCCAGGTGGATCCCGCCGACTTCGCCGCTCCTGTCTCGTCCTTCCCCGCGGGGAAGACGGTCCGCCTCTGCTTTATGGGGCTCGACGAACAGACGTGCGCGCGGCTCCGCGAGCTCGGCATCCGTGAGGGCTGCGACGCCTGCGTGATGGCGACCGGCGACAAGTGCGTGCTCGCGCTCGGAGCCAGCCGCGTGGCGCTGCGCCGGGAGGTGGCCATGGGCCTGTTCGCGACCGACGCCGGCTGAGGTCCTTGCCGTGACGCTCGACACGCTCGCTCCGGGCGCCCGCGCGACCGTCACGGGCTACCGCGGCGACCTGCCCGCCCGCCTGCTGGAGCTCGGCCTCGTGCCTGGCACCGTCGTCGAGGTCGTCCGCCTCGCGCCGCTCGGCGACCCGATGGAGCTGAAGGTTCGCGGGTTCCTCCTGTCGGTGGGGAAGGAGGAGGCCGTCCACGTCGAGGTCTCGCCCGCCGCCTAGCCCCCGTCCGATGGAGACCGCTGCTCCGGCCCGCACCGCCGTCCGCACCGTCGCGCTGGCGGGGAACCCGAACGTCGGCAAGACGACGCTCTTCAACGCGCTGACGGGGAGCCAGCAGAAGGTGGCCAACTACCCCGGCGTGACGGTCGAGCGGAAGTCGGGCAAGCTGGCGGGCACGGGCAACGGTCAGTCGGTCGAGGTCGTCGACCTCCCCGGGACGTACAGCCTCAACCCGAAGTCGGTCGACGAGCGGGTCGCGTTCGACGCGCTCGTGGGGCGGATCGACGGCGAGCCGGCGCCGGACGTCGTCGTGTGCGTCGTCGACGCGACGAACCTCGAGCGCAACCTGTACCTCGTGACCCAGGTCCTCGACCTCGGGCTCCCGACCGTCGTCGCGCTCAACATGACCGACGCGGCCGCCGAGGCGGGCATTGAGGTGGACGTGGCCGCGCTCTCCCAGACGCTCGGGGTGCCCGTCGTGGAGACGGCCGCGCGGGTGGGCGAGGGGATCGGCGACCTGAGGCGGGCCGTCCTGGACCCGCCCCCGCCCGCCTCGGGCGTGCCGTGGGACGTCATGCCGGCCGTCGCCGAGACGCTGGCGACGCTCGCCGAACGACTCCCGGAGAGCGTCCCGGCCGAGCGCCGGCGCTTCGAGGCGCTCGGTGCGCTGACCTCCGACCCGCTCCTGAAGCCGTGGGCGAGCCACGCCCCGGCCTTCCACCAGGCCGTGCTCGACGCGCGGGCCGCGCTGGAGGCCCGCCCGGTCCCGTACAAGATGGCCGAGATGACCGGCCGCTACGGCTGGATCAGCCCCGTCGCCGCCCGCGTCGTCCGCCAGTCGGACCAGACGGAGGCGACGCTCTCGGACAAGATCGACGCGGTCGTGACCCACAAGATCTGGGGGCCGCTCATCTTCGGGGGCGTCCTGCTCCTCATCTTCCAGGCGGTCTTCACCTGGGCGGTCCCGGCGATGGACCTCATCGAGTGGCTCGTCGGCGCGGCGGGGGAGGGGCTCCGGGCGGTGATGCCCGACGGAATCGTGGAGGACGTGCTCGTGGAGGGCGCGCTGACGGGCGTGGGCAACGTGATCGTGTTCCTCCCGCAGATCCTGCTGCTGTTCTTCTTCCTCGGCATCATGGAGGACACGGGCTACATGGCTCGGACGGCCTTCATCATGGACCGGGCGATGCGGCGTGTAGGCCTCAGCGGGGCGTCCGTCGTCCCGATGCTCTCGGCGTACGCCTGCGCGATCCCCGGCATCATGGCCGCGCGGACGCTGGCCGACGAGCGCGACCGGATCATCACCATCATGGTGGTCCCGCTCCAGGGCTGCTCGGCGCGGCTGCCGGTCTACGTCCTGTTCATCGCCGCCTTCATCCCGGCCGGTTCGCTCTTCGGGATCATCGGCTACCAGGGCCTCGCGATGACGTCGCTCTACGTGCTCGGGACGGTGATGGCGTTCGTGGCCGCGTGGGTCCTGCGGCGGTTCGTGTTCAAGGGCGAGGGGTCGAACTTCGTGATGGAGCTCCCGCCGTACCGGATGCCGCAGCCGCGGTACCTCTGGCGCCGGATGCGCGACCGGGCGAAGGTGTTCGTCGTCCGCGCCGGGAAGATCATCTTCGGGCTGAGCATCGTGCTCTGGTTCCTCGCCAGCTATCCGAAGGTGGACCTCCCGCCGGAGCTGGCGGCGCGCGCCGCGGCGGCCCAGGCCGAGACGGCCCAGCGGCTGGTCGAGGTGGAGCCGGAGGAGCGGGCGGCGCTGCAGGCGACGGAGGAGGCCTCGGCCAACAGCGCCGTCGAGGCGGCCGACGCGGAGGGCATCTCGTCGGTCTCCGTCGAGGACGAGATCGCGAGCTACCAGGTCCGGAACAGCTTCATCGGCCGGTTCGGTCGAGCGCTGGAGCCCGTCATGGCCCCGCTCGGGTTCGACTGGAAGATCTCGGCCGGCATCGTCGCCTCGTTCGCCGCGCGCGAGGTGATCGTGAGCGCGCTCGCCACGATCTACAGCGCCGGCGCCGACGCCAACGAGGAGAGCCTGTCGCTCCGCGAGGCCATCAAGGCCGACACGTACCCCGACGGGACGCCGGTCTTCACGCCGCTCGTGGCCGTGAGCCTCATGGTGTTCTTCGTGTTCGCGCTCCAGTGCATGAGCACGCTCGCGATCGCCCGTCGCGAGCTGAACTCGTGGGCCTGGCCCGTCGCGATGTGGGGCTACATGTTCGCGCTGGCCTACGTGTTCTCGTTCGCGATCTACCAGGGCGGCCGGCTCCTCGGCCTCGGCTGACCCCGCCTGCCTCGATG
The DNA here is from genome assembly GCF_002283365.1 of Rubrivirga marina. NCBI lineage: Bacteria > Pseudomonadati > Rhodothermota > Rhodothermia > Rhodothermales > Rubricoccaceae > Rubrivirga > Rubrivirga marina. The sequence continues at coordinate 3,987,401 of NZ_MQWD01000001.1, read as the reverse complement.
TCGAGGTGGACGGGGTCGCCCGATCAGAAGTACACGCTTACCCCGAACCGCGCGCCCGCCTGGGAGAGTCCGACGCCGAGCCGGGTGGAGCGATCACTGGCTTGAGCGCCCTCGGGGTCCCCCGGCGGAGAGCGGTACGTCCGGCGTGACTGGGAGTACCGGCCTGTCAGTGACGCGCCGTACTCTCCGACCAGGCTGATGGCCTCCGAGACCGGCCACTCGACGCCGACGACTCCGGCGAGGCCCGCGTGGACCTCCGCCTGGTTCTCGGTCGACCCCGAGCCGGTTTGCTCGCTCCCGGATTCGGTGTCGGTCTCGTAGCGGCGGAAGAACACGGTGGCCGTCGGACCGAAGCCGTGATACAGGTACACCGGCGTATCGCCGCGCCGGAAGGTCAGGGGGACGAAGTTCGCCCCGACGGAGGCGACCTGGAAGTTCACCTCTTGGTTCTGTCCTGCCACGCCGGTGTTCTGCTCACGGTCCTCGACCCCGACGTCAAAGTACCCGCTGACCCCGATGCGCCGTGCCCGGGTCGGGCTCTGATGCCACTTGTACGAGATGATCGACCCCGTGAACGAGTCGATGTCGAAGTCCGGGCCGATCTGGAACAGGAGGGCATCCGCCCCCGCCTGGATCGGGGAGTCGTCGGGCTGGGCGACGGCGAGCGGGGCGGTGAGGAGGGCGAGCACGGGAACGAGCAATCGCATGGGCGAGGGGAGATGAGGGAGGGCGGACGGAGAGCCGCCGCCAAACCTCGCGCCGTCACGTGCGCGACGCGATGCACTGTCCCCTGCACCGATCGCTATCCCTGCTTGAGCCGAGCTTCCAGCGCCGCCCGCCGCGAGCGAGACACGCGGACCTCGCGGTCGTCCGCCAACCGCACGGCGTAGTCGCCCGGGCTCCCGATCCGCCGCAAGCTGGCCGGGTATCGATGTGGCGCCTATCCTCCCTGACGCGAGGCTGCCATTCGTGACGCTTGGCGCACCGCCGTCCGTGGACCGACGTTGAGTGGATCCTTACCCCGCCCTGCCATGCATGCGCATCCGCATCCCGAGGACCACGACGACCGCGGCCACGTGCTCACGCGCCGTCAGGCGCTCGGCCTGTTCACGACGCCGTTCCTCCTCGCCTTCGCCGGCTGCGAGGAGGAGGTCGCCGATGATGCTCCGCTCTCCGGCTCGTGCGTCGTCCGCCCGGAGCTGACCGAGGGGCCGTTCTACCTCGACGACGATCTCCTCCGGTCGGACGTCCGGGAAGGCCGGGCCGGCGTCCCGCTGGCGCTCACGTTCACCGTCTCGCGTGTCGTGGACGGCGCCTGTGAAGTCCTGCCCGGCGCGTTCGTCGACGTGTGGCACGCCGACGCCGGGGGCGACTATTCCGGCGTCGGGCCAGAGCGCGGGGAGACCTACTGCCGCGGAACCCAGCGGACCGGTGCCGACGGGACGGCCACGTTTCAGACGATCTACCCGGGCTGGTACTCCGGCCGCACGCCGCACGTCCACTTCAAGGTGCGGTCGGCGGCCTCCTCGACGGCCGCACACGAGTTCACCAGCCAGCTCTTCTTCGACGACGACCTCTCGCGGGATATCTACACGTCGGTCGCTCCCTACGCCCGCCGGGGTGCCCACGACCGGTCGAACGCCCGCGACGGGATCTACCGCCGGGGCGGCAGCCAGATGCTCCTCGCGCTCACTGAGGCGGGCGACGACGGCTACCGCGCCGCGTTCGACCTCGCCCTGTACGTGGGCTGACGATCCGGCCCGCCTCGGGGGCCCCGTCGACCGACCGAGGCGGGGCTACCCGTCCCCGGCGTCGATGCCGAGGCGCTGCGTGAACGCGTCCCGCCGCGACCGGCTGAGCCGGAGCCGCGTCCCGTCCGTGAGGCGGACCGAGTAGTCGCCGCCGGCGGCCGTGAGCAGGGCCTCGACGCGGTCGAGTTGGACGATCGTCGAGCGGTGGATCCGGAAAAAGTCCTTCGGGTCGAGCCGCTCCTCCAGCGTCTGCATCCGCTCGCGGACGACGAACACGTCGTCGCCGACGTGGATCTCAGCGTAGGGGCCGTCCGACGAGACGTAGTCCACGGACTCGACGGGGACGAGGCGCGTCTGGCCGCGCATCTCGACGGCGATCCGCTCGAGGTAGTCGGGCCTCGGTGGCGCCGCCGATTCCCCGCCGAGGAGCGTCGCCAGCCGCTGGCGGAGGTGGTCGACCTCGCGGAGACGGACGGCGTCGCGGGCCCGCGCGAGCGCCTGTGCGAACCGGTCGTCGTCGTAGGGCTTGAGGAGGTAGTCGACGGCGGCCACGTCGAACGCCGCGAGCGCGTGCTGGTCGTAGGCCGTCACGAACACGACGGCCGGCATCTCCGCCGGGCCGACCTCGCGGACCACGTCGAGCCCGCTCAAACCCGGCATCTGGACGTCGAGAAACACGAGGTCGACGGGGGCGCCGGACTCCGCGCGCGACCGGATCGCGTCGACGGCCTTCCGCCCGGTCCCGGCCGTCCCGACGACGTCGACCTCGGCGGCCCGGTCGAGCAGGTCGAGCACGCGCTGGCGGGCCAGCGGCTCGTCGTCGACCACGAGGACGCGGAGCGGGTCAGGCATGGGCGGGTTCGGGCGCCACGGGCGCAGGTCGGAAGGGGAGGACGACCTCGGCCACGACGCCCCGATCGGGGCGGTCGCGGAGGGCGAGCTCAGCGTCGTCGCCGTAGAGCGCGTGGAGCCGCTCGCGCGTGTTGCGGAGCCCGACGCCGCCGGCCGATCCGGCCTGCCCGTCGCCGCCGTCGAGGCCGGGGCCATTGTCCTCGACCGACAGCCGGAGCCGCCCGTCGTCGACGCGTGCGGCCAGCCGGATTGTCCCGACGCCCTCCTCGATCCGCCGGACCCCGTGGCCGATGGCGTTCTCGACGAGCGGCTGGAGCAGGAGCGGCGGCACGAGGGCGTCGACGGTCTCCGGCGCGATCGACTCCTCGATCTCGAGCCGGTCCTGGAACCGGACGCGCTGGACGTCGAGGTAGTCGCGGATAAAGGCGAGCTCGTCGCGGAGCGGGACCTCGGCGGAGCCGTCGTCGTCGAGGACGCGGCGGAGGAGCGACGAGAGCCGCGCGATCATCGTCCGCACGCCGGCCGGGTCGCGCTCGACGAGGGCGCTCACGGCGTTCAGCGTGTTGAACAGGAAGTGCGGGTTGAGCTGCATCCGGAGGGCCGAGAGGCGGGCCTCGGAGAGCTGGCCCTCGAGCTGGGTCCGCTCCGCGAGCAGCCGCGTCGCCTCGGCCTCGCGCTCGCGGAGCCGGTACAGCGTCGCGCGGGCGTACCCGACGGCGAGGACGGCGAGAAAGATGATGAGCTCGTCGAGGAACCAGAGCTGGCTGAACGCCGCTCCCAGCGTCCACTCGCGGCCGGGCTCGGGCGGCCCGAGCAGGAGCCCCCGGAGCACGTTCCGCGTGAGGAGCTCGATCCCCAGCGCCACGACGACGCCGAGGCCGACCTGAGCGACGAGGCGCCCGGCCCAGGCGCCGCGCTCGGCCGGGTACCGGCGAGCGAGCCAGAACACGGCGGGCGTGATGAGGGCCCAGATCCCGTACTCCGCCAATGTTTCGGCGATCTCGCCGGCCGCCATCGGGTCGGTCCGCCACGGGCGGAGCGCCTCGCGGGTGACCGTCAGGAGCCCGAGGGCGAGCCAGAACGCGGCGGCCGCCAGCGCCTCGGCGCGGCGGGTCCAGGGGCGACGGGAGGGTTCGGAACGAGCCACACCCCCAATCTAGAGTCCCCGGCAGCCGATGCCTCGGGGCTCCCGGTGCGCCCCCGTGCACTCGGTGACGCGCATGTGCACTTCGTGTCCAGCCGCGTCGAGCCCGCTCCGGAGGTCGATATCCTCGTGGTGGAGTCGGCTCCGCCCGCCTCGGTCGGAGCACCGCCGAACCCCAGAGCAGGCGGGCGTTGACGCAGGGCCGGGGCGGCGGTCAGGAACCTCCTGAGACCTCCGTGCAGGTCGTGACACGTACGTGCGATCCGTGTTGGAACAAGAAACGTCGCTCCGCCCGGGGCGATTCGCCTAGCCCCCGTCTCCCCGTCACCGACCATGTCACGTTTCTACTCCCTCCTCTTGTTGCTGCTCGCGGTCCCCGCCGCTGCCCAGTCCGGCGCCCTCGCCGGCCGCGTCGTCGACGCCGACAGCGACCTGCCCCTCCCGACCGCGACGGTCGCCGTCTACGACGACACCACGCTCGTGACGGGCGTGACGACGAACATCGACGGCGACTTCCAGATCGAGTCGGTCCCGGTCGGGACGTACGACGTGGTGGCCAGCTTCGTCGGCTACGACGAGGTCCGCCGGCCCGGCGTGGTCGTCGAGGCGGGCACGGTCGACCTCGGGGCCATCGGGCTGGCGCCCAGCGCGGAGGCGCTCGAGGAGGTCCAGGTGACGGCGGGCCGGACGCAGGTCCAGACGCGGATCGACCGGACGGTCTACGACACGGCCGACGACCCGATCGCCGAAGGTGGCTCGGCGACGGACGTCCTCTCGACGCTCCCGTCGGTCGACGTCGACATCGACGGGAACGTGTCGCTGCGGGGCGCGGGCAACGTGGCCGTGTTCGTCAACGGCCGGCCGGCGCCGGTCTCGGGCGAGTTCCTCGCGTCCTACCTCCAGAGCCTCCCGGCGGGGGCCGTCGAGCGCGTCGAGGTGATCCCGAACCCGTCGGCCGCGTTCGAGCCCGACGGCGTCGGCGGCATCATCAACATCGTGCTGAAGGAGGACGCCGACCCCGGCCTCGGCGGGACGCTCACGGCCGGGACCGACACGCAGGGCGGCTACGACGCGACGGCCGCCGTGACCTACGGCCGCGGCCCCTGGTCGCTCGCCGCCACGTACGGCTACCGCAACGACGTTCGCGCCGGGAACGGGTCGAGCTACCGGATCAACCGCTACAGCACCGACCAGACGACGCTCCTCCAGGCCGAGGACGAGGACCGGACGCGGACGTCGCACCTCCTGAACTTCTCGGCCGACTACAGCCTCACACGCGCCACGACGATCACGTCCCAGGTCCAGGTGGGCACGCGGGGCGGCGGCGAGACAGAGCTCAACACGTCGCTGTGGAGCAGCGCGGCCGGCGACCCGCTGTTCGAGTTCGAGCGCCTCGCGCGAGAAGACGACGAGGGGCTGTCCTCGGACGTCCGTCTCGGGCTCCGGCACGCGTTCGGCGAGCGCCACGAGCTGGTGATCGAGGGCCGCGGCGAGCTCTCGGACGAGGGCGAGATCCAGACCTACGACGAGACGCTCCTCAGCGGCACCGGTGACCTCGACCAGCCGCAGCGCGTGGACGAGGACGAGCTCGAGCAGGAGGCCTCGCTCGCCGTCGACTACACGCGGCCGCTCGCCGGCTTCCGCGTCGACGCCGGCTACAAGGGCGAGCTCGAGCGCGAGTCGACCCGTCTCTTTTCCGAGTCGCTCGTCGACGGCGCCTATGTCCCCGACGAGGGCGTCAACAACGACTTCGAGTACGAGGAGATCGTCCACGCCGCCTACCTGCAGGCCGCTCGCGAGTGGGGCATGCTTGGCCTCCAGGTCGGCGCCCGCTTCGAGACGGCCCAGCGGACGTTCGAGCTCCTGACGACCGACGAGACGTTCGAGGTCGACTACGCCAGCGTCTTCCCGAGCGCGTTCCTCTCGCTCTCGCCGACCGACGCGACGACGCTCAAGGCGGGCTACAGCCGGCGCGTGAACCGGCCGCGCGGGTGGGACCTCAACCCGTTCCCGTCCTTCGACGACCCGCTCAACATCCGCCAGGGCAATCCGGAGCTTCGGCCCGAGTACGTCGACGCCTTCGAGGTCGGCGTGACGCAGTTCGTCCCGTGGGGCTCGTTCTCGCTCACGCCCTACTTCCGCCACACGACCGACGTCATCCGGCGGTTCTCGACCGTCCGCGAGGACGGCGTGACGGTCCGCTCGTCGCGCAACCTCGACACGTCGGACTCCTACGGCGTCGAGGCGATCTCGTCGTTCGAGGACATCGGCGGGCTCAGCGGCTACCTCAGCCTCGAGGGCTTCCGCGTCCAGACGGCCGGGACGGCGACGGCCGGCGACGCCCAGGGCGACATCTCGAACGACGCGTTCGGCTGGGGCGGGCGCGTCAACGCGAACTACCGGCTCGGCGACCGGCTCGGGATCGGGCCGCTCGACATCCAGGCGACGGCGCGCTACAGCGCCCCTCTCGACACGGAACAGGGCCGGATCGGCGCGCGCTCGTGGGTCGACGTCGCGCTCCGCCAGCGGCTGTTCGACGAGCGCGCGAGCCTGACAGTCCAGCTTCGTGATCCACTCGGAATGGCAGGGTTCGCCTACACGCTCGACCAACCGACGCTGTACCAGGAGTTCGAGCGCGACTGGGGCGCTCAGCAGGTCGGCGTCACGTTCTCCTACCGCTTCGGCGGTCAGGACGAGCGCGACCGCCGGAGCCGCGATGGTGAGCGCGGCGACGGCGGTGGCGGCGGGGACTTCGACGGCGGCGAGTTTTAGCGCCCGGGTCCCCGAACGTCCCACCACCCGCCCGCCCCGGCCTCTGCCGCGGCGGGCGGTGTCGTTTTGAGTCGATCCGCCTCGGGCCCGAGGCGGGCGGGGTCACGGTCTGGTTGTTCCGCGGGGGGAAGGGAGAGGGCATCTTGGCACATCTTCCCGCCGTCCGATGCCGCTCGCCCTCGTCCTCCTGGCCGCCATGTCTGCCGACTCCGTGCTCGTGATCGCCCACCGCGGCGCGAGCGCGTACCGTCCGGAGCACACGCTCGAAGCGTACGCTCTCGCCATCGAGATGGGCGCCGACGTGATCGAGCCGGATCTCGTGATGACGCGGGACGGCGTCCTCGTCGCGCGCCACGAAAACGAGATCTCCGAGACGACGGACGTCGCCGCTCACCCCGAGTTCGCCGACCGGCGGACGACCAAGGTCATCGACGGGCAGCAGGTCACGGGCTGGTTCACGGAGGACTTCTCCCTGGACGAGCTCAAGACGCTTCGGGCCATCGAGCGACTGCCGAGCCTCCGTCCCCGGAGCGCGGCCTACGACGGCCGGTTCGAGATCCCGACGCTCGCCGAGGTGATCGCCCTCGCGGACTCGCTCGGGGCCGCGCGCGGCCGCCCCGTCGGGCTCTACCCGGAGACGAAGCACCCGACGTACTTCCGGCGGATCGGGTTGCCGCTCGAGGTCCCGCTCGTCGAGGCGCTCCACGTTGCCGGCCTCGACGAGCGGGACGACCCGGTCTGGATCCAGTCGTTCGAGGTCGGCGGGCTGGAGTTGCTGCGGGGGCTAACGCGGCTCCGGCTCGTCCAGCTCGCGATGCCGGGCGCGGGCCCGGCCGACCGGCGCGAGCTCTCGTACGACGCGATGATGACGCCCGACGGCCTCGCGACCGTCGCCACCTACGCCGACGCGGTCGGCGTCGCCAAGACCTTCGTGCTCGACCCCGAGACGCTGGCGCCGTCGTCGCTCGTGGCCGACGCCCACACGGCCGGCCTCGACGTCCACGTCTGGACGGTTCGCCCGGAGAACGTTTTCCTCCCGCCCCCCCTCCAGTCACCCGGCGGAGCCCCCGAGGCGGGCGGGGACGTCCGGGCCGAGGTCCGCGCGCTCCTCGCCGCCGGCGTCGATGGGGTGTTCGCCGACGCGCCGGACGTCGTGGTCGAGGTGTTGGGACGTCTCTAGCCCACGGGTGGGACGCTTCGGCGGGACGGGGCCCTCCAGGAGGCCCGGGGATCTGGCCTGCGTACGTAGCTTCGACGGGTCGCACGTTCCCCCCACCGCTCCCGTCCGATGCGTCGGTATTCGTCGCTCTCGATGGCTCTCGGCCGATGGGTACTGTTGGGACTCGTCGTGTGTGGACCGGGGACCGCCACTGAGGCTCAGGGCGTTCAGGACGCTCCGGAGCCCTCCGTCGCGCGGTTGTGGAACGAGGTGCTACTCGGCGGCATCCGCAACGATCTCGCGCGGCCGACCGTCCACGCGCGCAACCTGTTCCACACGTCGGTGGCGATGTGGGACGCTTGGGCGGCCTACGACGAAACGGCGAGGCCGTACCTCCTCGGGCGGACGCTCGGTGGCATTGCTTGCTCGGCCGAGGTCGCTCCCGTCTCGGACCGTCAGGCGGCGCGCGAGGAGGCGATCAGCTACGCCGTGTACCGCGTCCTCCGCCACCGTTTTCGGAACTCGCCCGGCGCGCTCCTCACGCTGCCGGAGTTCGACTCCCTCATGGTCCGCCTCGGGCACGACCCGGAGGTGGGGAGGCCCGGCGGCGAGACGCCCGAGGTGGGGAGCCCCGCCGCGCTCGGCCTCACCGTCGCCAACTGTGTGATCGAATACGGGAGAGGAGACGGGGCGCGCGAGGCGCAGGGCTATGCGGCGCAGGGCTACCACGCCGTCAACCCGCCGCTTCTGCCCTCGGAGCCGGGCAACCCGGACATCGAAGACATGAACCGGTGGCAGCCGCTCCAGTTCGACGTGTTCATCGACCAGTCGGGCAACGAAATCCCGGGCGGGGCACCGCCCTTCGTCGGGCCGGAGTGGGGGGCCGTGAAGGGGTTCGCGCTCGACCCCGGCGCGGCTACCGCCCGCGAACGCGACGGTCAGGAGTTCGTCCTCTACGCGGATCCTGGTGCGCCGCCCCAGTGGCAGGAAGACGGGGGCGGCGAGACCGACCGGTATCTGTGGAATTTCTCCCGCGTCGCCGTGTGGTCCGGCCAACTCGACCCGGCCGACGGCGTGCTGTGGGACATCTCGCCGGGCGCGCTCGGCAACCTCGGCCGCCTCCCTGAGACCGAGGACGAGGTCCGCGTCTTCTATCGGCGCACGGCCGAGGGCGGGAACGGCGCCGGGTGGGACGTCAACCCGGTCACGGGCCGGCCCTACGCTCCGAACGTCGTCCCCCGCGGCGATTACACCCGTGTGCTCGCCGAGTTCTGGGCCGACGGGCCCGACTCCGAGACGCCGCCGGGCCACTGGTTCACGATCCTCAACACCGTCTCCGACAGCCCCCTTCTGGAGCGGCGGTGGCGGGGTGAAGGCCCCGTCCTCGACCGGCTCGAGTGGGACGTCAAGACGTATTTCGCGCTCGGCGGCGCCGTTCACGACGCGGCCGTGACGGCGTGGGGGCTGAAGGGCTGGTACGACTACATTCGCCCGATCTCGGCGATCCGCGCGCTCGCGGCGCTGGGGCAGAGCTCGAACCCCGACGCGCCCGACTACCACCCCGGCGGGATCCCGCTCATAGCCGGCCACATCCAGCGGATTCTCGTTGGCGACCCGCTGGCCGGGCCGAACGGCGAGCACGTCGGCGAGATCAAGCTGTGGGCGTGGCGCGGGCCCGATCGGATCGACGACCCCGAGACCGACGAGGCCGGCGTCGGGTGGGTACGGGCCGCCGAGTGGTGGCCGTACCAGCGGCCGACGTTCGTGACGCCGCCGTTCGCGGGCTACGTCTCGGGCCACTCGACCTTCTCGCGCGCCGCGGCCGAGGTGCTGACCCTCGCCACTGGCAGCCCGTTCTTTCCCGGCGGACTCGGCGAGTTCGAGGCGCCGCGCAACGAGTTCCTCGTCTTCGAAGAGGGCCCGAGCGTCGACGTCACGCTCCAGTGGGCGACCTACCGCGACGCGGCCGACCAGTGCAGCCTCTCGCGGATCTGGGGCGGCATCCATCCGCCCGCCGACGACCTCCCAGGCCGTCGGATGGGCGCTGTCATCGGCGTCGACGCCGCCGAACTGGCCGAGCAATTCTTCCTCGGCACGGCCCCTGTGGCCGCCGAGTCCGAGCCCGTCGCCGACGCCCCGCTCGACGTGTTCCCGTCGCCTGCCGTCGCCGGCCAGCCTCTGACCGTCCGCCTCGGGGGGGCGACGGGCTCCGTCGCCGTCGACGTGTTCGACGTCCGCGGCCGGCGCGTCGCCACGGCGGAGGGCGTCACCGGCCGCGATCTCTCGATTCCCACCACCGGGCTGGCGCCCGGCGCCTACCTCGTCCGCGCGCGGACCGAGCGCGCCGTCGCTACCCGCCCGATCGTTCTCGCCCGATGATGCGCTTTTTGCTCGCCGGCCTCTCGCTGGTCCTCGCCGCCCCAGCCGCCGCGCAGGGCTTCGTGGAGCGGACGTTCGACGCGGGCCTCGGCGCGCTGTCCAACACGAACGGCGTCGCGATCGCGGACTACGACCGCGACGGCGACCTCGACCTCTACCTCGTCGCCCGCCGCGCCTACGACCCGGCCAACGTCCTGACCTGGAGCCGGCTCTACGAGAACGACGGCACGGGGACGTTCGAAGACGTGACGCTGTCGGCCGGCATCGACGTCGAACTGGGGGCGACGCCTGGGGCCGATACGCGCAACTTCGGTTACCAGTACGTCGCGGCCTGGGGCGACTACGACAACGACGGCTGGCCCGACCTCTTCCTCGGGCACCTCGGGCCCGACCAGCTGTTCCATAACAACGGCGACGGCACGTTTTCCGACGTCACGGCCGAGGCGGGCGTCTCGGGCGCCGAGGCCGGCGGCGGCTACGTCTCGGCCTCGGGGCTCTGGTTCGACTACGACCAGGACGGCGACCTCGACCTCTACGTCGGCTCGTGGTGGGACTACGGGCCGGACCGCGACCTGAGCAACCGCCTCTACTCGAACGACGGGGACGGGACCTTCACCGACGTCTCCGAGGCGAGCGGACTCGCCGACCCCGACGCGACCTGGATGGCGCTCCCGTTTGACGCCAACGCCGACGGCCTCACCGACCTCTACCTCTCGACCGACATCGACACGACGACGGGCGTCGGGATCAATCGGCTGTACGTCAACGAAGGTGACCGGACGTTCCGCGAGGCGACGGCCGAATTCGGCCTCGAGGACGAGAACTACGGCATGGGCCTCGCCCTCGCCGACCCCGACCGGAACGGGCTCCTCGACCTCTACCTCACCAACGTCGCCACGCCGACGCGTGAGCAGCGGAACCCGCTCTGGCTCCAGACGGCGCCTGGCCAGTTCGAGGACGTGGCCGAGGCGGTCGGGGTCGACATCGCGGACTGGGGGTGGGGGACGGAGTTCTTCGACATGGAGAACGATGGCGACGAGGATCTCCTCGTGGTTACGGGTCTGTTCGACCCGGACTACACGAATCACATGTTCCGCAACGACTTGGAGTCGGGGAGCTTCAGCTTCACTCGGGTGTCCGCCGCCGTCGGTCTCGACGCCGATCAGGCCGCCCGCGGGGTGGCCGTCTTCGACGCGGACGGCGACGGCGATCAGGACGTCGTCGTGTCGAACGTCTTCCGGGCGCCCTACCTTTACGAGAACACGCTGCCGCAGGGCGAGTGGCTCGACGTCGAACTGGAGGGGACGGCGTCGAACGGCGATGGGCTGGGCGCGACGGTCACGGCGTGGGTCGACGGCGTGCCGCACACGCGGCTCCACCACGGGGCGCAGTATCTCGCACAGAACCTGACCCCAGTCCACCTCGGGCTCGGCACGGCCGCGACTGTCGACTCTCTCGTGGTCGCGTGGCCGAGCGGCCAGACCGACCGGCTGCTCGGCCTCGCGACGGGCCAGCGGATCCGGGTCAAGGAAGGGGAGGGGCGGATCGGGGCGACGGCGGCCGACGGCGGCCCTACCGTGCCCACGTTCCGTGTGGCCGCCGGTCCGAACCCTGCGGGTGACCGCGTCAGGATCCGCGTCTCTTCCGACGCGCTGGGGCCCGTCCAGCTAGAGGTGTTCGACGTGCTCGGCCGTCGGGTCCACGTCGCCGAGGCGGACGGGGTGGGCGCGCGCGCGTTCGCGTGGACGCCGCGGGCCGCCGGCGCCTACGTCTACCGTGTCACGTGCGGGGCTGAGACGATGACGGGTCGACTGACGGTGGTCGGCCGGTAGAGCAGGACACGTGTGGAGACCGCCCCGGCGGTTGGGAACTCCCCATTGCCTCCGCGAGCTCAACAGCCGGAACGGGATTCCCTCCACCCGGGTCGACCTCGACCAGGTCCCCTGGCGGAGGCGCTCATCCGGATGTTCGGCGTCGGCCCGGAGGACTTGGCCGCCGTCGTGTAGGCCAGCAGCGAGAAGCTCCGGGTCCTCGTCGTCGACGGGGTTTCGGTCGAGGGGCAGGCCGGGAGCTACTCCCGGATCGAGAGCTGCCTCGGGTTCGCCGCCGGCGTCTCCGGGGCGGACCTCACGCGCAGCCCGGATCCAGGCGCAGAAGTTCGGGGCGCGCAGCCGTGCCCCGGTGGGCCGTCGGCCTCGGAGCCGTACGTGACACTCTCCTGACAACGGGGGGCGCTACGTCCGGACGGGATCACATGCTGCCCTCGCGCTTCGAGCGCATTCGCTTGCCATACATGTGTCGTACTTGACTCCGGGAGTGCGGAAGGCGTGGCGGCCGTGTGAAACACAGAACCGGCCCTCCCAATATCGGGAAGGCCGGTTTCGGCGGGGTGGAGCTAAGCGGATTCGAACCGCTGACCTCCTCAATGCCATTGTGAGTCGGGCGAAACAGTCACGGCACCGAGGGTGGAGAAACGGCGCCATCGGAGCCATTTGGGGGTGTGGGGCCGCGAGGTTCCGCGACGATCTGCACGGGCTCGTCCGAATTGTGTCCGAACCAGTAGCGTGTCCGTACTCGCTCCCTCGCCGCCCTCGGCGTGAGGATGTTCAGGTCGAGGAGCGCGAGCGCCTTGAACTCCCGGAGGGCGATCTCGGCCGATTGGTTCCAGAGCGCGTACGCGCCGGCCACGTCCGTACCCTCCACTGGCCGGTCGAGAACATCGACCAGCCCGGCCACCTGCGCCAGGGCGTCCGGCGACATAAGGAAGTCCCCGGTGGACGCCGCGCGCTTCAACCGATCGAGGCCCCCGAAGAACGCGTCCCGCTCGGGATACGTGACGCCGGGGTAAGCTCGGGTGAGAGTGGCCCCACGCTCCCGCGCGCACTCGAGGTTCATCGCGAGCCAACGCCGGACGTGCTCCATCGCCTCGACCAGGTCCGTGTAGTAGTCGGCTTTCCGCTCCCACCACCGCTCGGTGTAGAACCGTTGGATCGAGAGCCTGACCGTGACGAGGGACGTGACCATCGCGACGGCGAGGCCGGACACCACAGATGCGAGAACGGAAGGCCACAGGTCAGCCATCGCGTGTCGCCTCGGTGTCGTGACCTTGCTCGGCTGGAGAGGTCCCGAAGACCCTCTCGACGTGCGAGGCCCCGCGGGCCGGGTCGTAGTGGCCGTAGTGCCGCTCGATCATCCGGAGGCTCGTCCCCATCAGCCGCGCGAGGTCGAGGAGCGGGACGCCGGCCGCGGCCATCCGCGTCCCGTAGGCGTGCCGGAGCGCGTACGCCGTCACGGTCTTGTGGACGCGCGCGCGCTCGGCCAGCTTCTGGAGCCGCTTCGTGAGGTAGTCGACGGCGACCTTCCCGCCCGTCGCCCCGCGGAAGACGAACCCGTCGGCCTCGGTCGTCCGCCCGGCGTGGAGCCGCCGGAGGACGGCCAGCGCGTCGCCGCGGACGGGGACGGTCCGCCGGCTCCCGGCCGTCTTGACCCGGTGGCCCTTCCCGACCTCGACGGACCGCTCGGCCAGCCGGACCGCGCTCCACCGGAGCTCCCGCTGTTCGCCGGGCCGGAGCCCGGTCCCGAGCCCGAACGTGACCCAGTCGGCGACCCACCCCGGCCGCTCGACGCCGTCCTCGCCGGTCACCTCGGCCGAGGCGGCCGCCCGTAGGATGGCCGCGGCCTCGGCGTCCGTCACGTGGTCGCGTCGGGCGTTGGGCATCTTGGGTAGGCGGACGCCGTCGGCCGGGTTGTCCGTCCGCATACCCCGCTCGACCGTCCAGGCGAGGAAGTGCCTGAGGCTCGCCCGGCGGCGCTTCTTCGTCTCGGGGCTCGCTTCGGGGCCGGGTCCCCGCCGCACGCCGTCGGCGTCTTTCGGCGGCTTCTTGCGAGCGTTCACGACGGCCTCGACATGGTCCTGCCCGACGTGGCCGACGAGCGCGCCGGCCGGGAGCTCGAGCTGGAGCTTGTCGAGGTACCGGCGGTCCTCGGCGACTGTCGAGGGCGCCGAGGCCCCCGACTTCTCGGCGAGGTACCGCTCGACGGCTGAGGCCAGCCCGACGCCGGCGACGGCGCCGCCGGCCTTCCCCCAGGGGTCGTACGTCCCGAGCGAGCGGCGGCGGGCGTAGCCCATCGCCTTCCGCATGGCCGCGGCCTGGTCCTTCGTCCGGAGGTTCACCCGCTTTCGCTTCGGCCGGCGGTCGGGGTCGTAGACGACCCACCGCCAGCTCCCGACGGGCACGCGCTCGCCGTCGACGACCTTGTGGTCCCGGTCGATCCGGCTCCCGTCGGGGAGCTCGACGGCGAACACCTCGTCCGTCTTTCCCCTCCGTTTTGAGGTGCCGCTCACGTGCCCGCCGAGGCCCGGTGAGCGGCCCTTCCGGTCGGTCCCGCCGAGAGCCGCCCGCCGATCTCGCGGACCTCCCACGCCGCCAGCGCAGTGTCGTCGGAGACGACCCAGACCGGGCCGACCTTGCTCCCCTCGATCTCGCCACGGCCGATGGCGTCGACGATCGTCTGTCTCGAGCACCCCTTGCGACGGGCCGCCTCTGTGGTCGTGATCAGGTCCGGCATCTCGGGCACTGGTGGGGGAGGGGAGAGTACGCGGGGACTTGCGGGGGTGCAAGTATGTGAATTCGACCTCTCTGCGGCGCGGTCGTCTTCGACCTCGCACCGGGCGGCACCGGCGATTCTGTGCACGGCCGCACGATTTCTAAGGCCGGACTCCGCTGGCATTGCGGGCCCGAGCCCTTCGCCGTCGGCACAAACTGGGCCTCACCCTACGGGCGTAGTTTGACAGCGTCCGAGCGCCCACGGATCATTCTGGCGCCGCCCCCGGCGACCGCCGGGCCATCGCCAGATCAAAAGCACTCCGCTCCGGCCGGGCCGGGCGGGCGCGGACGGACCCCCATCGTGTCGGCGGCACCGATCTGGTAGGGGAGCTCTGCCCGCGCCCGCCCGACCTGGTCGCAGCCGACGCCCCGTGCCGCCCTCCAGCCCGGCCGCCGACCGATCTTCCAGCAGTCCCCCCCGCCTCGGTGCCGAGGCGGACGTGCCGGCCTCCGCTGGCCTCGACCTCGACGCGCTCGCCGGCCGACTGGCGGCCCGCGTCGCCGAGCTCATCGAGGAGGCGAGGACGCCCCCGCCGCTCCTCGACCTCGACGGCGCGGCCCGGCGGCTCAACGTGAGCACTCGGACGGTCGAGGCGCTCGTCGCCGACGGCGAGATCCCCGTAATCCGGATCGGGACGGGTCGCGGCGTCCGGCGGTTCGACCCGGCCGCGGTCGAGGCGTTCATCCGGCGGAACGCGAGGTCCCTGTGAGCGGGAGCCGGTTCCTCTTCAACGTGCCGGCCTCCGCCCTCCAGGCGCTCGTCGACGCGGCCGAGGCTACCCCGGGCGAGTACCCGAGGGAGGCCGCTATCGCTGACCTCCAACTGACGGCCGACGCGGGGCGGGTCCACGGGCAGCGGACCTACGCCGAGCGCTGGCGGTGGACGTATAAGACGGTCCGTTACCACTGGGCGGAGCTCACCGCCGAGGCCGCTAAGCGCGCGACGTCGGACGGACGCCAACTCGACAACCCGGCCGCTCGGAACGTCCCCGCGGATTGGCTCGAGAACGCCGGCATCGGGGCGCCGAAGGGCGCAAGAATCGGCCTGGGAAGGGGCAAAAACCACGATCCAGGGCGCACCTCAGGCGCGGGCGACAACGAGGGGCGCACCCAGGGGCGCACTTGGGGCGCACCTGAGGGCGCAGAAAACGGCCGAAACGGGAGCGAGAACGGCGATCTGGGGCGCACTCAGGGGCGCACTTGGGGCGCACCCAAGGGCGCAGACCTACCATCCCTCATCCCGCATCCCCCTCATCCCTCTTCAACGACCGACCGACCCGCCCGCGCGCGCGAGGCCGAAGCGCCAGACGGGCCGGGCTCCGAGGGGTCGGTCGGTCGTGAGGGTGAACAGGATCAGAGGGGGACCTCGGCCGACGTCGTCGCCCGGCTCCGCCATCTCGGCGAGGCCGACGGACGTCTCGAAAGGAAGGTGGGCCAGCTGCTCGTGCGTGGTGGGTCCGACGTCGTCCTCCGAGTGCTCGCGGACCTCGAGGCCCAGCCGGCCGGGACGATCCGGAGCCCGCTAGGCTGGCTGAGCGCTCAGGTCGGGAAGGCCGGTCGCGGGCAGCACCGGCACACGGCCGCGCGCGCGCCCGACCTCGTCGAGCGCGAGGTCTACACCGAC
This sequence comes from Rubrivirga marina, assembly GCF_002283365.1. Classification (NCBI taxonomy): domain Bacteria; kingdom Pseudomonadati; phylum Rhodothermota; class Rhodothermia; order Rhodothermales; family Rubricoccaceae; genus Rubrivirga; species Rubrivirga marina. The sequence goes on along the minus strand of NZ_MQWD01000001.1, from coordinate 3,971,113 downwards.
TCCCAGCGGGACCGAGCGATCGGTGCCGGCGTCCCGCCCGGCCACTTCCACCGGTCCTCGTTCGACGAGGCCAACCGGCCGCTCTGGATGTACCTCCCGAACGGGGTCCGCCGTCCGGCCGCCGAGCCCGGAGGGGACGGAGCCGGCGACGTGGCCGGCCTCCGCCGCCTCGGTGATCTGGCGGGCAGTCTGCTCGACCGGCCCGATGACACGCCCGAGGCCGGGCTGCCCGGTGTGTCCGCGGACACACCTCCCTGAATGCGCCTCGGTCGCTCGACCTCAGACAGGCCGCGACGGACCGCCCCGGGGCGCGGTCGCAGCCACTCGGTTCCGGAGCTTCGTTCGGAGGTCGACCGGCGTCTCCCAGACGATGTGGTTGTACTGGCGGGTGTCGAAGTGGGCGCGGTCGATGTGATCGGCCCGGCAGGTCCAGACGACGGGGATCCCGAGGCCCATCGCGAGCCCGGCCTCGAAGTAGACCCCGCCACGGTGGTCGGTGAAGTCGGCGATCAGCAGCCCGCTCCGGCGGATCTCGGCTACGATGAGGTCGTCGATCTTCCCGTTGTGCTCGGGCTCGTCGACGCGGAACGGCTCGTACCCACAGTCCTGGAGCGCCGGCACGATCCCCTCCGTGTAGGCCTCTGAGACGGACGGGTCGAACCACATGGCCACGAACGCCTGGTCAGCCTTCGCCCTGTCCACGTTCAACTGCTGCACCCGCCGCCACCCGGTGGTCCGGAGCGAAACCTCCGGCACGTCGTTCGTCTCCCCGACGACATCGAGATAGCCCAGTTGCTTCGCCGCGTGGAGGATCGCGAGGAACTCGTCCGGGCTCTTCGCAAACGCGACGGGGTAGTCCATCACGGGCTCGACCGGCACCCGTTCGTCGAAATCCGAAGTGCTCCTGTAGACGTGCATCACCAAGCGGTCCACGCACCGGAGGAGATCGCGACTACGGGGCGCCATGGAGTCGAGCTGGTCGAGCGAAGAGACGACCGGCTCGCCGCCGAGCTCGTTGCGCTCGCGGATCGCTCCAGACCACCGCCAGTTGTCAACTCGGCGTTCTTGATGGTAGAGGTTCACCTCCTGCAGCCGTCGCAGGACGAGTTCGGAGATCACGAACGTCCCGCATCGTTCGCAGAGCACCCGGAACCCCACCCCGCTTCTTAGGACCGGTTCGGGGACTCCGAGGAGGCAGATTGGACAACGGGATCCTGTCATGGCTAGAGCTGCTGTGGACTGGGAGCATAGACCCGGTCGGCGACCGCGAGTAACCTCTGGCGTGACGCGCCAGGCGTCACAGTGCCCCCGTACGCTCGTTCCATGCCGAGACCTGACCCGACACCCGACGCCGCCCGGCGACCCCTCGACGCGCTCCCCGACGGCCAGCGGGAGGAGCTGGAGGCGAGCGCCGACGCGGACCGCCGCAAACGCGACTTGGCCGACCTCGGCGGGACGCTCCAGCGGCGCGCGCGGGAGCGTGGGCGGATCGGGCTCCCCGGCGGCGCCGAGTGCCCGCCGTTCCTCCAGGCCGCCGAGGCCGAGGCGCCCGGCGCGGCCCGGCTCTACGTCGTCCTCGACGGCGAGCGGTTCGACGTCGAGCGCGCCGTCGACGTCGGGACGTACCTCGAGCTCGACGAGACCAACGCGCGCGCGGCGCTCCAGGCCCTCCGGCGGGCGGAGTTGGTCATCGGCCCCGACGACGACCTCGTGACGGTCTCGCCGGGCGACGTCCCGTTCTAGCTGGCCCGCAGCTCGCAGGTGCAGAGGACCTCGGCAAGGTCTGAAACCACAACGTCGATGGCCGCGACGAGGTTGTCCTGCGCTTCCGCGTCCCACGTGCTCCGCACTAGCGCCCGTGCGAGCTCGGCGTCGGGGTTCGGTAAGGTGCAAGGGGCAGAGTGGTATTGGACATGAGCTGCGCCTACCGGTCGCCTGGCTTGAAGAGGCTTTGGTATCCCTCTTCCAAGAAGGCCGCGGGGGTGTGCTGGCGCTGCGCCTGACCCAGCACGCGGTCGAGAAGGAAGGCGTTGGCGAACCCGGGGATGGTGCCTGCGGCAGCAGCGGCAAGAGGACCGGCCGGTTCTGCCGCCGCTCTAAAAGCGAATCCCGCAGCGGTAGCAGCAACCCATCGGACCCTCCGCCCGCGCGGAGCTGTGAGCAGCGCAGCGAAGCGGGCCCCGAGCGATTGGACGTGGTACTCCAACTGCTCCTCGATCTCGTTGTCTTCGAGGTCAGCCGCGGACCAGATCCACCTCCGGAACGCCTCCCCCTCTGCGCTCCGACGGGCGTCGATCAGCGCGTGGAGGTTGACGCCCTCTGCAACTCCGGTGTGACGGAGGTTCGGGAGCCCCTTCACTCCTACGATCCGGCTAAACGATTCCGAGGGCCGTGCGGGATCCAGCAGGCCTCCAACATACTCGAGGTGCGAACGGTAAAAGGACGCCTCTGAAGGGGCAAACGGGACGAGGGCATTGAAGCGGCGCATGTGGTGGACACGGTGCACCTCATCGCCCAGTCCAAAGAAGGCCTTCCGAAGGACAGAGACGAATTCCTCCGTGCTGACTCCAATCTTGCCGGCTAGGTTGGTGTCAACAACGAAGGTTCCATTGATGAATTCGACGGATACGTCATCTTCTGATGCCTGGAGTGTGTGGCCCCGATGCGCCGCAGCCCTCTCGACATACGGCAGCAGCCGACGCGAGTCCGTCCCGGCCTCGATCAGATCATTCCCTATCAGGGCCGCGGCTTTGTGCTGCTCCTCAGGGGTCAGCGAAGCCTGGTCGATGGACTGGTGAAGCGCGTAAGTGATCGACCTCCACTTCGAAAGGTTCTGTACTTCGAACCGCTCCCTGAGCTCGAGGAGACAGTTCTTGGCCATCTCTCGGTCCTCCGTCCAGACGGGGAACGCTCGGATTAGGTATGGTCGCCCTCTGCTGGGCGCAGATGTGTCTAGGACGGTCGTCTGACTAAGTCCAAGTTGCACCTCCACTGCGTCCGACTTGAATAGTCGGATGACGGCGTCGAGGCCGAACAAGTCGACGAGGGTCGAGATCTCATTGAGACGGTTCGAGCTGAGCACGAACGTGTCGAACAGCAGGAGCCTCTCTAGGAATGCTCCGGCATCGAGATGGAAGCTCCCGTCAGTGGCGAACGTGTTGGGAGTCGCGAAGAGGCGTCGTTGAAGCATGGCCTACCAGCGTCGGCGAAAGGGGGCCCCGGACGGTTATGGGTCAACTCGCTGAGCGCACGGACGACGCTCTTAAGGACGCCCAGCAACGCGAGGAGGTGTCAGTGTGCCTTCCCGCAACGCAAGCTCCGTACCGCTCCGGCTCGGCGCCGAGCCGGAGCGGGCAGCGGTCGCACTACTCCGTCGCGGCCTCGACAGAGGCCACGCTCCCGGAGCCGTAGGCGGTCTCCCGGCGGGCCTCAGCGGCCTCGGCGTCGAGGGCCTTCCGGACCGCGGCGGCGGCCCCGGCGATGGCCACGTTGCACCCGCGCGTCGGGCGGTCGGCCGTCCCGCCGGTCACGGCCGTGGCGTAGACGCGGATCGGCGTCGAGCACTCCGTGACGGCGCCGGACCGGGCCGTCCCGAGGACCGGGGCGAGCCACTCGACGTGCTTCGGCTGGAGGAACCCGACGGCCCGGAGCGAGCCGGCGTCGCCCGGCGTCGTCTCGGCCATGACGATCACGACCGGCCGGCCGCCCTCGCCCGTCCCCTTGTGGAGCCGCGCGGGGTAGTACCGCGTGCCGGACGGGGCCGGGCCCATGGCCTCCAGCGTGTCGGCCAGCTTGGCCAGGTCGCCCTGGAACGCCGTCACGCGCTCGAGCTTGGTCGGGACGGCGAGCGTCGAGCCGCCGGCGAGGAACGAGAACTCCTCGGCCTCCTCGACCTTACGGCGCGCGTCGAACCGGACGCCGACGGCGTTCATGTGGTCGAGGACGACGGCGGCGTCCTCCGCGATCGCCTGCGCGCGGGCCATGGCAGGCGAGACGGGCCCGAGGTCGGCGTAGGCCTCGACGTCGAACGCCTCGGCGTCCATCGCGCGGCGCTCGTCCTCGGCCTCGGCCGCGGCGCGGAGAACGTCGGCCCGGTCGCGGCACGCGCTCTCCAGCTCGGCGAGGCCGGCCGGGAGCGAGGCGGCGAGGCCCTCGTAGGCGTCGGCCATCTCGGCGTCCGTCCAGTCGGCGGCGTCGGTCGCGGGGCCGACGTGCTCGTGGAGGGCCTCGGCCGTCTGCGTCGGGACGTCCGGCGCGCAGATCTCGGCGGCGACGGCGTCGAAGATGGACGTCCAGTCGGCGCGGGCGGCGGCGGCAGTGGGGAGGTCGAAGGTCATGGCGGGGTGGGCGCGAGCCCGGTTGGTTTGTACGCCCAATGTACAGCCCGTGGCTGAATAAATCAAGCCATTGGCTTATGTTTATTGACCTGGCAGCTGATTTTGTTTCAGCCCTCGGCTTGCTATTTTTCAGCCCGTGGCTTAACCTGTTCGGCGCACCATCCCCGCGCCCCAGATGCCCTCAGACTCGTACGCCCCGCAGCCGAAGCGAGGAGTCGTCCTCGACGAGACCGCTCTCCGCGAGGCGGCCGAAGAGGCCGTCCGCGCCTCCCGACTTACGCAGGCCCGCGTGGCCGAGGTCGTCGCCGAGCAGATCGAGGGGCGCGACCGCGTCCCGTCTCCTTCGGCCATCTCCAACGCCGTCCGGGAGACCGGTCCGAAGGTGGCCGCCCTCCAGATCGACATCATCCGGGCGCTGACCGGCGCCACGATCACAGGCCCTCTCTACCGCGTCGACTGACGCCGCCAGCCGGGGCGCCCCCGGTAAACGACGAACGGCCCGCCTCGCTGGACACGATCACGGGCCGAACGCCGACAAACCAACCGGATTCCCGGTCGGAGCGCCAATCTACGGGCGCCGCGGCCGGGGGTTTCTCCCCCTCCCATGCTCCGCTACCTCGACGACCCCGCCGACCTCGACCGCTTCCTCGACCTCCGCGAAGAGCGCGACCGGATCGACGCCGAGCTCGACGCCCTCGCCCCGACGATCCTCCGCGCGCTGGAGATGGAGGACGACGAGCGGGCCTCCGCCCGCGGCTACACGCTCGAGGCTCGCGTCCGCCGGACGTACGGGTACTCCGACGCCGTGACCGAGGCGGAGCGGTACGTCCGCGACTGCAAGGCGGCCGAGCGCGCCGCCGGCACGGCCACGATCGACACGGCCACCGGGTACGTCCGCGTCACGCGC
>NZ_MQWD01000001.1:3761984-3965690 GCF_002283365.1 Rubrivirga marina | reverse complement strand
AGGGGACGGACCGCCACACCAGACCGAAGCCCGGCGCGCAAAACTACTCGCGGGATCGCCGCGGGCCGGGCTTCGGTCGTACCCCTGCCCAGCATGGCAACTCGCAAGCAATCGTCCGACGACCCCACCACGGACCGCCCGGACGCGACCCTAGACTCCGCGACCGCCGCGGACGTAACCCCGGCCGACGATTTTTCTTCTCCGCCGTCGTCGCCCGAGGCGGACGCCGTCGTCGAGGCCGTCCGCGCGGCCGTCGCCGAGCTGGAGGGGCCGGAGGCCGCCGACGCCCTCGCCGAGCTCGTCCGCTCTCGCGTCGGCCCCCACGGCGTCGACGTCTCCCCGTGCGCAGCGCTCCGCGGCGTCCCCGTCCTCCTCGGCCGCGACCTCGCCGGCGCCGAGCCCGTGGGGCGGCTGGAGGACCTCGCCGACGTCGAGGCCACCCGCGCCGCGCTCCGCCGGCCGCTCCCGCCCTCCGTCGCCGCGGCGTTCGCCCGGCCTGCCGACGGCGCCGACCCCGCCCCGATCGCGCTCCCGGGCGGCGGCTCGCTCCGCCCCGACCCGGCCGTGCCCGGCGCGCTCGACGTCGTTCGGGGGCTCTACGACTCGGCCGCGGGGTTCCGGCTCCTCGACGTGGCCGGGGCGCCCTGGTCGCGCTCGACGTCGCCGCGCGTCGCGCTCCGCGAGCCCGACGGCGCGCTTTCGGCCGACGGCCGCGACGTCCCCGCCTCGGTCGTCCGCCACGTCGGCGCCGGCGAGGCCCTGTACCGGTGCCACCTGACGGGCCGGTACTTCGTCCTCCCGGCCCGCGCGCGAGTCCCCTGCCTGGAGTGGGACGCCCTCACGGGCAACCGTGTCGCGCCCCGAGTCCGGCCGGTCCTGCCCGCCCTGGTAGAGGCCGGCGCCGAGGCGGTCCGCCTTGCCCTCTGGCGCCGCCCGTTCCTCGACGTGTTGGAGGCGGCCGACCTCCTACTTCGGTCAGTCGAGGGGTTCGGGCTCGCCCTCTCGCTGGGCGACGCCGCCGTCCCGGTCGCTTGGCCCTCAGCGCCGGCCAACTGGCGCCAGCTGGAGGAGAAGTGAGAGGCGCCCCGACGACCGACCGCCCCTGGCCGACTGGCGCTGGGGTCGGTGGCTCGGCCCGTGCCCGCGTGCCGAGCGAGTGCGCCCGCCTCGATGGGACGCCGCCCGAGAACGCCCCGTGCGCGAACTGCGGCCGCGTGGTCGAGCCGACGTACCGGGCCCACAGCGCCCTGTGCTGCTCGGCCCGGTGCGCCCGCGTCGCCCGGAGCTACTTCCGCCGCGTGGCCACCGAGGCGGCCGGGGAGCAGCGGTGCAGCGGGTGCAGGGAGGTCCTCCCGCTGGAGGCGTTCGATGAACTCCACGTCGGCGCCGCCGTCCCGGTCTACCGCACGACCTGTCAGAGCTGCGCGCGAGCACCGTGAAGTATCCAAAACGGGGCTCCACGCTCCCTTAGGTTCGAGTCCGCCTTCCCCTTCGCCACATGGACACCGCAGCCGAATCGCCCGCAGAAGGTTCTCCTGCGTACCGGGTCCTGCGCGCCTCCCTGGATGGCGTTTCCAGCGAGATCGCTCACGAGTACCCGTTCTACTCGGACGCCCACGTCATCGGGGTGGCCTCGCAAGGCCCATTCGCTCTACTGAACCCGGCGCGCGGAGAGAAGAACCCTGCGGTCCCCGCCGTTTTCCTCCGCGTCGATTATCCCGGGCCTCGGTACATGACCGACCTCCCGAAGCCGGAAGGGAACGACCACTACCACGGTGGCGGGGTCGCAGAAGAGATAGCCGCCCTGACGTCGCTCGAGCTCGGCGTCCGGTTGAAGGCGGGCTCGATGACTAGGAGGTTCGAGAATGAAGAGGACCCGCGGGGGAACCCGTTCACATACGGCTCTTCTCTCCGGCCTGAGCCGAACCTGTTGTTGTCCCCGACGGGGCCGGTCATCCCCACGCTGCTCGATCGCGCCAAGCTCGATACCCGGCTGCTCTCTCGACTGGCTGCGCTCAGCGCCAGCGACTCGATCAAGCTCGCCCGGTGCGCTAGGCTCTATCAGGACGCTGTGTGGGTAGCGGACTCTACTCCGGAGCTTTCCTGGCTCCTCCTCGTGTCCGCCGTTGAAACCGCCGCCGTCCACTGGCGGACGGAGTCAGGCGACCCGTACGAAGCCGTTCGAAACTCCGGGAGCGAGCTCGTCTTGGCCGTCCGGGAGGCCGGTGGAGAGGTCCTGCTGAAGGACCTCGCCCCCTCGCTGGCCAAGCTGACTGGGGCCACGACCAGGTTCGTCAAGTTCCTCTTGGAGTTCGGCCCGCGTGCACCGACCGACGGACATGAAGTCCAAGGCGGATTCACCCGGCTCGACTGGAGCCGAAAGTCGCTCAGCGCCGTCTACAGTCGCGTCTATGACCTCAGGTCACGGGCCCTCCACGACGGGCACCCGTTCCCTTACCCGATGTGTGTCCCGCCGAGGCGGTTGGGGTCTACCGTAGCAGAGACCCCGTTCGTGACAGGTGCACTGGGCGCGTCGTGGGAGCTCTCCGAGGTGCCAATCCTGCTCGCCACCTTCGAGCGGATCGCCCGAGAGTCTCTTCTCAAGTATTGGCTTGGCAGGAAGCCCCCTCCAGGTGCCGCTTAGAGCCCATCGGGGTTGTACGTGCTCGCTGTGACGTGTCCGCGGACACACCGGCCGTCGGCCCGGGGTTACGTCGCCGCCCGCGGCGGGTCTACGGCCGCATGGACCGACCGACTGGACTCGACGACCGCGCCCGCGACGACCTCGACCGGATCGCCGACGAGATGGAGGCCGACGGCCTGCCAAGGTCGGCTGACCTCCTCCGCGTGATCGTCCACCCCGACCGGTGGCGCGAGTGGGAGATGGCCGGCGCCCGGACGGGCTTCGCCTGGGGCGTGGCCACGGGCGTAGGACTCACGCTGGCGGTGATGGCGTGGGCCTACGTCGTCCGCCAGGGGGCCGGCGGGTGATGTGTTCGCAGACACACCGAGGCGGACGGGGTTAGAAATCCCTCTCCTCGGGGTCTACGGGCAGTCCACCTCAACCCCGGCTCATGTTCACACCGCTCACTGCCTCCGACTACGCCCCGGCCATCAAAGGGAAGACGGGCGAGCTCTCCGCTCTCGCCGGCCTCGCCGAAGACGGCCAGGCCTCGCACGTCGTCCCGATCATCGAGCTCCCCCCGCCCGGCGACCGGGGGGAGAGGGCGGCGGACCGCGTCGAGTACTTCGGGAAGGTGGGCGAGCGGATCGGGCCCGTCGCCGGACGCCTCAACGGCTACTTCCTCGACGGCCGACTGGTAACGGACACGCTGGACGCCGAGTCGGCGCGGGCCCTCGTGTCCCACCTCCCGGAGGACCTCCTGCCCACCGTCGTGTTCTCGTCCTCCGTCCCGCCGGAGGGCGACTTGTTTGCCGATGTCGGGTCGGACGGCGCGGCCGTCCGGCTGAGAGACGAGGACTTCGACGGGGCCGTCGACCGACTCGTGCGCGCGACCGCCGAGCGCGCCGGGGGCTCCCATCGCCTCGACATCATCCTGGACCTCGGGACGGTGTCCCCGGACGAGCTCCGCCGGGAGGCCCGGGCCGTGCGCTCCCTCGTCTCGGACATCCCCCTGCTCGACGAGGCCCGCTCGTTCGTCCTCCTCGGTGGCGCCTACCCCCAGCCGCTCTCGCTCGACTCCGGACAGCGCGGGCGCTTCCCGCGGGCGGACTGGATCCTCTACAACGCCGTTCGGGGGAGCCTCCCTCGCCTGCCCACGTTCGGCGACTACGGCGTGACCGGCCGCGAGATCCCCGAGATGAAGAACCCCCGCGTCGCCCCGAAACTGGTCTACACGACGGGGGAAAGCTGGTACGTGGGGAAGGAGTCGAAGCAGAAGGGGAGCCCGGAGACGTACGGCCGGATCCGCAAGATCGCGGCCGACGTCGTCGCGCTCCCGGACTACAGGGGGAAGGAGTTCTCGCCGGGGGACCTCAGGATTTGGGAGTACGCGAACCCCGAGTGGACCGAGAACGACACGACCGGCAACGCGACCGAGTGGATCCAGGTCGCCTTCAGCCACCATGCGCGGCTGGTGCAGGAGCAGCTCAGCTCGGCGTAGCCCTCCAGTCCCCGCGTGCCTTGATCGTCTGGCGGACCTCGCGGGAGAGGTCCTCGATCGGCAGCGCCTCGGACAGCCGCTTGCAGACGAAGTACCTCGGTTTCGACCGGACTCCGCGGGCGCACCCCAGCCGGTCGAGCAGCTCGACCGCCTCGTCCCTCCACAGCAAGTGCGCGATCATCTCCGCGTCACGCTGGGGGTTCTGCTCGGGCGGTCGGATCCGGTCGATCAGCACGCCGGAAGCGCCCTCGCGCGCGACGCTGATCCCCCACCACTCGTCGACGTGGCTCTCGACCGTCACCTCGTGGGCCTCGCCTACGACCACGGTGATGAGGTCGAGGACCGCGTTGTACACCTCGGCCTGCTGGTCGAGGCGGGCGAAGGTGTCCCGGTCGCTCTTGATCTCGATCCCGTGGATGTGGCCGTTGAAGACGGCCAGGTCGACGCGCGCCCGGTGCTCGCACAGCCCCATCTCGTGGAACCAGAACCCGTCGGGGTCGCCGTCGATCAGCCCTGGGACGACGTCCCGAACCAGCGCGGCGCGGATGGGGGGGTCGGCGAGGCTCACGGATCGAAGATAGGCCGACCGGCGAGGGCCCGACGCGACGCTGGCCAGGACCGGCCCATGAGAAATCCGACTGCGAGGGAACGCGAGGTCCCGCGTCCTTCCGCAAAGTGGCCGAGATGTCGCGGGACGGCGGCCCCGAAGGCCCTGGGATGGCACCCGCCCGCACTACGTTGCCTCAACTGCCGTCCCCCCCGTGGCCCCGATCCCCCCGCACGCGAAGGTCTACAGCGGCGACGGGTTCCGCGTCGTCGAGGGAGACCTCCAGATGTTCGACCACGCGGCCCGGTCGGCGTCGCTCTTCTACGCATCGCGCTACGCCGACGGCGTCTCCGACGGCACGTTCTGATGACGGGGAGCAGTTCCTACGACCTCGTGAGCCCCGCCTCTCCCCACAGCTCGTCCACACCGTGACGGTGGGGACCAGATGCGCGCGCTGCGGCGGCCCGGCCCGGCCGCGGCGGAAGTACTGCGGCCCCGCGTGCCGGAGCGCAGACCGAGGTCACGGCCACCGGTGCGAGCGGTGCGGCGGCTTGTTCACGTCGACGAAGCGCCGCCAGCGGTTCTGCTCCCGGTCCTGCTACCTCGCCGAGGTGGAGCCCCCCGGGCTCACGTGCGGCTGGTGCGAGCGGGCGTTCCGCCGGCGCCGCGCCGATTGCACGTCGTTCTGCGCCCGCGAGTGCGTCCGCGACTGGCAGGCCTGGAAGGCAAAGCGGAGGGCGATGGTCCGGGCGCGGAACGACCACGCCCGCAGGCTCGGCCCGTGTGCCGAGTGCGGTCGGCCGTTCGTCCGCCGCCGGGGAGCGGTCTACTGCTCCGACGACTGCCGGGCCTCTGCCGACCGCCGGCGCGAGAGAGAGCGGACCGAGGCACTCCACGACCCGGACGAGCGCGCCTGCCGCGAGTGCCAGCGACCGTTCGTCCCGGCCTACGGGACGAAGCGACGCGTCTTCTGCTCCGACCGGTGCGCCCGCCGCCACTCCAACCGGGCGACGAAGGCGGCCCGCCGCGTGCGCCTCCGCTCGAACGGCCGCGAGGCGTTCGATCCGCTCGAGGTCCTCCGTCGCGACGGCTGGCGGTGTCAGGTCTGCGGGGAGCCGACGCCGGCCGAGCTCCGCGGTACGACGGTCGACCGAGCGCCCGAGGTGGCCCATGTCGTCCCCCTCGCCCTCAGCGGCGCGCACACCAGGGCGAACGTGCGGTGCGAGTGCCGCGCCTGCAACCGGGACCGGACGGCCAAGTCCATGCCCGAGCTCCTCCGAGCGGCCACGGCGTGAGGGGAGGGGCGTATCAAATCTCTAGGGCCCACAGGTGCGGGGACCGAGGGGGCGGTCAATTTTATCTACGGGCGGCAAACCGTCGGCCGTTTTTTGTAGCGATCCCACACCCGAACCGATTCCATGGGAGGCATAGGCTCCGGAGGCCATAACCGGAAGCGCGCGACGCTCCACAAGCTCCAGGGGACGTTCCGCGGCGACCGGCACGGCCGCTCCGAGAAGGTTGCCGGCGGCCCACCGGCCCAGGTCACCCCGCCTCGGTGGCTCGACGCCGAGGCCAAGCGGTTCTGGCGGAGGAACGCCCCGCTCTGCGTCGAGCTCGGAACCCTCGACGCGATCAACCAGCCGCTCTTCGAGAGGATGTGCGCGACGTGGTCGACGATCCGGGCGTGGGAAGGACAGATCGCCGAGGACGGCCCGACGGTCCAGATGGGCACGGGGTCGGTCAAGCCGCACCCGCTGATCGCCGCGAAGCAGAAGGAGGAGCAGGCGTTCGTCCGGCTGGCCGACGGGTTCGGGATCACGACGGCCGGCCGGAAGCGGCTTGGCCTCGATGGCGCGGAGGCCGACAGCGGCCAGTCGGAGCCGAACGCGTTCGCCCGGCTGGGCCCCGGCGCCCGAACTCGGGACGCTTCGGGAACTTGAGCACGACCGCAGTTGCCATGGGTAGCAAGAGACGCCGCCGTCTGGCTGGGGACCGCCTGGAGACCACGGCGAGGGGGGAGGCGGAACCGCGGCCGTTCGACCTCGCCTCGCCGCCTCGCCACCTGCCGCTCGACGAGGATGCCGAGCGGCTATGGCGGACACACGCGCCGGCAGCGGCCGAACGGGGGGACCTCGACTCGGCGACGATGATGAGCTTCTGCCTCCTGTGCACCCAGTGGAGCTCCGTCCGTAGCCTCCTCCGCCGTGCGCACGAGGCCGGCGACAGGGGGGGGCTCCTCACCGAGCAGGCGCGGGCGATGGTCCCGGACCTCATCGAGCAAGCCGAGGAGTGGTCGCTCGACGGCGCCGTCCGTGCCGACCTCGCCTCCACGGCCCCGTGAGCGCGCCAGGTTCTCTGCCCGTCGAGGACCTCGCCGAGGCCGTCGCGGTCGCGCTCGGCGACGACATCGCGCGCGCGCTGCTGTCGGGCGCCGTCGACATGGCCACGGGGACGGCCCGCGACGTCTCGCTCGAGCTCCTCGCGGACCGGCGGCCCATCGTCGTCGTGAGGAGGATCACGAAGGGTGCCCGCCTTGGGAGGGCGTAGAGGAGGGCTCGCACGCCAGGGGCTGGTCCCGGCGCCGCAACGAGTGTCGCCGTCTTCCCCGACAGCGCCTGCCTGGGAGCACCATTTTGGCGAGCCCGAGCAGTGCGCTACCCCGCGGTTGCTAGCTCTCGGCGATCTGCCTTAGCACATCGGCGAGCTCAGTGGGGACCATCCCGAATGATGCGATGAACGCCCTTAGCGCGTCTGGGCGGTACCCCTTCCCAAATGTGGCCTTCACGTGCGAGACGAGGTCTTTCCCTCGCTTGGTGTGGAGCCAGGCGGGCATTTCCACGGACTGCCCCGTCACGTAGTCGACGCGACGGCGCTCAGTCGTCGTAGGCCGGTCTGCCTCGTCCCAGGCCTCGAGCAGGGCGGCGGCGACGCCGTCGACGACAGCCTGGACTTGGGCCGAGGTCGCCTCGGCGATCGCCCCTTCTTTTCCCGCAAACGGCTCGAAACCGACGACGACGATGGGGGAGTGGTCCCGAGATAGAAACGCGGCGAGGATCGGTGGGTCGAGGAGGTAATTCTCGATCGCGTAGCGGCCGATGCGACGGACGCGTGGGTGGCCCGGGGTGTCGCCGTCGTCGTAATCGATAAGCCCAAAGACGTGGGGCGCGTCCATGTCGGACACCCACTCGATGACCTTGGCCCGGCCGCCCCCACCCGGGCGGTTCGTGTCCTTGTTCGCCCTGAGGAAGGCCAACCGACCACTAGGGAAGTCGAGGTCAGCGTTGGACTCCAGCACGCCGAGGACCGCCTCGTAGAACTCGACATCATCTTGGTCCTCAGTGAACACGTGCTTCGTCGATGGGCCGACGGTGACGATCCCCGTCGTGAGTTTGCTGACGGCCGCCCAGCGGTCCGCCGGCCTCTCTACGCGGCACCTCTTCATCACGAAGACCGACTCGTCCGGCGAGAGCGCGACGGTCGACGGCGAGTGCGTGGTGAGAATGACTCGGACCCCGTACTCCCCGACGATCCGGTCCCTGATGGAGTGTAGGACTCGCTCGGTGATCGAGGGGTGGAGGTGGGCGTCGGGCTCGTCGAGGAGAAGAAGACGGGGGAGGCCCCCTCCGTGACCGCCGGCGAAAAGGGCGCAGACGATCCCCAACAGCGTCCGCTCGCCGGAGGAAAGCATCGACGGGGTGACCGTGCCGTTCGGGGCCTCGAACGTGAGGGTGTAGGGGTCGTAGAGGGACGTCGAGGAGGGCGCGACGACTTTGTATGGGAAGCCGGCGGACTCCAACACTTCGTCGATGATCTCCCACGGTGGCCTCCCGACCGCGCGTGTAGCCGCTGCACGGTCCGTGCCGTGTGCTAGGAAGTGTCTGACGAGCGCGGCGCGGTATTGGAGAAACGCTATCTCGACCCCTCTCGCGGGGTCATTCATGTCCGTGAGAAGGCCCGGCGTTCGCACGATGGCGTTCAAGAGGTCCTCCTCAGAAAAGTCGTCCGACGGGTCCCCATCACTCCCAGCCAACCGGAGGCCTGATTCGGCGAGCCCGCGCATCATCCGCTCCGCTGCGTGGCGTTGGTCGCGATTGCCTCTATGGCGGGAGGCGTCCTCGAGGAGTCGCCGGACCGTCGCCGCGAGCCCGGCCGGCGGCGTCTCTGCCTGGCGGATCGTCTGGAACGCGTCCGCGACGAGCACCACGTCCTCTGGCCTCAGCCCTACCTCGACCGACCCGAACCACTCCTCCGTGAACCAAGGCGTGACCCCGTCGACTTGAAGAAGCGGGTTCGGGAGTCGAACCACCATCGCTTCGCGAGTGCGCTCAAGGGACTTCACCACGCTGTCCCGCGTCCTCCTGGCCATCGTGACGTCTCGGCCTGGGGCCCCTTGGGCCAGCAACCCGTTGAGGTTTGCCTCAGCGCGGTTGAGCTGATTTAGGTAGACATCCACGTTCCGTCTGGCTTCGTCGGCTCTCATCAAGCTGTCGACGCCTTCGCTGATCACAGATGCGCCTTCTCGGATGGCGCTCAGCAGGTGGCTCTTCCCGATCCCGTTCGGACCGGTGAGCACAGCGAAAGGGGGCACCTCCTCCCAGACGAAGTCCTTGATCGAGAGGTGCTCTCCGATGATCCGGATTGTCCAGGGGACTCTGGCGGTTGCGTCCTCATCGCCCGTTGGTTGGGCTGTCTCGTCGGCCATGTTCAAGGCGCTCTGGAATGGGAGGGGCCGCACATTTCCGCGCCGTTCCGCGCGGGCTCGTCCGAAATGTGTCCGAACAGCCCCGAGGCCGGCCCAGAGGTATAGGGTTGCCGAAACCGAAAAACCGGCCCTCCTGACAGCAGGAGGGCCGGTTTCGGCGGGGTGGAGCTAAGCGGATTCGAACCGCTGACCTCCTCAATGCCATTGAGGCGCTCTACCAACTGAGCTATAGCCCCGGAGGTCGCCGCTTCGTGGGCGACGGGCGGCCAAGATAGGGGGGTGCCCGCCGGCCGGTCAATGGAGCGGGCGCGAAGACGATCCGCCCGCCTCGGCCGCCCGCTCGGAGGGCTCATAGCTTCGGCCGACCCAGCCGCTCCGCCCGTGCCCGACCTCCCGATCCACGTCGCCAAGTTCGGCGGCACCTCTGTCGGCACGCCCGACCGCGTCCGCCGCGTCGTCGAACTGGCGACCGGCGCGGACACCGCCGGGCACCGGCGCGTCGTCGTGTCGTCGGCGTTCGGGGGCGTCACGGACCGGCTGCTCGCGGCCATCGACGCGGCCGTGGCGCGGACGGGCGCGCACCGGCAGATCCTCCGGGAGGTCCGCGAGCGGCACGAGGCGGCCCTGGTCGCGCTGGCGCCCGAAAGCGAGCGGGAGGCGCTCCGCGAGCGGCAGGACACCCTGTTCACCGAGCTCGGCGAGCTCCTGTACGGCGTCTACCTCCTGCGCCAGTGCGACGCCCGGTTCAAGGACGCGATCGTCTCGGCGGGGGAGCGCGCGTCGGTCCCGCTCGTGGCCGCCGCCTTCCGCGCCGCCGGGCACGCGGCCGTGGCCCTCGACGCGACCGGGTTCGTCCGCACCGACGACGCGTTCGGTGAGGCCGCCGTCGACTTCAAAGAGACCGGTCGCCTCACGCGCGCCGCGCTCGACGAGGTTCCGGAGGACGCGGTCGCCGTCGTGACCGGCTTCGTGGCCTCCACCGACGACGGCGTGACGACCACGCTCGGCCGCTCCGGCTCAGACTACACCGCGACGATCCTGGCCGGCGCGCTGGGCGCCGTCGAGTGCGTCATCTGGACCGACGTCGACGGCGTCCTCTCGGCCGATCCGCGCGTCGTGCCGGACGCGTTCTCGCTGCCGCGGCTGAGCTACCAGGAGGCCGCCGAGCTGGCCCACTTCGGCGCGAAGGTCCTCCACCCCCGCACGATGCGCCCGCTCCTGCGCGAGGGCGTCCCGCTGCGGATCAAGAACACGCTGCGGCCCGAGGCGCCCGGCACCGAGATCGGCCCGGCCGACCCCGACGTCCCACCCGCGATTCGCGCCGTCACCGCGATCCGCGACGCCGCGCTCGTCCGGGTCGACGGCGCGTCGTCGCTCGAAGTGCCGGACCTCGCGCGGCGGATCTTCGCCCCCCTCGCCGAGGCGGGGCTCCCCGTCTCTCTGGTGGCGCAGGCCTCGGCCGAGGGGAGCATGGGGCTCGCCGTCCGCCAGGCGGACGCCGACGCGGTGGTCCGCCTCCTGGAAAAGGCGCTCGCGCGCGAGATCGAGCGGGGCGACGTCCGTGGCGTCCGCGCCGAGGCGGGCGGGGCCGTCGTGGCGGCCGTCGGGTCGGGGATGCACGGGGCGGCCGGCCTCGCGGGCCGCTACTTCGCCACGCTCGCCCGCGCCCACGTCAACGTCCGCGCCGTTGCGCAGGGCGGAGGGGACCACGTGATCTCGGCCGTCGTCGCCGACGCCGAGGCCGTCCAGGCCGTCTCGGCGCTCCACGAGGCGTTCGCGATGCGCCGGCTCCGGACGCACCTCGTCGTGGTCGGCGCGGGCATGCTGGGGCGGCGGCTCCTCGCGCTCCTCGACGCGCAGATCCCCGGCCTCTTGGGGGCCGGCGTCAACGTCGTGCTGGCCGGCGTCGCCGACAGCCGGCACCTCCTCTGGGACGCCTCCGGCCTCGACCCCGCGACGGCCGCCGACCGCGTGGCGGAGGGCGACCCCGCCGGCCTCGACGCGCTATCGGACCGGATCACGTCGGCCCGGCTCGAACGGCTCGTCGTGGTCGACGCGACGGCCAGCCCCGACGTCGCCGCGCGGCACGCCGGCTGGCTCCGGGCCGGCGTCGCCGTCGTAACGCCGAACAAGGAGGCGACGGGCCGCTCGGCGGAGGGCTGGGGCGAGGCGCAGGCGGCGTCGCGAGCCGGCGAGGCCCCGTACCTCTACGAGGCGTCGGTCGGCGCCGGCCTCGGCATCGTCGGGCGCCTCCGCGACCTCGTGCGGACGGGCGACCGGGTGCAGGAGATCGAGGGCGTCCTCTCGGGGACGCTGTCGTTCGTGATGAACCGGATGCGCGACGGCGCGGCGTTCTCGGAGGCCGTCGGCGCCGCGCGCGAGGCCGGCCTCACCGAGCCCGACGTCCGCGACGACCTCTCGGGCCGCGACGTGGCTCGCAAGCTGGCGCTCCTCGCCCGCGAGGTCGGTCTCGACGTGTCCGCTGCGGACGTCGCCCTCGAGAGCCTCGTGCCCGACGGCCTCGACGAGGTCCCGCTCGCCGAGTTCTGGCGCCGCCTCCCCGACGCCGACGCCGGCTGGCGCCGGCGCCTCGCCGAGGCGGGCGAAGGCGAGGTCCAGTACGTCGCTCGTCTCGGGGCCGACGGCGCGATCCGGGCCGGCGTCGAAGGGGTCCGCGCCGAGGCCGGCTCGCTCCTCGCGGCGCTCCGCGCGAGCGAGATCGCCGTCGTCGTCCACACGGCGCGGACGGGCGACTTCCCGATCTTCTTCCAGGGGCCCGGCGCCAGCGCCGACGTCACGGCCGCCGTCGTCCTCGCCGACGTGGTCCGCGCCGCGGAGGCCATGCGGTAGCTACGGGCGGAAGCGGTAGACGGCTCGGGCCGTCCGGGTCGCGCGGAGCCCGCCCGACTGCCCGGCGACGGTTCCTTGCGACACCGGCTCGCCGTCGACGAACAGTTGGGCGGTCATGCCCGCCACGTCGCCCGAGGCGGTCAGCTCCGACTCCAGCGAGTAGATATGGTCCCGGTTCCGCGACATCGTCACGTTGATGGACCACGGGAGGTCGACGGGTCCAAGCGCGCCGTTGCGTCCGTCGGCGCCCGTGAAGCGGATCGCGTCGGCCTCGTAGGCGCCGTACTCCGCGGTGGGGACCACACGGTACGTCAGGATGAACGTCGTGTCGGCCGGGACAACGCGCGGCGGGCGCTCCTCCGTCGTGTCGCACGCGCCGAGGCCGAGCGCCAGCAAGAGCGCGAGGGCCGACGGACGGAAGGAGCGCGGCCTCATGGGCGGTACCGCCACGTGGCGCGGGCCGTCCGGGTCCGGTTGAGCCCGCCCGGCTCGCCCGGCACGACGCCCTGCGAGACCGGCTCGCCATCGACCGTGAGGGTCGCGATCATCCCCGTCACGTCGCCGCCGACCGTCAGCTCCGCCTCCAAGTAGTACACGCGGTCCACGTCGACCGGCGCCTGGACGTTGAGCTGCCACGGGAGCGACACGTTGCGCAGCTCCCCGACCGCGCCGTCCTCCCCGACGAACCGGAGGACGTCGACCGTCGGCGCGCCGAGCTCGGGCGTCGGGCGGACGCTGTAGCTGAGGGTGAACTCGGTGGGCGGCGGGATGTCGCGCGGTGGGCGCTCGTCGTTCGAGTCGCACCCGATGACGAAGACGCTGAGCAGCAGGAGCGAGAGGAGACGGGACATGGGAGAGGGGATGGGCCCTCGAAACCTCGGCCCAAACGGCCCGTCGGTCCAGCCCATTCCGAGGGACCCCCCCGGCCTCGGTCGCGTTCCGGGCCCCCTCACCGACTCCACCCCTATGCGCATCGCCCTCGCCGGCACCGGGCGGATGGGCCAGGCCGTCGAGGCCGTCGCCGCTGAGCGCGGCCACGACGTCGTCGCCCGGTTCGACTCCGAGACCCCGCTCCTCGACGCCCGCGACGACGCGGCCCTCCACGGCGCCGAGGTCGTCGTCGACTTTTCCGTCCCGGACGTCGCGCTCGACCAGATCCACCGCTACTGCTTCTGGGGCGTCGACGCCGTGATCGGGACGACCGGCTGGACGGACGAGATCGACACCGTGCGCGGCTGGGTGGAGGAGGGGCAGAACGGGGTCCTCTGGGCGCCGAACTTCTCGCTCGGACTGGCGCTCGTCTCGCGCGCTCTCGCCGGGCTCCTCCCGCTCCTCGACCGGCTCGACGAGTACGACGCAGCGGTCCACGAAGTCCACCACACGGGCAAGCTCGACAGCCCGAGCGGCACGGCCCTCCGGCTAGCGGGGGAGCTGCGCGACGGGCTCGGGCGGAAATCACGAATCGAGACCGAGACCCAGCACGGCGCCATCGACGCCGACGCGCTCCACGTGACGAGCCAGCGCCTCGGGCGCGTCCTCGGCGAGCACACGGTCGCGCTCGACAGCGACATCGACCAGATCCGGATCGTCCACACGGCTAAGAGCCGGCGGGCCTTCGCCCTCGGCGCCGTCCGCGCCGCCGAGTGGGTCACGGGCCGCCAGGGGCTGTTCACGCTCGACGACATGATCGAGGATTCAGAGGGATAGGAGAGGGGGGACGGAGGGATGCGGAGCCGTTCGGTGGCTCTCGCGTTTGCCCCCCCCCTCGCTCCCGCATACCGAATCCCTCTGCCCGCCATGGGTCCCGACCGCCAGCCGCTCTTCCGGGGGACCGCCCCCGCCCTCGTCACGCCGTTCACCCCCGGCGGCGACGCGCTCGACGAGTCCGCCCTCCGCGCCCTTATCGACTTCCAGATCGAGGGGAGTCCCCTCGGCGGTGAGGCCTTCGACGGCGTCGAGGCCCTCGTGGTGCTCGGCACGACCGGCGAGAACCCGACCGTCGCCGACGACGAGCGGCGCCGGCTCGTGGACCTCGCCCTGGAGCACACGGCCGGGCGCGTCCCGGTCATCGTCGGGACCGGGACCAACTCGACGGCCCACTCGGTCGAGTACTCCCGCCAGGCCGCCGAGGCCGGCGCGGACGGGCTCCTCGTCGTCGGGCCGTACTACAACAAGCCGACGCGGGAGGGCGTGCTCGGCCACGTCGCGGCCATCGCCGACGCGACCGACTGCCCCATCGTCCTCTACAACGTGCCGGGGCGGACGGGCTCGAACCTCACGGCCGAGACGACGCTCCGCATCGCCGAGACCGTTCCGTCGGTCGTCGGCGTGAAGGAAGCGAGCGGTAACCTTAACCAGATCGCCGACCTCATCGCGGGCGTGCCCGACGGCGTCGCGGTCTACTCCGGCGACGACGACCTCTCGTTTCCGACGGTGTGCTTGGGGGGCGACGGGCTCGTGTCGGTCATCGCCAACACGGCGCCGGGGCCGGTCGCGGAGATGATCCGACGGGCCCTCGAGGACGACGTGGCCGGCGCGCGCCGGCTCCACTACGCGCTCCTCGACGCGATGCGGGCGAGCTTTTTCGAGTCGAACCCCGCGCCGGTCAAGGCCGTCCTCGCCGCGCAGGGCCGGTGCGAGCCGGCCCTCCGCCTCCCACTCGCGCCGCTCACCGCCGGGGCCCGCGAGCGCGTCCTCGCCGCCTACGCCGATCTTGTCGAGGCCGGCACCCCCCACACCGCCTGATGCCCTACCGCCCCGACATCGAGACCACGCTCGCCCGCTTCGCCGACGCCTGGAACACCGACGACCCGGACCGCCGGTGGTCGCTCGTCCACTCGTGCGCGGCGGGTGAGGTGACCTACCTCGGGCCCGCATCGCCCCGGCCCGTCGAGGGCCAGGCGGCGCTGGCGGCGTTCCTCGGCCTCCCGGACGACGAGCCGAGTGACGAGCCGCCGCACGTCGAGATCGGCCCCATCGATCTCCTGCACGACTGGGTCCGCGCCGCGTGGCGGCGGACCGCCGGCGAGGAGGCCAGGACCGGCCTCCTCGTCGCTCGCGTCGACCGCGAGCACCGACTCGTCGAGATCCTCCACTTCGTGGACTGACGCCGCTTCACGGCGGGAAATGGGGGCTGCGAAACGGGAACGGGCAGATGGCCCGTCCATCGGTCTCCCTCTGCCATTTCTCCGTTCCCCATCTCCCTTTTTCCTCTCCCCATCCCATGCCTGACCTCGACGCCCTCCGCTCCGACATCGACCGCCACGCCGAGTCGCCCGGCCCCGCCGCGCGCGACGCCTTCGAGCGGCTGCTCGACGCGCTCGAAGCGGGCGAGGTCCGCGCCGCCGAGAAGGGCGACGACGGGACGTGGACGGCCAACGCGTGGGTCAAGCGCGGCATCCTGCTCGGCTTCCGCCTCGGCGAGATCGTCGATCAGTCCGTCCCGGGCTTCGCGTTCTTCGACAAGGACACGTACCCGACGCAGCCGGTCGGGCTCGACGGCGGCGTGCGGATCGTGCCGGGCGGGTCGACGGTCCGCCGCGGGTCGTACCTCGCGCCGGGCGTCGTGTGCATGCCGCCGATGTACGTCAACGTGGGCGCCTACGTTGGGAGCGGGACGATGGTGGACAGCCACGCGCTCGTGGGGAGCTGCGGTCAGATCGGCGAGCGGGTCCACCTCAGCGCCGCGGCCCAGGTCGGCGGCGTGCTCGAGCCCATTGGGGCCGCGCCGGTCGTGATCGAAGACGACGTGTTCGTCGGCGGCGGGTGCGGGATCTACGAGGGGACGGTCGTCCGGGAGGGCGCGGTCCTGGCGGCCGGGGTCATCCTCACGCGCTCGACGCGGGTCTACGACCTCGCCAACGAGACGGTCCTGCGGGCCACCGAGGCGGGGCCGCTGGAGATCCCCGAGGGCGCCGTCGTCGTGCCCGGCAGTCGCGCCGTCGACTCCGACTTCGGGCGGGCGCACGGGTTGAGTCTCTCGGCCCCGTGCATCGTCAAGTACCGCGACGCCTCGACCGACGCCTCGACGACGCTGGAGGACGCGCTCCGCTAGCCCGGCCCGCCTCGGCGTCGAGGCGGACCTAGCCGCGGACGCGGAAGAGCGAGCCCGCCAGCGCCACGACGGCCGTGTAGAGCGCGCCGCCGAGCCACAGCCCGAAGACCAGGAACGGCGTCCGCGTGCCGACGTCGAGCGCGAGGACGATCGTCATCAGCCCGTTGTGGACCACGGCCACGACGAGGGCGCCGAGAAACGCCTGGGCCGGCGAGAGCCGGAGGTTGTCGCCCTGCTCCGACTGGAAGAGGCCGATGACGAAGCCCATCAGCGTCTTGAGGACCGTGTTGAGGCCCATCACGTCCGGCGTCACGAGGAAGTCCATCGCCAGCCCGGCGCCGAACCCGGTCACCGCGCCCGCCACACGCCCGCGGCGGAGGGCGACGTAGGCCACGTAGAGGAGAACCACGTCGGGCCAGACGTCCCAGAGCCGGAGGTTGCTCAGGAGCCATTGAACGAGGACCACGACCAGGCCCAGGGCGACCTGGCGGAGGACGTACGGCATGCGGAGGGGCGGGGGAGAGGGGCCCGGAAGCTACGCGGGCCGGGGCCTACGGTTCACCCCCGCGCCCGGTCCCACCCGCTTCGCGGCCGCCGACTCGCTCCGCCTCGGCGCCGAGGCGGGCGGACCTGGGCCGGCCTGGTGCGCGTGCTCCGCCAGTGGAAGCGTCAGCGGTGCACTGCTACTCCTCGTCGGCCGGGACGCGGCGGCCGGTGGCGAGGGCGCGGACGATGGCGTCCTGGGCCTGCGCGATCCGCCCCCCGCTCGTCGTGTAGTTGTTGGTCATGAGCACGAACACGTAGGGCGTCCCGCCCGGTCCGTCGACGTAGCCGGCGAGGCAGCGGACGGCCATCAGCGACCCGGTCTTCGCGCGGACGGGCACGCCGCTCAGCCGGTTGCGCAGCGTCGAGCCCGCGCCGCCGCCCTCGGGGAGCGAGCTCCGGAAGGACGCGCCGGCCGGGTGGGTCCGCATGACGCGGAGGAGCGCGGCGAGCGACTCCGGCGTGACCATGTCCTTGCGGGAGAGGCCCGAGCCGTCGGCGAGGTAGAGCCCCTCGGCGTCGGCCCCGGCCGCCTCGATGAAGGCCTCGACCCGGTCGGCTCCGCCCTCGGTCGTGCCGCCGCCGAACGTCCGGAAGAGCTGCTCGGCGTAGAGGTTGTCGCTCTCCCGGTTCGTCCGCTCCACGATGGCGTCGAGCGTGGGCGAGACGTAGGCGCGGAGCGGCTCGGCGCCGTCGTAGCGCGGCTTCCGGTCGGTGTCGTCGACGTCGACGCGCTCGGCGCGGGACACGTCGATGCCGGCCTCTCCCAGCGCCTGCGCGAAGGCGTGGACCGCGAAGAGCGTCGGGTTGGCGACGGGCACGCGGAGCGTCCCGCGGTAGCCGCTCGGCACGCCGCCGCGGAGGACGAACGTGTCGGTCCCGAGCGTCCGCTCGACGTCGAGCCGGCCGCCGCCCGAGCGCGTCACGACGTCGCCCGTGACCGTCGCGAAGCCCGGCGGGTCGGACTCGAAGCTCGGCCGCTGGCCCGGCGACGTCCCGGCGATCCGGACGTTGACGAGGTTGTCGCCCCAGACGAGCCCGCCGGACGCGGGCGCGTAGCTCTCCGTCGCGATGTGGGTCACGTCCCAGCCCTCGCCGTAGCGCGCGTCCTCGAACACGTCGTCGTCGCCGATGAGGCGGCCCTCGACCCGGCGCACGCCCGCCTCGGCGAGCGCCTCGGCCCAGTCCTCCAGCGGGTCGCCCTGCCCCTCGCTCCCGAACGTCGGGTCGCCGGAGCCGCGGATGACGAGGTCGCCCGTGAGCGTCCCGTCGGGGCGGATCTCGCCGAAGTGGTAGAGCCGCGTCGTGTAGCGGAACGTCGGGCCGAGCCGGTCGAGCGCGACGGCCGTCGTGAACAGCTTGAGGTTCGAGGCCGGGAGAAAGTTCTTGTCAGCGTTCCGGCTGAGGACCACCCGGCCGTCGCGCGCGTCGCGGACGACGAGCCCCCAGAAGGCCGTCGGGAGGTCGGGGTCGGCCAGGATCTCGTCGATCGCGGCGAGGGTCTCGGCCTCGACGCCGTCGACGTCGGCGCGGGATGGCGTCGCCAGCCAGAGGACGGCCACGACGGCGAGCAGGAGGGAGGCGGCGAGCGCGCGGGCGCGGGGCATCGGGCGGGCGGTGGGGGACGGGACGCCAACGCGCGCAAGCTAGCCGTGGTGCTCGTCGCGCTGGCGGAAATGGAAACGGGACCGGGCCAAGGCCGGTCCCGGGCGCCCCCTCCTCAGACCGCGCCGCCGAGGCGGGCTTCCAGATCCTTCCAGTAGCGACGGCTCGCCCGGACTTCCGTCCCGTCGCGCAGCCTCACCTTCGCGTCGCCGGCCGCCGTCAGCTTTACGTCCCGGACCCGGTCGACCTGGACGATCGCCGAGCGGTGGATCCGGACGAAGTGGCGTCCGTCGAGGCGCTCTTCCAAGCCGGAGAGCGTCTCGCGGAGGAGGTGTGTCTGCGGGCCGACGTGTAGCGCGACGTAGTCGCCCGCGGCCTCGGCCCAGTCGACGGCCGCCGTCTGGACGACGACGAGGCGCGTGCCGGAGCGGACGAGGAGGCGGTCGGCGGGCTCGGGGCGGTCCCGCTCGTCGAGGAGGCCGCGGAGGGAGGCGGCGAGGTCCGGTCGCCCGCAGAGCGAGCGGGCGCGGTCGAGGGCGCGGGCGAACCGGGCGTCGTCGTACGGCTTGACGAGGTAGTCGACGGCCGCCGCGTCGAAGGCCCGGAGCGCGTGGTCGTCGAAGGCCGTGACGAACACGGTCGCCGGCATGGCCTCGGGGCCGACGGCCTCGACCACGCCGAACCCGTCGAGGTGCGGCATCTGGACGTCGAGGAACACGAGGTCCGGTCGGAACCCGCGGATCGCGTCGACGGCCTGGCGCCCGTCGGCGGCCTCCCACGTGAGGTCGACGTCGTCGACGCCGTCGAGGAGCAGGCGGACCGTCTCGCGAGCCAGCGGCTCGTCGTCGGCAACGAGGGCGCGGAGCGTCATGGCGTCCGGTGGGGGAGGGTGACCTCGGCGACGGCCCCGCCGCCGGCCCGCGGTCGGAACGTGAGCGTCGCGTCGTCGCCGTAGAGTGCCTCCAGTCGCGCCCGCGTGTTCGACAGGCCGACGCCGGTCCCGTGCGTTCCCCCGCTCGGGCCGGGCCCGTCGTCCTCGACGCCGAGGCGGACCCGGTCGGCCTCGACGTGGGCGCGGACGGTGAGCGTCGCGGGGTCAGAGTGCGAGGCGACCCCGTACTTGACGGCGTTCTCGACGAGCGGCTGGAGCACCCACGCCGGCACGAGCGCGGCGCGGGCCTCCGCCTCCACGTCCCACGTCACGGCCAGCCGGTCGCCCACGCGGACCGCTTCGAGCGCGAGGTACCGCTCCAGGACGTCGAGCTCGCGGGCCAGGGGGACCTCCGTCGCCCCGTCGGCCTCGAAGCTCGACCGGAGGAGGTCGCCGAGCTGGCCGAGCATCGTCACGGCCCGGTCGGGCTCGCCCATCCGCACGGTCGCCCCGACGGCGTGGAGCGCGTTGAACAGGAAGTGGGGGCGGACCTGCATCCGGAGCGCGCGGAGCTCGGCGAGGGCGAGGTCGGCTTCGAGGGCGGCCTCGCGGCGCTCGCGCTC
Source organism: Rubrivirga marina (assembly GCF_002283365.1). NCBI lineage: Bacteria > Pseudomonadati > Rhodothermota > Rhodothermia > Rhodothermales > Rubricoccaceae > Rubrivirga > Rubrivirga marina. Next base: position 3,945,771 of record NZ_MQWD01000001.1, on the reverse strand, counting down.
GCGGGCGCGGCCGGCGGCCAGGAGCGCCCACGTCGCGGCCACGACCAGGCCGTAGGCCACCACGTTGACGGGGAAGCGGAGGGCGTAGTGCGTCTCGAACGTCCCCCACGTCCAGTCGCTCGGGAGGCCCGCCAGCCGGAACGCCGCGACGTTCCCGAGCGCGTGGACGGCCAGCGCGGCGGCCGCCCCGACGATGTGTGCGCCGACGACCTGCCAGACGGGCGCGGTCCCCGGCTCGACGCGCGCCGCGAGCCAGACGACGGGCGGCGTCAGGAGCGCCCAGAGGACCCAGTTGGGGAGCGTCGTCCAGAGCGCGGCGTGCCAGGCGATGGGCTCGCCAGCGAGCGTCTGCTCGATCGAGATCTGGCCGAGCGCGATGACGGCCGGGACGGCCCACAGCGCCGCGACGGCGAGCGCCGCGCGGGCGAGGGGCCAGGGCGCCGGCTGCACCGGGGCCGCGCGGGGGACCGAGACGGAGGGGGCGGAGGCCGGAAACGCCATGAGCCCAAGATGATGCGCCCGGGCCCCCGGTTCCTACGGCCGGGCCTGAACCTCCAGCTGTCCCCGCCTCGACGCCGAGGCGGGCGGGCTCAGGCGCGGACGACGCTCCGGTCGTCTTCCGTGACGCGGACGTCGGTCAGGTCGCCGTGGACGTCGATGAGCGCTTCGAGGCGGGCGCTGGCGCGGAGGAGCTGGCGCGAGAAGGCGTCGGGCGAGTCGGCCCGCCCGAGCACGAGGTCGATGACGAGCAGCGCGAACGAGAGCGGGACCAGGAAGGCGGCGATGAGGCTCGCCAGCCACAGCCGCAGGTTGTACGTGACGACGGCAGAGATGAGGGCGGCGCGGGGTCCGGGCATGAGACGGGCGGGAGGCGAGGGGCGTGTGCCTCTACGGGCCGCCCGCCGGGCGTGTTACGCCGCCCCGAACCCGCGCGCGGCCCGCTCGACCTCGTCCTGGAACAGCCGGAACCACGGCGTGTAGCGGTCGGGGCGTGCCTCGACGTCGGCGCGGAGGACGTCGGCCTCGGCCCAGTCCCAGCCGGAGACTTCAGCGGCGGCCGGGACGGGCTCGCCGTCGAACCTCCCGACGAACACGTGGTCGAACTCGTGCTCGACGAGCCGCTCGGGCCCGACGAGTTCGGCGCGGTAGACCCGGGCGAACGCCGGCTGGAGCAGGCAGCGGACGCCCATCTCCTCGTCGAGGCGGCGGCTGGCGGCGCTCAAGGGCGCCTCGCCGGGGCGCGGGTGCGTGCACGCGGTGTTCGACCACAGGCGAGGCGAGTGGTACTTCCCGTCGGCCCGACGCTGCAGGAGCCACCGGCCCCGATCGTCGAACAGGAACACCGAGACCGCCCGGTGGAGCCGCCCGTCCCGATGGACCGCCAGCTTCTCCGCCGTCCCGACCTCTCGGTCGGACGGGTCGACGAGGACGACGCGCTCGCGGGGCAGGATCTCGCTCATAGCCGAAGGATGCGGTGGGAGCCGGGCGGAGCGCGTCAGGCGTCTCCGGACTCGACCCGGACGCGATCGACGTCGTCGAAGGATAGGGCCAACGTCCCGTCGCGCTCGATATGGCGCTCGAGGTCGGCCGGGACGCGGATGAGGTCGACGGGCGCACGCCTCGGCCGGCCGTCGAGGGCCTTTCGGAGGATGGCCTCGTGGGGTGCCAGCCGCTCGTCCCAGCGGGCGAGCGCGACGTGCGTGTCGGGGAACCGCCGGAACAGCGACGCCCACTTCGGCGCCGACACCTTCCCGGCCTCGCCCCAGAAGACGGGCTCGGGGTCGCCGTAGGCCAGCCCGCCCGGCGGCGGTCGGAGCGCGACGAGGTCCGGCTTGTACGCGTCACCGATGCCCACCTCGACGCGGACGTTGGGGTAGGCGGGCCGGTAGAGCACCCACAGCGCGGCTTTCATCAGGACGTGCTCGATCGACTCGCCGCGCTTTTTGACGAGCACGAGCTTCTCGCCGTCGGCCGGCGAGCGGACGGTGAGCGTGCGGCGGAGAGCGAGGTCGGAGGGCACGACGCGTGTTCGCGTGCAGGGCGGGCGGCGTTCCGCGGGCCGTTTGGGTGCCGTGCCCTGCCCAGGTATTCTGAGGCGTCGTCGAGGTGCGACTCCCGTCTTGTATCTGCACCACGGTCACGTACGCGAACGTCGTGCAGGACGATGGCTCCGTGTTCGAGTACGGCGCGCGCTACCCGGTGGCGACCGATGAGCAGGTCGAGACAGGCGCCCTCACGGTTTCCGCGTTTCCCAACCCGAGCGCCGGACCGCTGACGGTCGCCGTCGACGCCCCGCAGGCCACGGACGTGACGCTGGAGGCCCTTGACGCGCTCGGCCGCCGCGTGTGGCGCGAGTCCCTCCGCCTCGGCGTCGAGGTGGGGCGGGTCACGGTCGATGCGAGCGGGTGGGCGCCGGGGCCCCACGGCGTCCGTGCGACGAGCGGGGGGAATCCGCGACAGCGACGGTGATCCGCCGGTCGCGCTAGAGCGTCGCCTCCTCCGGGGCCCCGCTGTGGACGAGGAGGACGGTCCCGGCCGCCGCCGCGAGGGCGTCGAGGTCCTCGCCATACGCCTCGGCCGAGGCCGCGTCGGGCCGTTGCATGCCGAGGACCGTCAGGTCGGCTTCGGCGCTGTGCTCGGCGACGAGGTCGACGAACGGTCGGTCCCGGTCGGCGCGGACGATCACGGCGACCTCGGCCTCGACGCGGACGGCGTCGAGGAGCGCCACGGTCTCTTCGCGGACCCGCTCGACGGCGTCCTCCCGCCCGACCACCCGGAGCACGCGGAGCCGCGCGCCGTCCCAGTCGCGGTGGCGCCGCGCGAGGTGGGCCAGGAGCAGCATGAGGTCGCCGTTGCCGCCCCGTCCGCCCCACCACACCTGGATCGTCCGGCGGTCCCCGAAGCCCCGGGCCTCGTCGACGCGGAGGAAGAGGACCGACTTGCCGAGATCGGCGAGGTCGCGGAGCACGCGCAGGAGCAGGGCCCGACCGCCCGGCGTCCCGCTCCACCCCATCAGCACCGTGTTGGCCTCCAGCCGCCCGACGCCGTGGGACTGCGCGACGGCCACGGCGCCGGACGCGAAGTCGGAGACGATCTGGGCCTCGGCGAAGGCCGCCATCTGGTGCTCGCGGATGTACGTCCGGATCCGCTCGCGGGCTGTCTGCCGGAGCCGCGGCTTGTTGGGGTCGCCCGCGGCGCCCGTGAGGAGCTGGCTGAAGGTGACGACGCCGCGCCCGAGGCTGAGCCAGTCGGCCAGCGCCACGAGGCGCTCGCGGTTGTGGGGCTGGCCCGTGAACACCATGAGGTTCGGCCGCCAGTTGCGCGGGTCGGGCGCCCGCTGCTCCAGCTTGAGGAGGGCGAACCGCGCCAGCGACGTCCACACGCCGCTCCGGACGTCGCCCCAGGCCTCGACGGTCTCGCGCCGCCGGAGCCAGAAGTAGATCCCGTACGTCACCACGATGGCCGCGACCGTCGCCGGGGCGTTGATGAGGAACATCGCCCCGTAGCAGCCGAGCGCGCCGAGCGCCGGGACCACGACCGGGACCGCGAACCGCGGCCGGAAGCTCGGGTTGTCGACGACCTTCTCGATGGCCGCCACGAGGTTGACCATCCCGTACGTGTTCAGGAAGAACATCGTGATGACCGGGGCCACGGCGTCGATGTCGCCCGCCCAGATCACGCCGACGGCGACGGCGCCCGTGAGCAGGACGGCCGCGCGCGGCTCGGTCGGGCTCCCGAGGCGCGAGGCCATCCACTTCGGGACGACGCGGTCGTTCGAGACGGCCTCCAGCGTCCGCGGCGCGGCGAGGACGCTGCCGAGCGCGCTCGACAGGGTGCTCGCGGCCACGCCGGCTAGGATCAGGATCGGGAACGCGGCGATCTCGCCCATCGCCCCCGTGTTCGAGATGAGCTCCTCCGGCGAAAGGTGCGTCGCGAACCACACGGCCGCGGCCACATACACCGTCGCCGTCACGAGGATCGAGGCGATCGTCCCGTACGGGATGCTCTTCGACGGGTCCTTGAGGTCGCCCGAGAGCGAGATCCCGACCTCGATCCCGGTCACGGCCGGGAAGAACACGGCGAACACGACCCAGAACGAGACGCCGTCGGTGTAGCTGGCCGCCGTGTTCGCCGGCTCGATCGAGCCCCACCCGCCCGCGAAGAACGACACGAGCGCGGCGACGAGGACGGCCAGGATCCCGAACTGGATCTTCAGCGCGAAGTCGGCCCCGACGTAGGCGACGACGACGAACAGGAGGGCCACGCCGGTCGCCAGGAGCTGGGGGTCGATCGCCGCCAGCGCCGGCACCATCGACATGGCCTCGACGAACCCGATGATGTAGAACGCGACGGAGATCGCCTGCGACAGGTACAGCGGGATCCCGACGGCCCCGCCGATCTCGAGCCCCAGCGACCGCGAGATGAGGTAGTAGTTGCCGCCCGCCCGGACGTCCATGCTCGTGGCGATCGACGAGAGCGAGAGCCCGGTCAGCAGCGAGATCGCGTTCGCCAGCCCGATGATGGCGAGCGCGCCCCACAGCCCGGCCTGTCCCACGACCCAGCCGGTCCGCAGGAAGAGGATGATCCCGAGGATCGTGAGGACGTTCGGCGTGAACACCCCGGCGAACGTGCCGAAGCGCGCCGTGGCGGTCGCGGGAGCCTCGCGGTCGGCCATGCGAGAGAGGGGAGGGGGCCGGAGGGTAGCGCCGTCAGGGCCGCGGTGGGGCGGCGGGGTCCTGGACGGGCCGGTGTGCGTCAGAGCCAGCCCTTCCGGCGGAAGACCCCGAACATCACGAGCGCGACGGCCAGCATGAGCCCCCACGCGAACGGGTACCCGTAGAACCAGTTGAGCTCGGGCATGTTGAGCGGCGACGCCTCGGGGTTGAAGTTCATCCCGTAGACGCCGGCGATGAACGTGAGGGGGAGGAAGAACACCGAGATGATCGTGAGCACCTTCATGACCTCGGTCAGCCGGTTGCTCACCGCCGAGAGGTGGAGCTCGACAAGCGAGGCGAGGATCTCGCGTGCCGATTCGATCAGCTCGATCGTCCGGACGGTGTGGTCGTACACGTCGCGGAGGTACGGGTCGATGGCGTCGGTGACGAACGGGTGGTCGGCCCGCTCCAGCGCAGCGACGACGTCGCGGAGGGGCCAGATCGAGCGGCGCAGCGCGATGACCTGGCGGCGGAGCCCGGTGATGTCGCGGAGGCGGTCGGCGTTGGGGCGGGCGGTGAGGTCGTCTTCGACGTCCTCGATGTGCTCGCCGAGGCCTTCGAGGATCTCCATGTAGTGGTCCACCACGACGTCGATGAGGGCGTAGGTGAGGAAGTCGGCCCCGTGCTTCCGGATGACGCCGCGGCCCTCACGGAGCCGCTGCCGGACCGGCTCGAACACGTCGCCCTCCTTCGACTCCTGGAACGAGAGCACGAAGCCCTCCCCCACGACGAGGCTGACCTGCTCGGCCTCGATGCGGCGGGCGTCGTGGTCGTAGTGCATCATCTGGAGCACGACGTAGACGTACCCGGGGTACTCCTCGAGCTTGGGCCGCTGGTCCGGGCTCACGATGTCCTCGAGGGTGAGGGGGTGGAGCCCGAAGCTGGCCCCGAGCCGCTCGACGAGCGCGACGTCGTGGACGCCGTCGACGTCGATCCAGCTGACGGTCCGGGCGTCGCGATAGCGGTCACAGGCGTCGACGGTCGCCGGGCCCTCCTCCAGGCGATCGGCGTCGTAGTCGATCACGTGGATCTGGACGGGGCCCGCCCCCTCATCCCCTTCGTAGACGAGCATCCCGGGAGCCGCGCCGGGCGCTTTCTTCCGAGGACGAAGGCGGCGCTGGGCCTTGCGGAGGCTACGGGGACCGGTGGGGAGGCGCATGGACGGCGGTGAGGGCGGCGACGCGGCCGGCGCCCGAGGCCGCCCGCGCCCGGAAGCTCGCACCCCTCGCGCACGGCCGGCACACAACGGGGCGGCCCCTCCAGGGAGCCGCCCCGTCTCGGGAGCCGACAGAGGGGGCCAGCGCGGCTAGGCCTCGTCCTTCGGGAGGTTCTGGTAGGCCTCGATGACCTCGCGGACGTGGGCGCCGGAGGCCTGCATGTCGGAGGCCTCCTTCTCGTTGAGGTCGAGCTCGACGATCTCCTTGATGCCGCCCTTGCCGAGCTTCACCGGGACGCCGATGAACAGGTCCTCGAGCCCGTACTGGCCCGTGACCCAGGCCGCGGCCGGGAGCACGCGGTTCGAGTCCTTGACGACGGCCTCGACCATCTCGGCCGCGCCGGCGCCCGGGGCGTACCACGCCGACGTGCCCATGAGGCCGACGATCTCGCCGCCGCCCTTCTTGGTCCGCTCGATGATCTCGTCGAGGCGGGCCTCGTCGATGAGGTCGGTCACCGGCTGGCTGCCGATCGTCGTGAAGCGCGGGAGCGGCGTCATCGAGTCGCCGTGGCCGCCGAGGAGCATCGCGTTGATGTCGCGGACCGACACGCCGAGCTCCATCTTCAGGAACGCCCGATAGCGCGCCGTGTCGAGCACGCCGGCCATGCCCATCACGCGCTGGCTCGGGAAGCCCGACTCCATGTACGCCACGTAGGTCATGACGTCGAGCGGGTTCGAGACGACGATGAGGATCGTGTCCGGGCTCTTCTCGACGACCTGGCGGGTCACCGACGAGACGATGTCGGAGTTGACCTTGAGGAGGTCGTCGCGGCTCATCCCGGGCTTGCGCGGGAGGCCGGCCGTGATGACGGTGACGTCGGAGCCCTCGGTGATCCCGTAGTCGGCCCCGCCCTCGATGACGGTGTCGAACCCGTGGATCGGGGCGGCCTCCATGAGGTCGAGGGCCTTGCCCTGGGCCACGCCTTCGTTGATGTCGATGAGGGCGATGTTCTGGACGATGTCCATGCGCGCGACGCACTCGGCGACGGTCGCGCCGACGTTGCCCGCGCCTACCACGGTGAGCTTCATGTCTTGGGAGGGGGAGGGGAGAAGGACGGAGATGACGCGGGCGCGGCGCCCGCCGTTCGGTCTTCCCGGAGAATAGACGGCGGCCCCGCCCGCGTCCGGCGGCCGGCCTCGGATTCCAGGCGAAGACCGATGGGGCAACACGGTGGTTCACCGCCGCGCGTTCGCCGTCCGTAGGCTCTCACGACTCACGACCCGTCGCGCTCCTGCTCTCGACCACGTGCCCCCGCCCAGGCCAAGCGCTCCCTCTTCGGTCATCCCGAGCGGAGCGAAGGATCTTGTGTCGGTCGGCTTCATGGGCCCGATGAGCGGAGCGCGCGAGTCCGACGAGATCCTTCCCTGCGCGGCTCCGCTCAGGATGATAGGGAGGGAAGGCCCGGCGACGACCGCTGGGCCGCTCACCCGCCCCGCCTCGGCGTCGAGGCGGAGGCTCCCACCACACCGACGGCTTTCCCCGACGCCCTCATGAACCGCCTCCTGATCCTCCTGGCGCTCGCCCTCAGCGCGTGCGCGACCGCCCAGCCGGCCACCGACGCGCCCGAGCGCCCCCGCGCCGCCTCAGGCGACGCGACCCCTCGCAACGTCGTCCTGATGATCGCCGACGGGTTCGGGCCGGCCTCGGCCACGCTCGGGGCCGCGGCGAAGGGCGCCCCGCTCGCGCTCGATGGCGTCCTCGTCGGCTCCGTCGAGACGTCGTCGTCCGACAGCCGGGTGACGGACTCGGCGGCCGGGGCGACGGCCTACGCCTGCGGCCTCAAGACGTACAATGGTGCCATCGCCGTCGACGCGGACGGGCGGCCGTGCCGGACGGTCCTCGAGGCGGCCGAGGCGGCCGGGCTCGCGACGGGGCTCGTCGCCACGAGCCGGATCACGCACGCCACGCCGGCCTCGTTCGCCGCCCACGTCGAGAGCCGCGCCGAGGAGGCCGAGGTCGCGCGCCAGCTCGCGGCCTCCGGCGTCGAGGTGCTCTTCGGCGGCGGCCGGTCCTACTTCACCGACCTCACCGGCCCGATGGCCGCCGACGGGTGGGCCGTCGCCACCGACCGGGACGGGTACGACGCGCTCGACGCCACGCCCGCCGCCGCGCTCCTCGCCGACGGCCACCTCGCCTACGAGATCGACCGCGACGAGACCGACCAGCCGTCGCTGGCCGAGATGACGACGACGGCGCTCGACCTGCTGGCGAGCTCGCCGGACGGCCGCGAGAACGGGTTCTTCCTCATGATCGAGGGCTCGCGGATCGACCACGCCGGCCACGCCAACGACCCGGCGGCGCACCTCGGCGACATCCTGGCCTACGACGAGGCCGTGGCCGCCGTCCTCGACTGGGCCGCTCGCGACGGCACCACGCTCGTCGTCTCGACGGCCGACCACGAGACGGGAGGAATGGCGCTCGGCCGGGATGGCATCTACGCCTGGGACCCCGCGCCACTCCTGGCGGCGACGGCCTCGTTTGAGGCCATGACCGCCGCGCTCCAAGCCGGCGGCGACCCCGTCGCCGTCGTCCGCGAGGGGCTCGCGCTCGACGACCTGCCCGAGGGCGCCGAGGAGGCGATTCGCGGCGCCCTCGCGACCGGCGACCCGTACGCACTGGGCCCGGTCGTCCGTGACCTCATCAGCGAGCCGGCTGGGATCGGCTGGACCACGAGCGGCCACACGGCCGTCGACGTCGGGCTCTACGCCTTCGGGCCCGGCGCCTCGCAGTTTGCCGGTCGGCACGCGAACGACGCCGTCGGGCGGATGCTGTTCGAGGCGCTCGGCCTCGACCGCTAGCCCGGCCGGCCCCGGCGGGGCGGTCAGCCGCCGCGGGCGGCGAGGGCGGCCCGTCGCTGTCGCGTCAGGATCCGGAGCGGGCCGAACTCGCCGTCGCCGCGCACCATGCGCGCCTCGGCGAGCGAGAGGAGGGAGTCGGCCGAGAGCGTCCGGCCGAGGTCGACGTAGGCCTCCGCGAGCGCGCTCTGGGCCTCCGCGATCCGCCAGTGGCCGGGCGTCGAGACCTCGCGGACCCGGAGCGCCTCGCGGAGGAGCGGGACGGCCTCCGCGGCGCGGCCGGTGTGGACGAGCGCCGTGCCCAGCCCTGTCATGGGGTACGGCCGGGCCGAGTGCAGGGCCGGCGTGCGCGCGAGGTCGTGCGTGGCGAGCGAGCGGCGGAACCAGCCCTCGGCCGCGACCGCGTCGCCCTCGGCGAGCGCGAGCATGCCGAGGTGGGCCTCCGTGTGGGCCACGCGGAGGTGGTCGTCGCCGTGGAGCCGGCGGAACGTGGTGAGCGACCGGTCGAGGAGCGGTGCGGCCCGCTGGAGGAGCGCCTCGTCGCCGGTCATCAGCGCGCGGTCCTTGTAGACGAGGGCGAGGTTGCTGAGGGCGAGCGCCGTCTCGGGGTGGTTCTCCCCGTAGGTCTCCTCGAAGATGCCGAGGGCCTGTCGGTAGTAGGTCTGGCCCCGGAGGTAGTCGCCCTGGTTCTTGACGACGACGCCGAGCTCGTTGAGCACGCTCCCGAGGCGGGCGCTCTCCGGCCCGTAGTGGGTCCGGTAGAGCTCGGCCGCGCGCTGGTAGGCCACCTCCGCGTCGATGAGGCGGCCCTGGCGGCGGAGGAGCGCGCCCATCGCGGCGTGCGCGTGGGCCGTCTCGACGTGGTCCGGCCCGAGCTCGCGCTCGACATCGGCCATGGCCCGGCGGAGGTACGGCTCGGCCTCGGCGAACCGGCCCTGGCTCACGAGGTTGAGGCCCATGGCCCGGCGGACCGTCGCGACGGCCGGCGCCGTCGGCCCGAGCGCGTCGATGCCGCTCGCGAGCGCGCGCTCGAGGATCTCCTCGCCCTCGGCATACCGCGAGCTCTGCGTGAGGAGCGTCGCGAGGTCGGCCGCGCTCTCGAGGGCCTCGGGGTGGCCCGGGCCGCCGAGCTCCTCGCGGACCCGGAGGGCGTCGCGCTGGAGCGCCTCGGCGCGGTCGAACAGGCCGAGGTTGCCGTAGACCTTCCCGAGGGCGGCCTCGACTGAGGCCCGCGTCCACGGGTCGTCGCGGAGGCCGGACCGGAGACGGGCCGACGTCCGGTCGAGAAGGTCGACGGCCGCGACCTGCCGGCCGCCCGTCTCGTCCGGGTCGACGTCCCCGAGGAGGTCCGTCAGGAGCGTCGTCGCGCGGACGGCCCGGTCGCGCTCCTCGCTCGCGCGGTCGGCCTCGTGGAGGGCCACGCCGGCGGCGCCGAGGACGACCGCGAGCGACAGGATCGACACGGCCACGCCGGTCCGGTGGCGCCGGACGAACCGGGAGGCGCGGTACCCGACCGTCTGGGGCCGTGCCTCGACCGGGAGCCCCTGGAGGTGTCGCCGGACGTCGGCGCCGAGCGCGGCGGCCGAGTCGTAGCGCCGCTCGGGCTCCTTCCGGAGCGCCTTCATCACGATCCGGTCGAGGTCGCCGCGGAGGCGGCGCCGGAGCCGCTCGGGCGACGTCGCCCGGAGCCCGCCCGACCCGGTCTGCTCGCTCGTGGGACGGGCCGCCTCGCCCGTCGTCGCGTGCGTGACGGCGTCGGACGGGCGGAGCGGCTCGGTCTCGAGGATCGCCTGCTCGATGGCGTGGCGCCCGCCGGCCTCGGCGTGCGGCCGGCGCCCGGTGAGGAGCTCGTAGAGCAGGACGCCGAGGGCGTAGACGTCAGTCGCCGTCGTGATGTCGCCCTCGGCCACCTGTTCGGGGGCGGCGTACTCCGGCGTCATCATGCGGAGGTCGGCCACCGTCTCGACGGCCGCGGTGTCGTCCTCGGCGAGGAGCTTGGCGATGCCGAAGTCGAGGAGCTTGACGCGCGGCCCCTCCGGCGACTCCGTCACGAGGACGTTCGACGGCTTGAGGTCGCGGTGGACCACGAGCTTCCGGTGGGCCGACTGGACCGCGTCGCAGACCGAGCGGAACAGCTCAAGCCGGGCGTCGACGCTCAGCGTGTGGTGGTCGCAGTAGGCCGTGATCGGTTCGCCCTCGACGAACTCCATCGCCAGCCACGGCCGTCCGTCCTCGGCCACGCCGCCGTCGAGGAGCCGCCCGATCGCCGGGTGGTCGAGCCGGGCCAGGATCTGGCGCTCGGCCAGGAACCGGGCCTCGAGCCGCGGCGCCAGCCCGACGCGGACGAGCTTCACGGCCGCCGTTTGTTCATACCGCCCGTCGTCCCGCTCGGCGCGCCAGACCTCGCCCATCCCGCCTCGTCCGACGCGATCGACCAGCCGCCACGGCCCGACGCGCTCCAGGCGCTTCGGCGGTGGCGCGTCGAAGAAGGCGGCGGCCGGGGCGTCGGCGTCGAGGAGGTCCTCCACCTTCCGGCGGAGGTCCGTGTCAGGGGCCCCGTCGGATGTGCGACAGGCGCCGTCGAGGAACGCGGGGCGGGCCTCGGTCGGGAGGTCGGCCGCTTCGCTGAAAACGGCCTCGACGCGGCGCCAGTCGGAGAGCGAGTCGGTCATGGGCGGGGCTGGGACGGGCGGCCCCACGCTGGAGGCCGCCCACGCACGAGCCGAGCGCAACGTACAGCGCGGTGCGAGGTCCCGTCCAGAGTCCCGCCGGACCTCCACTGCGTCCGAGGCGGCTAGTTGAGGCCCCCGGCCGAGACCACGTTGCCGGACCCCGCTGAGACCACGTTGCCGCCGCCGGCCGAGACCACGTTGCCCGATCCGGCCGAGACGACGCTGGCCCCCTGAGAGAACGACACGTATGGCGACCCGGGGAGAAGCGAGACCCGGACCGCCCGGCTGGCGAGGGTGGGGTTGTACTGGATGCCGGTGCTGAAGTAGAACCGCTGGTTGTGGGCCCGGGCCGCCTCGTTCCAGTTGACGTCGCACCGGTACACGAGCACACGGCGGTCCCGCCCCAGCCCTCGCTCGACGTCGATGCAGTTGGCGCCGCCGGCGGCCCGGCTGATGACCTGCCCCGTCCGGTGGAACGACCACTCCTGGTTGGCGTCGCCGAGGATGCAGGGGACGCTTCGGAGCGGACGCCCGGCCCCTTCGAAGGCGCTGAGGCACCCTCCGCTCCCGGTCTTGAGATAGTAGGCCCCGCGGGACGGGATGAACCGGGCTTGGAAGTGGTTGTACTGGGGCCCGCACGCCCGCGTGTGCACGTAGCCGCCGGACTCGGCGAGGCAGAGGGTGGGGTCGGCAGTGAGGACCGCGCCCCACTGCGCTGAGACGGTAGGGGCGAGGAACGCGGCGAGCGCCGCGAAGAGGAAGGGTCGCATAAGCGTTGGGAAACGAAAGGGTGCGACGGCCGGGTGCCGGCGCTTCCACACGAGGCGGCACGAAGGCTCGAAACGGCACCGTCCCTCCCCGATTTTTCCCGGATGTCAGGGCGACGTCCGACTGCGAAGAACGGATGTGCGAACGGTGTGACACGGCGGCCGTCAGCGGGCGGGGCGATGCTGTCGCGATCTTCCGCCCCCCATGGACCTGGACACCGCCCCCTTCGTCATCGTCGACACCGAGACCACCGGCTCGCGGGCCGGCGAGGACCGGCTGATCGAGATCGGGGCCGCCCGCCTCATGGGCGGCGAGGTCGTCGAGACGTTCCAGCAACTCGTCGATCCCGGCCGCCACGTGCCCCACCGGATCACGCGGCTGACGGGCATCTCGACGGCCATGGTCTACGGCCAGCCCCAGGCCGCCGAGGTCATGCCGCGGTTCCTCGAGTTCCTCGGCGACGCGGTCCTCGTGGCCCACAACCTCCCGTTCGACGCGCGGTTCTTGGACGTGGCGCTCGCCGAAGCCGGTCTCCCGCCGCTCCAGAACCCGTCTCTCGACACGCTTCGCCTCGCCCGGCGTCTCCTCTCGTCGCTCCCGTCGAAGGGGCTGAGCAAGCTCATCGAGCACTTCGGCATCGCGGTCAACGGCCGGCACCGGGCCCTCGGCGACGCCGTCGCCACGGCCGAGCTCCTCACGATCCTCCTCGACCGGATGCGGATCGAGTTCGGCGTCGAGACGGTCGAGGACGTGCTCGCCTTCCAGCGACGGCGCTACAAGGACACGCGCCGCGAGCCGAGCCACCTCCGGAAGATCCGCGACGAGATCCTGCCGCTCCTGCCGGACCGGCCAGGCGTCTACTTCATGCGCGACGCGAAGGGCCGCGTGATCTACGTCGGCAAGGCCAAGAGCCTCCGGAACCGCGTGCGGAGCTACTTCACGGGCGTCGAGAGCCACGTGCCGAAGACGCGGAAGCTCGTCCGTGACGTGCGCGACGTGACGTGGCGCGAGACGGGGACCGAGCTGGCGGCGCTCCTCGAGGAGTCGAAGCTGATCAAGAACTACCTCCCGGTCTACAACCGCGCCCAGCGGCGCTACCGCGACTACCCGTTCCTCCGCCTCGACGCGACGCACCCGTACCCCACGATCTCGTGGACGCCGCGCATCGCGCACGACGGGGCCGAGTACTACGGGCCGCTCGGGCGCCGCGGCCAGGCCGAGGAGCTCGTCGAGCTGATCGGGCGGCTGTTCATGCTCCGGGAGTGCGACGACAACGTGTTCACGCTCGGCCGGCCGTGCCTCTACCACGAGATGGGCCGGTGCGGCGCGCCGTGCGTCGGCGGCGAGGGCGCCGAGCAGTACGGGCTCGAGGTCGAGCGCGTCCGCGCGTTCCTCACCGGCCGGGATACCGAGGCCGTCGACATGGTCGAGGAGGCGATGCGGGAGGCCGCGGCGTCGCGCGAGTACGAGGCCGCCGGGTGGTACCGCGACCAGCTCCGCCGTCTCCAACGGACGCTCGGCCGTCAGCGGAAGATCGCGAGCGCGGTCCACGAGCACGACGCGGTCCTGATCGAGCCACTCGCACCGGGCTATGAGGGCCACGAGGGCGGGGCCCAACTTTTCCTGATCCGGTACGGCCGCCTCGCCGGTCGCGTCGACCTCCCCGCCGACCCCGCGCCGGACGAGGTCGCCGACCTCGCCGCCGCGCTCGCCGAGGCGTTCGACCCCGCGCTCCCCCCGCCCGAGAGCCACCTCCGGCCGGACGTCGACGAGATGCGGATGCTCGCCAACTGGATGCGGCTCCACCCCGAGGGCGCCCGCCAGGTCCGCTGGCGACCCGAGCACGACGCCGACGACTTCTTGGAGGCCGTCATCGACGCCGCACGGGAGGCCGTGCCCACGAACGAGCCGGAGGACGACGAGGACGAGTAGCCTCCGGAACGAGGCCGCCCGCCTCGGCGCGGTCACCGAGGCGGCCAGGCTCAGCCCTCGCAGGCTGCGAGGTCGGCCGCGGCCGCCCGGCGCTCCGGCGCGTCGCGAAGCCGGCCGTCGATCGCGCCGAGCGCGGCCCGCAGGGTAGGAACGGCCCGCCCGCACGCGCCCCGCGCGGCTTGCACGCGCCCGAGAAGGAGCGCCGTCAGGAGCGTCCCCTCGTCGTCGGGGCCGTACGTCGCCCGGTCCACGACGAGGGCCTCCGCTGCCAGCCGCTCGGCCTCGTCGAGGGCTCGGCGCTGGCCGAGGAGGATCTCGGCGAGGTTGTACGCGGCCAGGGCCGTCCGGAAGTGGGCGTCGCCGTAGATGGCCCGTGCCACGCGGAGCGCCTCGCGCGTCGTCGCCTCGGCGTCGACGACGGCCCCCTGCTCGTACTGGAGGTACCCCAGGTTGATCAGCGTCGCCGCGACGGAGCCGTGCGTGTCGCCGTAGAGCCGTCGCTTGATGGCGAGGGCGCGGTCGTAGAGTTGGGCCGCGAGGGCGTCGCGGCCGGCCGCGTCCTCCGCGCTGGCCAGGTTGTGGAGAGCGGTCGCCGTGGCCCAGTGGTCCTCGCCGTAGGCCCGCTGGAGCACGCCGAGGGCCTCTCGGTGGGCCGCCACGGAAGCCGCGAGGCTGTCGCGGAGTTCGAGCGTGTTGCCGAGCGAGACGTAGGTGAAGGCGAGGTCGGGGTGGGACGGCCCCACGAGCTCTCGCTGGAGCGCGGCGGCCTCCCGTAGGACCCGTGCGGAGCCGTCGAGGTCGCCGACGTCCGACAAGACGCCACCGAGCTGAGAGAGGAGCCTGGCCGTGTGGCGCTCCGCTCGTGACGCACCCCGTAGGAGGTCGAGGGCGGTGCGGTAGTCCCGGGCGGCGGCGTCGAAGGCGCCCCGGTCGGCGGCGACGGCGGCCTGCTCGCCGAGCGCACGGGCGTGGAGGACCGCGGCGGCGTCCCCGCGGGGGAGGGCGGTGGCGGCGGCCTGCCGGGCGTGCGCGGCGGCAGCTTCGTAGCGGTTCTGCCGTCGGGCCCGCCCCGCCAGGCGGATGTGCGCCTCGGCCGCGGCCGGCGCGTCGCCGGTCGCCTCGGCCAGTGCGAGGGCCCGGCGCAGCAGCGGCCCGGCCCGGTCATACTCCTCCAGTTCCGTGAGCGTGCCCCCGACCGTGGTCAGCACGCGCGCGAGGAGGTCGGGCCGGCCGGCCAGCTCGGCCTCGGCGCGGCGCTCGGCGCGGGCGAGCACGTCGCGGACGGGCGTTGTCCCCCCGGCCCCCTCGCGAGGGTCCGACTCGGTCAGGAGGCCGAGCACGAAGGCCGAGGCGAGGTCGGCCCGCTCCCGCTCGCTCGCCGCGGCCCGCTGCTGAAGGAGGGCCTGCCCGCCCAGGGTCGCGGCGACGGCGAGGGCGAGCGCGGCGGCGGCCAGCCGGGCCCGGTTCCGCCGCGCGAACGCCCAGGCGCGGTACGCGAGCCGGTCGGGGCGCGCGGCCACCGGTCGTGCCGCGAGGTGGCGGCGGACGTCGTCGGCGAGGGCGTCGACGCTGGCGTACCGCCGCTCGGGCTCGGCCTGGAGCGCCGTCAGCGCGATCGCGTCGAGGTCGCCACGGAGGCGGTGGCGGAGCCGGGCCGGCGTCGTCGCACGGAGGGCGGCGAGGGCCTCGGCCTCGGGCGCGTCGTCGCGCTCCTGAGGCCGCGTCGCCGCCGCACTGGGCCGGGCGGGCCGCGCCGTCGGGGTGGCCCCCATGGGCAGACGCCGCCGGGTTGTGCCGTGGGGACGCCGCCCCGTGAGCAGCTCGTACAGGAGGACGCCCAACGTGTACACGTCGGTGGCGGTCGTGGTCGGCCCGCCTTCGAACTGCTCCGGCGCCGCGTACTCGGGCGTGAGGAGTCGGGGGCCGCCGATGGACCGTTCGCCGGCCTCGGAGGCGTCGTCGCTCAGGACGGCCGCCAGGCCGAAGTCGAGGAGTCGGGCCCGGCCCTCGGGGTCCACCAGGACGTTCGACGGCTTGAGGTCTCGGTGGACCACGAGCCGCCGGTGGGCGTGCGCGACAGCCTCGCAGACCTGGAGGAAGAGCTGGAGCCGGGCCTCGACGCCGAGCCGGTGCCGGTCGGCCCACCGCGTGATCGGCTCGCCGTCGACGAGTTCGAGGGCGAGGTACGGCCGGCCGTCGGGCGCGGCCCCGCCGTCGACGAGGCGGGCGATCCCGGGGTGCTCCAGGCTCGCGAGGACGGCCCGCTCGCGCCGGAAGCGGGCGAGCAGCGCGTCGGTGTCCATGCCGCGCTTGACCACCTTCAGCGCGACGGTCTGCTCGTACTGGGCGTCAGCCCGACGGGCGCGATACACGGCGCCCATGCCGCCCCGGCCCAGTTCCTCGACGATCTCCCAGGGCCCGACCCGGGCGCCGGCCGGCAAGTCGTCGTCCCGCTCGCGCGCCACGACCTCTCGCAGCTCCGCGGTGGGCAGGAGCGCCGCGAGCCCGGTCGGGGGGTCGAAGTAGGCCTCGGCGGGGGGCTCCGCCGCCAGGAGCCGCTCGACCTCGCCGCGGAGGCCGGGGGCGCAGGCCTCGTCGAGGTACGGGCTCCGGTCGGGGAGGGGCAGGGAGGCCGCCTCATGGAATAGGCGGCCGACGGTCTCCCAGTCGTGAGGCGTCATGGGGAACAGGCAAACAGGCGAGGGGAGGGGCGGCCGCTCAGCCCTCGGCCGGCGAGCTGGCCGCGGCGCCGGGACGGATCTGGGCATAGAGCCACGTCCGCGCGAGGCGCCAGTCTTGCTTGACCGTCTTGGCCGAGACGCCGAGCGCCTCGGCGGTCTCCTCGATGGTGAGCCCCGCGAAAAAGCGGCACTCCACCACCCGGGCTTGGCGGGCCGAGAGGCGCGCGAGCGTGTCGAGCGCCTCGTCGAGCGCCAGGAGGTCGCCGGCGGGGACGGGGGCCGGGGGACCGTCCGGCAGCTCTCCGTTCTGGACCAGCGCGTCGAGGGAGAGGGCGGCCGCCTCGCCGCCCCGCTTCTCTGCCGTCCGCGCGCGCGCCCAGTCGATGAGGACCCGGCGCATGACGCCCGCGGCCGCCCCGTAGAAGTGCGCGCGGTCGCGCCACTCGACTCGCGTCACGTCGACGAGGCGGAGGTAGGCTTCGTGGACCAGCCCGGTCGTCGAGAGGGTGTGGTCCTCGCGCTCGCCGCGAAGGCGGGCGCGGGCGATCTGCCGGAGCTCGTCGTAGATGGCCGCGAGCAGTGGGCCCCCGGCCGCCGGCCGGCCGGCGGCGTGGTCGCGGAGAAGGCGGGTGACGTCGGGCGCGCCGGGCACGGGGAGCGAGGCGAGGGCCGCCAAAGGTAGCCGCCCTCGCGCCGCTCCGGACCGTTAGTCTCGGATGCGGTAGGCGTCGCGGTAGGTCGCGGTCGGGGAGTTGAGGATGATGAGATCTGTCCCGAACGTCTCTGTCGACGACCGGTCCGAGTTCGGGTAGAGCGTCCAGTCCGCGCCCTCGTCCCCGCGGAGCAGCACGATGCCGGGGAGGCCGTCCCGCGGGATCCAGGTGCCTCGGATCACCCCGTCGTCGGTGGCCCAGGCGTAGGTCCCGTCTGGGAACACCTCGAGGGGCGGGAGCCGCATGCCACCCGAGACGGTGGTAGTCCGCGTGCTCCCGTCCGTCCGGGTCGTGATGGCCCCCGGAATCCGGACGTCCCACCGGCCGACGTAGTGGTCGGTCCAGACCGGCTCGCGGTCGGGCGCCTCGACGTCGCCGTGCCAGTACCAGCCGCGGTAGACGTCGTCGCCCTCGATGAGGTACATCCCCTCGGAGTGGGTCCCCGCCTCGCCGACCTCCTCGACCACCCCGCGGCCCCACAGGGGTCCGGCCGTGTTGACGAGGACGACGTGGCCGCGCCCGAACCTCGGGAAGCCCCCGCCTGGTGGCGGTGCAGCGGGCTCCGCTCCGGGCGGCGCGGCGAGCGGGTCGGCGGGCGGAGCGGCGCCGGCCCTCCCGGGAAGCTCGACGAGCTCAGGCCAGCGAGCCAGTGGTGGAGCCGGCTGGCCGGCCTGGACGTCGGCGAGGGCCTGGGCACAGGACGCCGCCGCGAGGCCGTCTGGGGCGCACCACTCGAACCAGTCGGCGGCGCTGGCGGCGTCTCCGGCGCGCCAATACAGGAGCCCCTTGAGGAACGTGACGGCGGTCCCCCAGATCCGGTCGGCCGTGTTGGCGCGGCCGAGGTCGGACTGGGCGGTCCAGAACGCGTCGGCGGACATCGAGGTCGGCGCGCCGGCCGCGCCGTAGCGGGCGAGGCCCTGCCACAGCGTCAGCGGGGGGTAGCCGGCGAGGTCGGCCTCCGCGGCCTCGAAGGCGGCGAGGGCTTCGGCGTAGCGGTCGTCGGCGAAAGGGGCGGCTCCGGCTTCCAGTGCGGGCTGGGCGTGGGCGCCCGCCACGACCGCGAGGGCGAGGACGAATCTCATGGGGCTACCGGATGGCGCCTCGCGGGGCCCGTGCGTAGGTCGCCCCGCCCGTGCGGACAAAGTGATTGCTCCCGTCGGCGATCACGGCCACGCCGCTGGGGTGCCGGCGGACGTGCTCCGAGCCGACGAGCGTGTCGGCCCGGCGAGCGAGCCGGGCGAGCGCGGCGTTCTGCACGATCTCGCCGAGGGCGAACCATTGGCGCTCGGCGGCGGGCCCGTCGGTCGCACACGCCTCGAGGGTCGCCCGGGCGCCCTGCGCCGGCGGTGCGCCGAGGGCCAGGCACAGCCCGGGGGCGGCGGCGCTCTCGACGCGCCCGTCGGTGATCCGCCACCCCTGGGCGGGATCGCCGCCCCGGCAGGGCACCGCTCGCACGGGGGCACCCGATGTGGCGCCAGCGAGGCACTGGGTGCCGACCCGGACGACGGTGTGGGGGCCGACCCGGTCGACTTCAAACTGGTTCGAGGCCGCCGTGCAGTCGGTGGTGACGACGGGGCCGTCGGGGGCGGAGAGGCACGCCTGGGGCGACGCGGTGAGGAAGGCCCCCGGCTGGGCCGAGGCGGGCCCTGCTGCGGCGAGGGCGAGGAGGAGGAGGAGTCGCATGGTCGGGAGGGGGAGGGGCTAGTTGAGGCCGCCGGCCGCGATGAGGTTGCCCCCGCCGGCCGCGATGAGGTTGCCGCCCCCGGGGGCGATGATGCCCGCGCCGCGGAGGCCGGTCGTGACGTGGTGGGTGCCCGGCAGCCGGGAGGCCACCGTCGCCCGCTGAGCGAGCCCCGGGTCGTAGCGAACCGTCCCGCCGAGGTAGAACCGCTGGTTGTCGCGCCGCGCCGCCTCGTTCCCGTTGAGGTCGCAGGCGTAGTTCAGCACCCGGCGGTCCCGGCCGAGGCCGCCCTCGACGTCGAGGCACAGAGCCTGGTTCGCCTGGTTCTGGACCTGGCCGCTGGGGTGGATCCACCAGCGCTGGGTGGCGTCGGCCTCGTTGCAGGCCACGCTCCGCACGGGCCGGCCGGCTCCCTCGAACGCGCTCAGGCACCCCCCGCTCGTGGTCTTGATATAGAACGCGTTCCGGGGCGAGACGTAGACGGAGGCGAACTGGTTGACGGACGGCGTGCAGGCGCGGGTGTGTACGTAGCTGCCGTACTCGGAGAGGCAGAGGGAGGGGTTGGCCGTGACGATGGCGCCGGGGGTCTGGGCGGAGACGCCCATCGCGACCAGAAGCGCGGAGGAGATGAGGAGGTGTCGCATGGGGAGGGTGGGGGTGTCGTGGAGGGAGGAGGGCTCCCCCCTCAAGGCGGAGGCCGGCTTGAAATCGGCACCTCGCCGCGCTCTTTTTCTGGGAGACCGGCCTCGTCCCCGTTAACGGCGCTATTCGGGCCGGTTTGCCCGCCTCGGCGCCACGTCCGACGGGGGCAGGGCGGGGTGGAGTCTGGGGGGAGGGTGTGACCCGGGGCGATCCTGGATCGGCTTTTGGGGAGGAACGGAGGCCCCCCGAGGCACCGTTCTGCCCTTCCCACCACCGCACGACCCATGACCTACGCCTTCCGCACGGCGGCGCTCGCCGTCCTCGCCCTGGGCCTCGCCTCCTGCGCCACGCTCGGCGGCGCCAACTACTACTCCGTCGACGAGGAGTGGCAGGCCGGCCGCCAGCTCGAAGACCAGCTCGCCCAGCAGCTCCCGCTCACCAACGACCGGACGCTCACGAACTACGTGAACTCGATCGGCCAGGCCATGGCGCGCCAGACGCAGCTCGGCAACCGGCCCTGGCGGTTCTACGTCGTCCGCGACGACGCGATCAACGCGTTCAACGTGCCCGGCGGGCTCGTCTACATCAACACCGGGCTGATCGAGAACGTCGGGAGCGCGGGCGAGTTGGCCGGGGCCATCGCCCACGAGGTGGCCCACGGCGTGGCCCGGCACGGGACGCAACGGCTCTCGGCCGCCCAGGAAGTCAACGCCGTCGCCGGGGCCGTCGGCCTCGGGAGCGGCGTCGAGGGGATCGCGGCCCAGATCGCGGCCCAGGGCGCCTTCGCGTCGTTCTCCCGCCGCGACGAGCGCGAGGCCGACCAACTCGGCGTCCAGATCATGGCCAACGCCGGCTACGACCCCGACGGCCTCGCCGACCTCCTGGAGCGGCTGGCCTCTCAGGAGCGGGGCGGCGGCGTCGCCTTCTTCCGCTCGCATCCGCTCTCGTCGGAGCGGATGCAGTCGGTCCGCCAGATGGCCCGCCGCTACGACGGCCGCGGCCTCCGCACGGACGACAGCCAGTTCGCGTCCGTCCGCCGCCGCGCTGCACAGTTGTAGGGCATTGGGAACGGGGAGGTGGGACCTGGGCCGAGGGTGCCCCTAGGTTTCACTCTGCCATCGCCCGTCTCCCCGTTGCCCGATTCCCTCGCCCCCTACGACTTCGACCTGCCCGACGGGCTCATCGCCCAGCGGCCGGCCGAGCGGCGCGACGCCTCGCGGATGCTCGTGCTCCATCGCGGTACGGGGGCCGTCGAGGACCGCCAGTTCGCCGACCTCGGCGAGTTCCTGGACCCGGGCGACGCGCTCGTGTTCAACGACACGCGCGTCGTGCCGGCCCGGCTCGTGGGGCGGCGGCCGACGGGCGGGCGGGCCGAACTGTTCCTGGTCGAGCGGGCGGAGGACGGGACGTGGTCGGCCCTCGCCAAGCCAGGGCGGAAGCTGACGGCCGGCGCCGAGGTCCTTTTTGATGAGCACCTCGGGGCGCGCGTCGAGGCGGTCGAGGAGAGCGGCCGCCGCCGCGTCCGACTGCTCCGCGACGGCCACCCGTTCGAGACCGTCGAGGCGGAGGAGGTCGCGATCGAACAGATCGGGCGGATGCCGCTTCCGCCGTACGTCGACCGCGAGGCCGACGCGGCCGACCGCGAGCGGTACCAGACGGTCTTCGCCCGCAAGCGCGGCGCCATCGCGGCGCCGACGGCCGGACTCCACTTCACGCCAGGCACCGTCGAGGCGCTGCGAGAACAGGGCGTCGTCACGGCCGAGGTCACGCTCCACGTCGGCTACGGCACCTTCGAGCCCGTCCGCGCCGACGACCTCCGCGAGCACCGCGTGGCGCCCGAGCGGATCGAGGTCTCGCCGGCGACGGCCGACGCGCTCAACGGCGTCCGCCAGTCGGGCGGGCGCGTCGTCGCCGTCGGGACGACCTCGACGCGCGCGCTCGAGACCTCGGCCGACGACGCGGGCCGCTTCCACCCGGTCGCCGGGCCGACGGACCTCACGGTCACGCCCGGCTACCGCTTTCGCGCCGTCGACGCGCTCCTGACCAACTTCCACCTGCCGAAGTCGTCGCTGCTGGTCCTCACGGCGACGTTCGGGGGGCTGGGGCCGGTGATGGAGGCGTACCGACACGCCGTCCGCGAGGGGTACCGGTTCTACTCGTACGGCGACTGCATGCTGATCGTCTGAGGCCGCCGGCTCCGTCCGCCTCGGGGATGGGCTGATGGATCTGGGGTGCCGATGTCTCGGCGAGCCGGACGAGCCAGCGGTCGTCGCGAGTCCGCCTGCGTCGGGAGGGTCCAGAACCGGGCCGAGGCAGGCGGGCAGTGGGGAAGTAGAAGAGCGAGGGAGGGGCCGTGGCGGGCGCCGTCGTCTCGGTCTCCGCCATGACCCGGACGAATCGGCAATAGGGTGGGGCGGTGTCGGCCCGGCGTGCCATTCGGGGCGGGTCAAGAGGGGGGCGAGAGAGACGGGTGTAGCGCTTGCGTGCGGGGCGATTGAAGCCAGTCCGGCCGCCGCCGATACCCGGGACTCTCCCCGCCCCTCATGTCCGACCGTCCGCCGAACTCCCGCCACGAGACGCCGCCGACCGGCGCCTACGCCTCGGTCGAGGACGCCGTGTTCGAAGACCTCAGCCTGCCCGGCGACGGCGCCTCCCGGCCGGCCGCCCCCGCGTGGGAGCCCGTCGCCGCCTCCGAGATCGCCGTCGAGGCGCCCGAGGCTGCCGCCCCCGTGCGGGCGTCGGCGCTGGCAGACCCGGCCCGCGAGGTCGGCGGGGACGTCGACTACGACGGGGACGGCTTCCGCATCGACTTCGACACGGACGACGCGCCGACGGCGGCTCTCGCGCCGGTCTCGCGGTCGGTCCCGGCGACGGCGCCGAGCGGCCCGCCCGTGCCCCCGGTCCCGCCCGCGTCGTCCTCGGCGGCGACGCGTGACGAGGCGCGGCGCTCGATGCGCCGGACGCTCCGGATGCTCCGCCGCCACTGGCCGCTCGTGCTCGGCCTGACCGTGCTCGGCCTCGCCCTCGGCGCGGCGCACGGCCTGTTCTCGGCGCCGGTCTACAAGGCCCACAGCGTCCTCCTCATCATCCCGAACGACCCCGCCCAGACGGGCGCCGGCGGCGTGGCCGCGGCCCCGGGCGAGAGCGTCTCGAAGGTCGTCAACCAGGGGCTCGTGCTCCAGCAGGCGCCGCAGATCGCCGAGCGGACGGCCGAGACGCTCCTCCGCCAGCCCGAGGCCGAGGCCTTCACCTCCATTCAGGGCGCCGTCGACCGCTACGGCACGCCGCTCACCGCCGACGGCCTCGCCGACTACCTCCAGGAGGAGGTCGTGACGATCGGGCCTGCCGCCGACCAGGCCGATGCCATCCGCGTCGAGGCCGCGGCCGGCAGCGCCGAGGAGGCCGCCCTCATCGCCCGCCTCTACACCGACGAGTACCAGGCCCTCACGCAGTCGTCGTCGCGCGAGCGCTCGACGCGGACGCGCGAGGTGCTCGAAGAGCAGATCGCCCGGCGCGAGGGCGAGCTCGACGAGATCGAGAACCAGCTCGCCGGCTTCATGACGGCCGAGAACGCGGCCGGCCTCGACGAGCAGACGCGGGTGACGGTGTCCCAGATCGGCCAGCTCCAGGGCCAGCTCGACCTCGCCCGCGTCGAGGCGCAGACCCACCGCGCCCGCCTCGGGCAGCTCCGGAGCGACCTCGCGTCGGTGCCCGAGCGGCTGGAGCGGAGCGCCGACGTGCCGTCGGTCGTCGAGACGACGGACCTCGACACCGAGATCGCGCGGCTGGAGCGGCTCCTCGAGCAGATCTACATGCAGAACCCCGAGCTCCGGGGCGACCCGACAGGCCATCCCGACGTGGCCAGCATCGACACGCGTCTCCGGAGCCTCAAGGCCGACCGCCGCGCGCGGATCGGCTCGCAGACCGACGCGGCCGTGGCCGCCGGCGGGCTCAGCCTGTCGAGCGACGGCGCGAATGGTCAGGCCTACGTCGCCGAGCTCCAGCGCCAGATCTCGTCCGTCCAGGCGGATCTCGCCGGCGCCGAGGCCCGCGCTTCGACGCTCTCCCGCCGTCTCGGCGAGGCCCGCGGCCAGCTCCGCGCCGTGCCCGGCCAGCAGGTCGAGCTCGAACAGCTCGAGCGCCAGCGGGCCACCTCGGAGGCCACGCTCCAGCAGCTCCGCACCGAGTTCGACCGCGCCGAGCTGTCGGAGACGACCGAGTTCGGCTTCGCCCAGGTGCTCCGCGAGGTCCAGACCCCGCGCGAGCCGTCGTCGCCGGTCCTCCCGCTGTCGCTCGGCCTCGGCGGGTTCCTCGGCCTCCTCCTCGGCCTCGGCCTCGCGTTCCTCCGCTTCCAGACCGACACCAAGACGCGGACGCCCGACGACCTTCGCGACCGCGGCTTCGCCGTCATCGGGACCGTCCCCGACCTCAAAGAGGCCCTCCGCGGCGGCCGGCAGGAGATCGAGGGCTGCGTCGTCCACCCCGGCCTCGTGACGCTCACGCGGTCGTTCGCGCCCGAGGCTGAGGCGTTCCGGCACCTCCACGCCGGGCTCTACGCCGGCGGCGGGGCGCACCCGCAGGTCGTCCTCGTGGGCAGCCCGGACGGCCACGCGGGCAAGAGCCTCACGGCGGCCAACCTCGCCGTCGCCGCGGCCCAGGCCGGCCGGCTCACGCTCCTCCTCGACGCCGACCTCCGCCACCCGGCCGTCGGCGACCTGTTCGGGCTCGAGCCGCACGCCCAGTTCGGCGAGGGGCCGCCCGAGGCCAACGTCGCCTTCTGGACGACGGCCGTGCCCAACCTCCTCGCCATGACGCCGCGCGAGACCGTCGAGCGCCCCGACCAGATGTGGTCGGCCCTGACGGTGAAGCAGCTCCTCGACTACTGCCGCGGCAAGTTCGACATCGTCGTCGTCGACACGCCGGCCGCCCTCGCCGCCGCCGACGCCACGCTCCTCGCGCCCTACGCCGACGCGGCCCTCCTCGTCGCCGAGGCGGACCGGACCGACCTCGACGCCATGACCCAGGTGGCGACCGAGCTGGCCGGCGTCGGGCTCACGCGTGTCGGCGCGGTCCTCAATCGGTTCGACCCGCGCGGGGCCGTCGGCTTCAAGGCCACGGCCGGCGTCCGCCACGCCGCCCGCGACTGACCCCCGCATCTCCACCGCTCCCCCCACTCCGATGCGTCGCCTCGTCCTCCTCGCCGGGCTCCTCCCGGCCCTCGCCCTCGCCCAGACCGCCGACCCGTACGGCCGGCCCGACGCCTCCGAGCGGCCGGTCACGCGGATCGGCCAGAGCGAGCAGACCGTCTCCAACGCGCCCGGCTACTACCAGCACCATATGCCTGGCGAGGCCACGATCCAGGTCCAGGTCGAGGGCGCGGTCGTGAACCCCGGCCTCTATGAGATCGCCGACGAGACGGACCTCCGGCGGCTCCTCGCCCTCTCCGGCGGCCCTCGGATCGACGTGCGCGACCGGCAGAGCGAGCGGCGCGTCGAGCTCCGCCTGATTCGGCCCGGGACCGGCCTCATCTACGGCGCGCTCCTCGCCGACGCGGCCGGCAACCCGTCGGTCATCCCGCCGCTGCGCCACGACGACGCCCTCCTCGTCGAGGTGATCGACCGGCGCCGGTTCGGGTGGCAGGACGCCGCCACGGTCATCGGTGCGGCCGGGACCGTCGCCTTCCTGTTCCAGCTTCTCGCCCAGTAGACGTCCCGCCTCGGCGCGCCCGCCGAGGTCTCCCGCCGGCCGGCCTCCGGGCACGCCTCATGGCCTCCCTCGTCTCTGCCCTTCGGGACCTCCTCCGCGGCTCGTGGCTGCGGCAGGGCGTGTGGACGGTGCTCGACCAGGC
Organism: Rubrivirga marina; assembly: GCF_002283365.1. Taxonomy (NCBI): domain Bacteria; kingdom Pseudomonadati; phylum Rhodothermota; class Rhodothermia; order Rhodothermales; family Rubricoccaceae; genus Rubrivirga; species Rubrivirga marina. The sequence continues at coordinate 3,920,107 of NZ_MQWD01000001.1, read as the reverse complement.
CCTCTTTGCCGGGGCCAACTTCCTCGTCAACGTGCTGTTGGCGCGGTGGCTCTCGCCCGAGGCCTACGGCGCGTTCACGGTGGCGTTCATCGTGTTCCTGCTGGCGGGGACGGTCCACGGCGGGCTCCTCATCGAGCCGATGCTCGTGTTCGGGCCCGAGCGGTTCAAGGGGCGAACGGGGGCCTACCTCCGGGCGCTCCTCTCCGGCCACGCGCGGTTCTCGATGGCCGCCGGCGCCGTGCTCGCGTCCATCGGCGCCGTCGTGTGGGTCGTCGGCAGCCCGGCGCTCGGCGCGCTGTTTGTGACGCTGGCCGTGGCGCAGGGGGCGATTCTCGGGCTGTGGCTGATGCGGCGGGCCTGCTACGTCGTGTCGCGGCCGTCGTGGGCGGCGGGCGCGGGCGTTGTCTATCTCGTGTTGCTCGTGAGCGGGGCGTTGGGGTTGAACCACGTCGGCTGGCTCTCCGGCCCGGCCGCGCTCGGCCTGATGGCCGCGACGTCGCTGGTCGCGGCGATCGTGCTGGCGGTCCGCCTCGGCGTCCCCGTGCGAGTCCCCGAGGCCGGCCTTCTCGCCGACGCGCGGGCGGCGCACGTCGAGTACGGGCGCTGGGCCGCCCCGACCGGCGCCATCGAGTGGGTCCAGTCGTCCATCCCGTACCTCGCACTGCCGCTGTTCGTGGGGCTCGAGGGGAGCGGGTCGCTGCGGGCGTTCTACAACCTCGCGATGCCGGCGCTGATGGGGTTCTCGGCCCTCGCCACGCTGTGCCTGCCCATCTTCGTGCGCGCTCGCGCGGCGGGTGAGATCCGGCCGACGCTCCGCAAAGTCGGGGTGGCATTCGTGGCGCTCGCGCTGGCCTACGGCGGGCTCACGCTCGTGGGCGGCCGGGCGGCCGTGGCGTGGCTCTACGACGGGCAGTACGCCGTGAGCCTCCCGATCCTGATCCTCCTCGCGCTGGCGCCGCTCGGGGCCGCGGTCGCCAACCTGCTCGTGACGCTCGTGCGGAGCGCCGAGCGGCCGTCGGCCGTGTTCCGCGCCCGCGTCGCGACCGTCGCCGTCGTGTCGACGGCCGGTCTCGCCGTGACGGCCGCGTTCGGCGTGGTCGGCGCGCTGTTCTCCGACCTGCTCGGCCTGCTGACGGAGCTGGTCGTGCTCGTCCGGCCTGCCCGCCAGTCGCTCGACGCGCCCGAGCCGCCCGCGGTCTCGGCGTCGTCCGCCTCGACGGACCTCACCCCGAGGCCGGCGGAGCCGGAGGCGGCCGACGCGCCGCTCCTCGAGCCCGTATGAGCATGGAGGCCCCGCACCCCTGGGCGTTCCGCCCCGACGCCGTCCCCCAGCGCCGCCCGTTCGGCGACAAGTACACGACGTTCCTGGGCGTTGTCCTGATGGGCTATGCCGTGGCGGGGCGTGGGTTCGCCTACCTCGGCTTCCCGCCGCTGTTCATCGGCGAGGTCGCCCTCGTGCTCGGGCTCGTCGCGCTGGCGGGCGCGATGCGCCGGACGAGCGTCGTGCCCGGGGCCGCGATGGGGCTCCTCGTCGGGCTCATCGGCTGGGCGTCGATCCGGGTCGCGATGGGCCTCCCGACGTGGGGGATCGACGCCGCCCGCGACGGGATGGTCGTGCTCTACGGCCTGTTCGCACTCATCGCGGCCGGGCTGGTGCTCGAGAAGCCGGGGCGGCTCCGATGGCTGATCGCCCACGCCCCGCGTCTCGTGTGGGGCGTGATCCTGGTCGGGTGGCCGGTCCACTTCTTCATCCGCGTGTTCGAGGCGTTCCCCGTGTGGCCGTGGGCGAACGTCCTCATCATCCAGACGAAGCCGGGCGACCTCCTCGTCACGCTCGCCGCTGCGGTGACGCTCGTGACGGTCGGGTTTCAGCGCCCGAAGCCGGCCCTGATCGTCGGGCTCACCGCGGGCATCATCGGGCTCATGATCACGTCCCGTGGCGGGATGCTGGGGTTCGTGCTCGGGATGGGGCTCGCGACGCTGTGGAAGCCGGCGACCGCGCGGTACGGGCGGTTCGTGTACGTCGGCGCGCTCGTCGTCGTGCTCGGCCTGGCCGTCGGCTCGTCGGGCATCAAGATCAACGACGGGACGCGGGAGTTCTCGGTCGAGCAGGTCTGGGAGAACGTCAAGAGCATCGCGGGCCGCAGCGACAACCCCCAGCTCGCCAACACGGCCGAGTGGCGCCTCGAGTGGTGGGGGAAGATCATCGACTACACGTTCGGCGGGGCGCACTTCCTCGACGGCAAGGGCTTTGGGATCAACCTCGCCGACGACGACGGCTTCAACGTGGACGACGAGGGGTCGCTGCGGAGCCCACACAACTCGCACCTCACGGTCCTCGCTCGCGGCGGCGTCCCCATGTTCCTGGTGTGGCTGCTGATCCAGGGCCTCTGGTTCTGGCGCGTCGGGCGGTCGGCCGTCGAGGCGCGGCTGCGGGGGCTCGACGGGTGGGCCGGGTTCTACGCCGTGTGCGGCGCGCTCTGGCTGGCGGCCCACGTCAACGCGTCGTTCGACGTGTACCTCGAGGGGCCGATGGGCGCGATCCCGTTCTGGACCGTCTTCGGCCTCGCGCTCGCCGGCACGCGCCTCCAGCGGACGCACCCGCACCTGCTCGACGACCTCCGCGTCGGGGCGGCGCCCCGGCCCGCCTCGGGGCCGTCGTGGTCGTGGGCGGCCGGGGGGCCGGCGCCGTCCGGGGACGGGGCGCCCGTGGGTTCAGTCGCCGCGCCCGTCGAGTCGGCGTGACGGACGGGGCCGACCGAACAGGTCGGGTGGGGATCGGCTCGGATCGTGCAGAGCGCCTGGCGTCCCCCACCTCGCCAGGCTCCATGTCCCCTCGCCCCCGCCTCCTTCTCGGGGCCTACACCTGCGACCCCACGCTCGGCTCGGAGCCCTTCGTCGGGTGGAACCGGGTGGTCCAGGCCGCCCGGTTCGGCGATGTCGACGTGATCCTCTGCGCGACCGACCACGAGATGGCCCTCCTCGCGACGGGCGTCGAGGCCGAGGGGATCGCCGACGCGGTCCGGTTCTACCGGGTCCCCCACACCCGGCTGGAGCGGGCGCTCCACCGCGTCCCGGGTGCGTTCTACCCGACCTACCGCCGCTGGCAGGCCCGCGCGCTCCGGCTCGCTCGACGGCTCCACGCGGAGCGCCCGTACGACCTCGCTCACCAGGTGACGTTCTGCGGCTACCGCGAGCCCGGCGACCTGTGGAAGCTCGGCGTCCCGTTCGTCTGGGGACCGGTGGGGGGGACCCAGAACACCCCGGCCGCCTTCCTCGACATCGGGAGTCGGTCGATGGCCGTCACCGAGCGCGTGCGGACCGTACTCAACGGCATCCAGCTCCGGGGCCGGCGCGTCCGCGAAGCCGCCGAGGCGGCCGACGTGCTCCTCGCCGCCAACTCGACGGGCAAGCGGGACCTGGAGGAGATCACGGGCGCCCCGGTCCGCCAACTCCTGGAGACGGGCACGGGCGCGGTCGGGGACGCCAAGCGGTGGGCGGATCGCGAGCCCGGCCCGTTCCGCCTGCTCTGGGCCGGACAGCTCATCCCCACGAAGGGCCTCCGGCTCGCGCTCGCCGCGCTCGATCGGCTCCAGCGGGCGGCTCGTGAGGGGGGACCTGAGATCGAGTTGATCGTCGTCGGGGATGGGCCGGAGCGCGACCTCCTGAGCGGCGTGCCGGGCGTCGAGTGGCGGGGCTGGATGCCCCGCGCCGAGCTGATGGACCTGTACGCCCAGGCCGACGCCTTCGCCTTCACGAGCCTCCGCGACACGTCGGGCAACGTCATGCTGGAGGCGCTCTCGGCGGGCCTTCCCGTCGTGTACCTCGACCACCAGGGCGCGGCCGACGTCTGCTCCGACGCCTGCGGCGTGCCGGTCCCGGTGACGACGCCTGACGAGGCGGTCCGCCGTCTCGCCGAGGCCGTGACGACGCTGGCTTCCGATCCCGCCGGCTACGACCGTCGGAGCCGCGGGGCCATCGCCCGGGCCCACGAGCTGAGCTGGCAGGCCAACGGTGACGCCGTCAACGCGCTCTACGCCGAGGTGCTCGGCCTGGACCGGCCGCCGGCGGGGGACGGCCTGGCCAGCCTCGACGGATCCACGGGCAGTGCGATCGGGGCCCCCGGCCGCGAGGCCCTCCTCAGCGCCTCGCTCTCATGATGACGATCGCTCCTGCCCTCCGTGCCCCGGTTCGCAGCGGGTCGCTCCTGGCCGAGGACCTCAGCGACTCCCCGCTGACGGTCCTGCTCGTCCACAACGTCTACCAGCACCGGGGCGGGGAGGACGGCGTCTACGAGCGCGAGCGCGAGCTCCTGGAAGAGCGGGGCCACCGCGTGCTCTGCTACGAGCTCCACAACGACGACGTCGACGGGATGGGCCGGCTGGCGCTCGCCACGCGGACGCTGTGGAGTCGCGAGGCCTACGCCGAGGTCCGCCGGATCGTCGAGGCCGAGGGGGTCGACGTGGTCCACGTCCACAACACGCTGCCGCTGGCGTCGCCGTCGGTGTTCCACGCGGCCCACGCGGGCGGTGCGGCCACGGTCCACACGCTCCACAACTTCCGGATGGTGTGCCCGGGCAACCTCCTGCTGCGGGATGGCCGGCTCTGCCACGACTGCGTGGGGAAGGCGTTCGCGGCGCCGGCCGTCCGGCACAAGTGCTACCGCGGGAGCGCGGCGGCGACGGCGGCCGTGGCGAGCACCATCGCTGCTCACCGCGCGCTCGGCACGTGGGACCACGCCGTCGACCGGTACGTCGCGCTGAGCGAGTTCGCGCGGGGTGTGCTCGCCGACGGCGGGCTCCCGGCCGACCGGATCGCCGTGAAGCACAACGCGGCCGAGGGGGTCCCCATCGACGGCCCGGGGGGCGACCACGTCCTGTTCGCCGGTCGCCTGGCGAACGGGAAGGGGCTCAGCGTCCTCCTCGACGCTTGGGCACTCGACCCGACGCTCCCGACGCTCAAGATCGCGGGCGACGGCGAGCTCGCCGACCTCGTCCGCGAGGCGGCCGAGGCCGACGACCGGATCGAGTGGCTCGGCTGGCTCGATCCCGACGCGATGGTCTGGACGATGGCCACGGCCGGGCTCCTCGTGGCGCCGTCGATGTGGTACGAGGGCTGGCCGCTCGTGGCCGTCGAGGCGATGGGCGTCGGGACGCCCGTCGTGGCGACCGACCACGGCGCGTTCTCCGAGATGATCGAGGACGGCGTGACCGGTCGGCTGTTTCCGCGCGGCGACGCCGCGGCGCTCGCCGCCGCCATCCGCGAGCTCACGTCCGACCCCGACCGCCTCGACGCCATGCGCGCCCAGACGCGGATGCGCTTTGCCGAGCGGTACTCCCGCGACGTCAACTACCGCGAGCTCCGGGTCATCTATGACGACGCCATCGCCCAATTCGCCGCCGCCTGACGTGACGGCGCCCCGGATCGCGTTCGCCGTCCCTGTCTACAACGGAGAGCGGTACCTGCCCCGCGCCCTCGAGGCGCTCCAGGCGCAGACCGAAGAACGCTGGGTCGCCGTCGTCACCGACAACGCCTCGACCGACGGCACGGCCGAGATCGCTCGGGCGGCGGCCGAGGCGGACCCCCGCATCCGCTACCACCGCAACGAGGCGAACCTCGGCGCGAATGGCAACTTCAACCGGTCGATGGCGCTCGCGCTCGAGACCGGCGCGCCGTTCGTGAAGTGGGCCGCCCACGACGACGTCCCGCTCCCGGACTACGCCGCGCGGTGCCTCGCGGAGCTGGACGCGCGTCCCGAGGCCGTCGGCGCCCACACGGCGCTCCGCCTCGTCGACGACGCGGGCGCGCCGTACCCGTACGACGCCGAGGCCGGCGGCTTCCACGACGGCGACGGCGGGGTCTGGGCGTGGACGCCCGACACGCAGCGCGCGCTCGACGGGCCGGACCCCGGCGCCCGACTCCTCCGGTTCCTCCGCGACAAGCCGGGGCAGTGGCTGGTCTACGCCGTCTTCCGCGCCGAGGCGGTCCGCCAGTCGCGGCCGTTCGCGATGCCGGGCGTCGAGGACGCCCTCTGCGCCGAGCTCCTGCTCCGCGGGCCCATCGCCTACCTCGACGCGCCGCTCTTCGAGCAGCGCCACCACGCCGGCAGCGCGCGCCACCTCTCGCGCCGCGACTACATCGAGTACGAGACGGGCGTCCGCCCGACCGGGCCGCTGCTGCCGTCGGCCGGCCGCGCCGTCGAGTTCGCGAAGGCCATCACGCACGCGCCGCTCTCGGGGGCCGACCGCCTCCGGGCCTGGGCCGCCTACGGGCGGTTCGCGTTCGGGCTGGGGCGGCTGCGGAACCTCGTCGTCCCCGGCCCCGACAACTACCTCGGCCTCGGCGCGTGAGGGGAGGGGAGGGAGGCGGGCCGTTTCGAGGCCCCTCATCCCCCGATCCTTCCCTACGCCGGCCGCTCGACCTTGTCGCGGACGGCGCGGCCGACGTCGCGGACCCACTTGGCAGGCGTCCGGCGCGGCACGCCGAGCGTCCGGCCGAGCCGCTGGCGCCACGCGTCGCCGACGGGGAGCGTCCAGAACCACGAGTCGTCGTCGCGGACGGCCCGGAACAGGCGCCGGAGGCCGAGCCGCTTTTCGTTGGGGAGGTGCCAGACCATCATCGCCTCGTGGCCGGGGCGGACGGTCGCGCCGGTGAACCACGTGAACATCCGGTCGATGAAGGGGTCGGCCGTGCCGACGGGCAGCCCGAGGCGGTGGTAGACGGCGCTCAGGAGGTGGGCCTCCTCGTTCGTCTTCGGCTCGCCCGCCTCGTGACGGCGGACCATCTCCGGCCACACGGCTTGTGCCTCCCGCACGACGGCCCGGAGCGCGTCGCGCGTGCCGGCCACGATCTCGCCGCCGAGGTAGGGCACGACCGGCGAGGCCCCGTCGCCGCCGACGCCGTCCATCTCGGCGAGGAGCCGGCCGAGCTGGCGGGGCGAGAGCCCGTTCATCTCGTCGTCGTCGGCCACGTGGGCGTCGAACGTGAGCGCGCCGTGCTCGCGGGCGGCTTCGACGAGGGGCCCGATGGACCGGGTGAACACGCAGTCGGAGTCGAGGAGGACGCCGACCGTGTCCGCCTCGGGGAGCGTCTCGGCGAGGTGGGCCGTGACGTCGAGGACGTAGAACTGGTTGGTCCACGCCGAGTGCCAGCCGGCCGGCGGCTTCGACGTGTAGGGGAGGACGACGACCTCGACGCCGTGCCGGGCCAGGAAGGTCGCTGTGTCGAACCCGTCGATGTCGGGGACCGCGTCGAGGTTCGTGTAGAGCCGGTGCCGGGCGTCGGGGTTGACGCGCGCGCTGGCGGCGAAGAAGTCCACCACGCACCGCCAGTAGACCGACTGGAACCACGTCGACGACGACCGGCCGCCGACCTGGGGGTAGACGCTCTCCTCCCCCTCGCGCTCGGCGTAGAACCAGGTGGAGATGACGGGGGCGGACATGGGGCGCGGGCGGAGTCTGCCCCGGGTATCGGCCGCCGTGCGCCCGGGTCAAGCCGCTCGGGGAGTCGGTGCGGGTGCCCCATCTGAGCACCGGGGGTACCTTCCGGCCCGTCACGCTCCCCCCGCTGCCACCCCGTGCGCGAAGCCGTCTTCGTCCGCCGCCGCGCCCCGACCTGGCGCGCCCTCGAAGGGCTCCTCGACGCCGACGGCGCGGTCGACCCCGACGCGCTGGCCGACGCCTACGTCCGCCTCGGCGACGACCTCGCCTACGCCAAGACGTTCTACCCCGGCTCGGCGACGGCGGCCTACCTCAACGACCTCTCGGCGCAGGCCCACGCGCAGGTCTACCGGAACCGCCGCGAGGAGCGCGGCCGGCTCGTCCGGTTCTGGACGCACGAGGTGCCCGAGGCCGTCTACGAGGCCCGCGGCGCCCTCCTGGCCTCGCTCCTCCTGTTCCTCGGTGCGATCGGCGTCGGCGCCGTCTCGTCGGTCGGCGACGCCACGTTCGTCCGGCTCATCCTGGGCGACGGCTACGTCAACATGTCCCAGGCGAACATCGAGGCGGGCGACCCCTTCGCGGTCTACAAGGAGGCCCGCCAGCTCGACATGACGCTGGGCATCGCGTTCAACAACATCCGCGTGTCGTTCCTCGCGTTCACGGGCTTCTTCCCTGGCGCGCCGGTCCCGGGCGCCTCGGTCGGGACGGGCTGGGTGCTGGTGCAGAACGGGATCATGGTCGGCACCTTCGCGCACCTGTTCGCCGCCGAAGGGCTCCTCGCCAAGTGGTTCCGCGTCGTGATGATCCACGGGACGCTCGAGCTGGCGGCCATCGTCGTGGCTGGCGGCGCGGGCCTGACGATGTGGAACGCCGTCCTGCTGCCCGGGACGTATCCGCGACTCGCGGCACTCCGTAGAGGCGCGGTCCGCGGGCTGAAGATCGTCGTCGGCCTCGTGCCCGTGTTCGCGTTCGCCGCGCTCCTCGAAGGGGTCGTGACGCGCCGAACGGAGATGCCGCTCTGGGCGAGCCTCATCGTCATCCTCGGATCGCTGGCGTTTCTCGTCGGCTACTTCGTCGTCCTCCCGGCCCTCCGCGGCCGCGCTCCCCATGTCTGACTTCCCCGACCGCGGGTCCATCCCCTTCCGCAAGCTCCGCGACGTGGGCGACGTGATGAACGGGACCGTCGCCCTGCTCCGCGAGAACTGGCGCGAGCTGCTGACGAGCTACGTCGCCGTCGTGGCGCCGGTGGCCCTCGCGACGGGCATCGCGACGGGCCTCTACATGTACCAGATGGGCGGCCTCATGGCCGACCCCGCGGCCATCGAGAACGACCCGTTCGCCATGTTCGGGCCGACGTACCTGGGGATCCTGCTGTTCGGGTTCCTCGGCGGCGCGCTGACGGTCGCGGCGGCCTCGGCCTACGTCAAGCTGTACCGCGAGGGGCTCGCGGGCGAGATCACGGCCGGCGTGCTGTGGGAGGAGGCCCGCGGCCTGCTCCTCCCGTTCCTCGGGCTGTCGGTCGTGTACGCCCTCGTGGTGATGGCCTCGGCCGTCATCGCGATCGTCCCGTGCCTCGGCATCCTCGCGTGGATGGCGTTCGTGGTCTGGTCGCTCCCGTACTACGCCGTGACCATCGCCGTGCGGACGCTGGAGGAGGACTCGCTCGCGTCGTCGTGGCAACGGGCGCGCCTGCTCGTCAAGGACTCGTGGGGCTTCTCGTTCGGCGCGCTCCTGCTGGCCGGCCTCCTGTTCTACGTCATCATCCTGATCATCTCGATGCCGCTCTACATCGTGATGATGGTCGTCGGCATCAACACGATCGAGACGGACCCGACAGCGATGTTCTCGATGATGGGCGCCGTGATGGCGCCGCTCCAGGTGGTCTCGTACGCCGGCTACCTCATCCCGCTCGTGGCGCTGTACTTCGTGCACGGCCGGTTGGCGGAGGAGCTCGACGGCTCGGGCCTCTACGCCGACCTCGACGAGCTCGCCGGCCTCGACGCCGAAGCGGACGACCTCGACGCGCCCGACCCGACGCCTCCGCCCGCGCCGGGCGCCGACGCCGGGGACCGCGACGCAAACCAGAACGGGGGAGGCTTCCGCGGCGGCGGGTTCCGCGGGTGAGAGCGCTCGTCTTCGCGTTGCTCGCGGTCGCGGCCGTCGCCCAGGAGGCGCCCCCGCCAGCGCCCCCCGCGACCCCGCCGCCACCGCCCGCTCCGCCGCCAACGGAGGTCCTCCCGGCCGATCGCCTCCCACCGGAGGACCCGGCCGACGTCTACGGCGCCCCTCTCGCCACCGACACGCTCGTCCCCGCGCCGGCCCCGGCCACGCTCGGTGCCTACCGCGCCGACCCGGACTTCCAGTACGACACCCCACAGGCCGAGGGCCCATCGCTGTGGGAGCAGTTCCTGCGCTGGCTCCGGCGGACCCTCTGGGATCCGGTCTACGAGAACACGACGCCCGACGTGCGCCGCTACGTGCTGATCGGGCTCGCCGTGCTCGTCGTCGGCTGGGCCGTGGCTCGGTTGCTCCGGGTCGAAGGCGGGGGCGTATTCGCCCGCCGCTCCGACGCGGGAGGCGGCGTCGGCCCGCTCCTCGACGCCGAGGACATCGCCGAGGTGGACCTGGCTACGCGCCTCCGCGAGGCGCTCGATGCGGGAGAGCACCGCGAGGCGATCCGCGTGCGCTACCTCCTCCTGCTCCAGGCGCTCGACGCGGCCGGGGCGATCGCGTGGCGCCGCGACAAGACGAACCGCCAGTACGTCGCCGAGGTCCGCGCCGCCCGCCCCGACCGCGCCGCGACCTTTGCCCGCGCCACGCGCGTGTTCGACGCCGTGTGGTACGGGGAGCGGCCCGTCCCGCCGGCGCTCCACGCCGAGCTGGCCCCGCTCTTCGACGAGGCCGCCCCGGCCCCGCCCGCCTCGGTGCCCGCATGAGCGTCCGCGGCTACCTCCTCCTCGTGGGCGTGATGATCCTCGCCCTGATCGCCGTCGAGATGGCACGGCCGAAGCCGCTCGACCTCCGCGTGCGGCTGGAGCGGGAGGGCGACGCCCCCTTCGACGCCGAGGTGTTTTACGAATCGCTCCCCGCGTGGCTCGGCCAGCCCGTCGAACCCGTCGCCGTCCCGGCCTTCGAGCTGTTCGCCGACACGACGCTCCGCGGCCGGACGTACCTCGTCCTCGCCCAGTCGGTCGCGCCCGACGCGGCCGAGGCCGAGCGGGTCCTCGACTTCGTGGCGCGCGGCAACACGCTCGCCCTCCTCACGCACGGCCTGAGCGGCCCGCTCGCCGACGCGCTCATGGTCCCCGACACGACCGAGGCGGAGGAGGGCGTCCTGGCGGACGGCGACCTGGGCGTCTACGAGGAGCCGGAGGCCATCATGGTGGATCCGGTGTTCGGCGGGGTGGAGGCCTTCGGAGCGCGGGCGGAGTTCAATCCCGACACGCTCACGCTGGTACCGCCCGGGGTCGCGGGCGACTACGCGTTCCCGATCGACGTGCAGCTAGCCGAAATCGTCGGCCTCGACCCGGCACGGACGGAGGTGCTGGGTCACGCCGTCTGGCCGTGGGAGGAGACCGAGCGGATGGTGACGCTCGTGCGCGTCCGCCACGGGCGGGGCGAGGTGCTGATCTCGTCGACCCCGCTGGCCGTCTCGAACGCCGCGCTCACGGGCGCCGGCGACGGCCCGGCCTACGCCGCCGCCCTCGTCGCCTCGCTCCCGGATCAGCCCGTCCTGTGGGACGACTACCTCAAGCCGTACCAAGAGCACGCCGCGACGCCGCTCCGCTACGTCCTCCAGACGCCCGCGCTCCGCGGCGCCTACGTCGTCTTGCTGCTGGCGGGCGTGCTGTACCTCGCCTTCCGCGGGCGCCGATGGCAGCGGGCCGTCCCCGTCGTGGCGCCCCCCCCGAACGCGCAGCGCGAGTTCGCGCGGACCGTCGGCCGCCTCCGGTTCGTCCACCGCGACGACCGGGCCCTCGCGCGGCGGATGGAGCGCGTCGTGCTCGACCGGCTCCGCACGGAGCTCCGCATCACGGAGCCCGCGCTCGACGACGACACCGCCCGCCTCGCCGCCGCCCGCGCCGGCGTGCCCGAGGACGAGGCCCAGCAACTCTTCGGCGCGCTCCGTCGCGCCCGCCAGCGGCCCGACGCCCACGACCTCGTCCGCCTCGACGCCCGCGTCGCCCGTTTCTTCCGCCACGTCTAGTCGCCGACCCATGCCCGACGCTCCCGACACGCCGCCCGACCCCGCCTGCCTCGACGGCTCTCCTGAGCGAAGCCGAAGGGCCGAGGTGGAGGAGGCCGCGCCGACATCCGATTCTGCGCCGGACCCGTTCGCCCCAACGGCCGACCTCGCGCCGGTCGAGGCCGCCGTCGACGCGCTCCGCACCCAGATCGGCTGCGTCGTCGTGGGCCAGCACGGGCTGATCGACGAGCTCGTGGCGTGCCTCCTCGCGGGCGGCCACGCGCTCATCGAGGGCGTCCCGGGCGTCGCCAAGACGCTCACGGCGCGGCTGCTGGCGAAGGCCTCGGGGCTCGACTACGCGCGGATCCAGTTCACCCCCGACCTCATGCCGGCCGACGTCCTCGGCACGAGCGTGTTCTCGCCGGCCACGCGGACCTTCGAGTTCCACCCGGGCCCCATCTTCGCCCAGCTCGTCCTGATCGACGAGATCAACCGGGCGCCCGCCAAGACGCAGGCGGCCCTGTTCGAGACGATGGAGGAGCGTCAGGCGACCGTCGACGGCACGACGCACAAGCTGCCGGACCCGTTCATGGTCGTCGCCACGCAGAACCCGATCGAGCACGAGGGGACGTACCGGCTCCCGGAGGCCCAACTCGACCGGTTCCTGTTCAAGGTCGTGGTCGAGTACCCGTCGCAGGAGGAGGAGGTCGAGATGCTGACGCGGTTCCAGGGCTTCGGCGGCGTGATGGACGAGGAGCAGGTCGAGGTCGTCCTCGACGCCGACGCGCTCCGCGAGGCGCGAGCAGCGGTCCGCGGCGTCCGCGTCGAGCTTCCCGTGCTCACCTACGCAGCAGCGATCGTGGCGGCGACGCGGCGGCACCCGTCGCTGTCGCTCGGTGCCAGCCCCCGCGCGACGCTGGCGCTCGTCCGTGGCGGGAAGGCCGTCGCCGCCATGTCGGGCCGCGACTTCGCCACGCCCGACGACCTCCGCACGATCGTGGCGCCGGTGCTTCGGCACCGCGTCCTCTTGACGGCCGAGCGTGAGATCGAGGGCGTTCGTCCCGAGACGGTCCTCCGGCGGATCGTCGAGGAGATCGAGGTGCCGAGGTAAGGGGCATGGGGAACGGGAACGAGGAACGGGCCGAGGCTCACCCGGCCGGCGTCGTCGCGGCGTCGGCAGGGCAGGGGGGGGGCGACTCCGTCCGCCTCGGTGAGCGCGGCGCCGAGGCGGGTGCCCCGGGCCCCCCGTCCCGATTTCCCAACCCCTTCCGCGACCTGTTCCTCACCGCCCGGCCGTTCTGGGCCCTCCTCGGGCTGGCAGCGGCGTTCGTCGCCGCGTTCGTGTGGGCGCCGCTGCTTCCGGTCGTCGAGGTCGCCGCGTTCGCGCTCGCCGCCCTCGTCGTGGCCGACCTCGTGCTGCTGTGGGGGACGGGCGGTGCGGTCACGGGGCGGCGCGAGGTCCCCGAGAAGCTGTCCCTCGGCGACCCCAACGAGGTCGAGGTCCTCGTCCGCAGTCGGTACGGGGTCCGGGTGTCGGCGCGCGTGATCGACGAGGTGCCGGTCCAGTTCCAGGAGCGCGGCGACGGCGTCGTGGTGCCGGTGCCCGCGCGCGGTGAGGCCCGGCTCGCGTATTCCCTCCGGCCGACGGAGCGCGGGGCGTACGACTTTGGCCGGCTTCTCGTGTATGTGTCGTCGCCGCTCGGGCTCGTCGCGCGGCGGTTCGTGGTGGCCGAGGGCGGCGAGGCGGTCGTCTACCCCTCGATCCAGCAGATGAAGCGCTACGCGTTCCTGGCCGAGAGCGACCGGCTCCGGGAGGTCGGCGTGAAGCGCGTCCGGCGGCGGGGGCACACGATGGAGTTCGACCAGGTCCGCCCGTACGTCCCGGGCGACGACCGCCGCTCGGTCAACTGGAAGGCGACGGCGCGGCGGAGCGCGCACGAGCCGCGGCTCATGGTCAACACCTACCAGGACGAGCGAGAGCAGCCGGTCGTCGTCGCGCTCGACATGGGGCGCGCGATGCGGTCGCCGTTCGAGGGGATGACGCTGCTCGACCACGCCGTCAACGCCGCGCTCGTCCTCCTCAACACGGCCCTCCTCACAGGCGACCGGGCCGGCCTCGTGGCGTTCGACCGCGAGGCCCGCGGGGTCGTCCCGCCCGACCGTCGCCGCGGGCAGCTGGCGGCGCTCCTCGACGCGCTCTACCGGCTCGACCCCGGCTACCAGGACCCGTCGTTCGAGGACCTCTACGCCGTCCTCCGCGGGCGCCTCCGCCAGCGGTCGCTCGTCCTGCTGATGACCAACTTCGACACGGTCGCCGGGCTCGAGCGCCAGCTCCCCTATCTCCGGCGGATCGCGCGGAGCCACCGCCTCGTCGTGGTCCTGTTCGAGAACACCGGCATCCGCGACCTCCTCACGTCGACGGCCGAGCGACTCGAGGACGTCTACGTCAAGGCGACCGCCGAGTCGCTGGCCCTCGAGAAGCGTGAGATCGCACGGACGCTGGAGCGCCACGGCGTCGGCGCGCTCCTCACTACACCGGAGCGGCTGACGGTGGACGCGGTCAACCGGTACCTGCAGATCAAGGCCGAGGGAACGTTCTAGACGACCGGTCCCGTGATCGGCGTACTACTCCTCGGATGCACCGCTCACGGCGTCCGATTTTGTCCTACGGTTCATTGTTTCTTCTCAAAAAGGTGGGGCACGCACTTGTCCCCCAGTAGAGCGGGTCCAGCCCCGATTGCACGCCCGTTGACGGCGCGAGGTGCCACGCCCTCTCTCGTTGGAAGGTGTCGTGGGAGTTGTGTGAATGGGAGGTGAGCGCCTAGCGTGGCGCACAGCCCGGCGCGGTTCGCCGGGGTCATCCCACCACCCATCTCTATGCGTGTTGCACCTCTCCGCAGGGGCCTAGCTGCCCTCGCGCTCTCTGCTCTCCTCCTCACCCCCGGCGCCTCGGCCCAGGACGCCCGCGAGGCCGTCGCCGCCGAGTTCGGCGCCGTCACGCGTTCCGTCTACGCCACCGACCGCGACACGCCGACGTTCCTCGCCGGCGACCTCGGCCGCGCGTCTGCCAACGACGTGTCCGGCTTCTTCCGCGATCACGCCGCCGCGTTCGGGTTCGCCTCGGCCCCGGAGCTCCGCGTCGAGCGGACCGAGACCGACGACCTCGGCATGACGCACGTCCGCGTCCGCCAGACGGTCGACGGCGTGCCGGTGTGGACCGGCGACGGCGCCCTCCACATCCGCGACGGCCGGGCCGTCGCGTGGGGGGGCGACCTCCACCCGGGCGCCACAGACATCGACACGCGGCCGGCGCTCGCCGCCGACGCGTCCCTGGTGCTCGCCAAGCGAGACCTCGGCCCCGTCGAGTTCCGCGACTCCGTCCCGGCCGACGCCTTCGGCGACGCCATGGATTGGACGCCGACGGCCGACCTCGTCGTCTACCCCCACGACGACGGCTACCGGCTGGCGTACCACGTCCGCCTCTTCGTCGACGCGCCGCGCCCGGCCAACTGGGAGGTCTTCGTCGACGCGAAGACGGGCGACGTCCTGCACCGGTTCAACTCGATCCACACCTTCGACCCGCGCGTCGAGGCGACCGCGGCCGCCTCGGGCGTCCCATACGCCCGCCAGAGCGACTCGTCGGTGCTCGCCATGGTCGCGCCCGAGACGGGCTCCGGCTCGAGCCTCTACAGCGGGACGGTCACGATCCCGACCTACTCCTCGGGCGGGACCTACTACCTCTACGACACGACCCGCGGCCCGTCCTACATCCGGACGATGACGGGAAACAACGGGACCTCGCTCCCGGGCAGCTACATCACGGATTCCGACAACAACTTCACGTCGTCGGCGGCCCGAGCCGGCGTTGACGCCCATTACGGCCAGATCCTCACGTACGACTACTTCCTGAACACGCACGGCCGGAACAGCTACAACGGCTCCGGCGCGAACATGACGAGCACGGTCCACCACCGCTCGGGCTACAACAACGCGTTCTGGAACGGCCAGCAGATGGTCTACGGCGACGGCGACGGCTCCACGTTCGGCCCGCTCGTCGAACTCGACATCGCGGCCCACGAGCTGACGCACGCCGTGACCGAGTACACGGCTGGCCTCGTCTACCAGAAGGAGTCGGGCGCGCTCAACGAGTCGGTCTCCGACATCTTCGCCGTGATGGTGGACCGGGACGACTGGACGCTCGGGGAGAACTCGTACACGCCGGGCACCGGCGGTGACGCGCTCCGCAGCCTGAGCAACCCGCCCGCCGAGGGCCAGCCGGACCACTACGACGACCGACTCTACCCCGGCTCATGCTCACCGTCACAGTCGAACGACTACTGCGGCGTCCACACGAACTCGGGCATCCCGAACAAGGCGGCCTACCTGATGGCGGCCGGCGGCACGCACAACGGCGTGAGCGTCTCCAGCATCGGCCGCAACGCGACCGAGCGGATCTGGTACCGCGCCCTCGCCAACTACTTCACGTCCTCGACGACCTTCTCGGCCGCCCGCGCCGGGACGATCCAGGCGGCCACAGACCTCTACGGGTCGGGCTCGTCGCAGGTCACGGCGGTCACGAACGCGTGGGCCGCGGTCGGCGTCGGTTCGTCCGGCGGCGGTGGCGGAGGCGGCGGTGGCACCGCCCAGTGGTACTACGAGTCGGCGAACGCGCAGACGCCGCACCCGTACGCCAACAACTACAACTACACCCACACCTACACGAAGACCGGCGCCCAGCAGGTCGCGATGTACTTCGCCCAGTTCGAGCTCGAGAACAACTACGACTTCGTCTACATCAAGGACGCGGGCAACACGACCCGGGCGACCTACACCGGCACCCGGTCCGGCTTCTGGGCCGTCGTCGACGGCTCGACGATCAAGTCGAACATCGTGACCGACTACTCGGTCACGGGCTACGGCTACCGGATCACGCAGGTCGCGTACTACTCGACGCAGGCGCTGATGACGGCGACCGGCGAGTTGGACGCCGTGGCGATGGACGAGCCGCCGGTGGCCCCGCCGAGCGACGTGCTCGGGGTCGTCCCGGCGAAGGCCGAGGCGCTCGTGCTCGACCTCGCGGTCGGCCCGAACCCGGCCACATCGGTCGCCACGGTCGGCGTCTCGATGCCGGAGGCCGGCGACGCCCGCGTGGCCGTCTTGGACCTGCTCGGCCGCGAGGTCGCGAGCCCGCACGCCGGCCGCCTCCAGGCGGGACGGACCGATGTTGCGCTCGACACGTCGGCCCTGCCGGCGGGCGTCTACGTCGTCGTCCTCGACGTCGACGGGCAGCGCCTGACGCGGCAGCTCACGGTCGTCCGCTAAGCCGATCTGGCGGACTCGGGGAGCCCACCACCTCCCCGGCCCTAGAGCCCTCGCCCTTCGGGGCGGGGGCTCTTTTCGGGTCAGCCCGGCACGCCGGCGTCGGCGAGCGGTGCCAGCCGGGGATGGCGATCAAACACCCCGGTCGCCCGGAGCGAGTCGAGCGTCGCGGTGGCCTCGGCGTTCCCCTCGCGCGCTTGTGCCGCGAGGTCGCCGACGACGCGCTCGCCGGACGTGAACATCTCGGCGTCGTGGTGAGCCTCAAGGGCGCGCGCGCGGCACGCCTCGAGCGCGTCGATCTCCCGGGCTACGCCGGCCGCGGAGAACCGGGCGTCGCGGTCTCGGCGCCGCCAGTAGCGGAAGACGCACGCGTTG
Source organism: Rubrivirga marina (assembly GCF_002283365.1). Classification (NCBI taxonomy): domain Bacteria; kingdom Pseudomonadati; phylum Rhodothermota; class Rhodothermia; order Rhodothermales; family Rubricoccaceae; genus Rubrivirga; species Rubrivirga marina. The sequence goes on along the minus strand of NZ_MQWD01000001.1, from coordinate 3,902,788 downwards.
GGGTCGCCCGCCTCGGCAGCGTCGTCGAGGTGCGCGAGGTACGCCTCGTCGTCACCGAGCCGGTTGGCGAGGAAGGCGAGGCGGAGAGGGTCAGCGTCGCGGGCGGCCAGCGTGTGGTAGAGGGCGCGGGCGGAGTCGGGGTCGACCTCGTCACGCGCGCCAGGGATCCGTCGCGTGCCGAGGAGGCGGTCGGCCACCAGAAACTGCGCCTCGACGCTTCCTGCGCGGACGGAGTCACGGAGGGCGCGTTCGAAGCGGCGCAGGGCCCGCCCCGCCTCCCACCGCGTCGAGAAGATCGGGAGGTGCGACGTGGACTTCTGAACCGAGTCGTAGGGCGTTTGGAGGTAGCCTCGGCCGTGGGCATGCGCGAGGATGTGGAGCGCCTCGAGGTGGCCGGCCTCAGCCGCCTCGTCGAGGAGCGCGAGCGCCCGGTCGGCGTCGCCGGCGCGGAGCGCGTCGAGGTGGGCGAGGGCGGCCTCGTGAGGCGTCAGGCCGGAGGGCGCCGGTCGGCACGCGGCGAGAAGGAGAAGGCAGAGAATCGAGAGGCGGACCATGAATGGAGAGTGTCGTCAGACCTGTGCACGTATCGCTCATTTTCTGAGCGCCTCCACCTCATGCACTTTGGTCTGCACATCCGTCCCGGATCCGTGACGGGGCACCGCGCCCGGCGCCGCTCGTACGCGCCTCCCGCACCCCCACCTCCATGAACCGGCTCGCCGACGCCAACTCCCCCTACCTCCTCCAGCACGCTGGCAACCCCGTCGACTGGTGGCCGTGGTCGGACGCGGCCTTCGAGGAGGCTCGCCGCCGCGACGTGCCGGTGTTCCTGTCGATCGGCTACGCGACGTGCCACTGGTGCCACGTGATGGAGCACGAGTCGTTCGAGGACCCCGAGACGGCGCGGGCGCTCAACGACGCGTTCGTCTGCATCAAGGTGGACCGGGAGGAGCGGCCGGACGTCGACGGCGTCTACATGGCGGCGGTGCTCGCCGCGACGGGCCGCGGCGGCTGGCCGCTCACGGCGCTCCTCACGCCGGACACGCGCGAGCCGTTCTGGGTGGGGACGTACCTCCCGCGCGAGAGCCGAGGCGGGCGGATCGGCGTCCGCGAGCTCGCCGAGAATGTGTCAGAGCACTGGCGCCAGAACGCCGACGGCGTCCGCCGGTCCGCCCAGGAGCTGGCGGGCATCGTGCGGCAGATGGCGGAGCCCGAAGGGGGCGACGCGCTCGGCGAGGCCGAGATCGAGGCCGCCACGCGTGCGCTCCTCCGCCGGGCCGACCCCGAGCACGGCGGCTTCGGCGCCGCGCCCAAGTTTCCGACGCCGCACCACGCGCTGTTTCTTATCCGTCGGGCTGCGATCACCGGCGACGCCGCGCTCGCCCGTGTCGCCGTCGCCGCGCTCCGGGCGGTCCGCCGCGGCGGCGCCTACGACCAGGTCGGCGGCGGGCTCCACCGCTACTCGACCGACCGGGAGTGGCTGCTCCCGCACTTCGAGAAGATGCTCTACGACCAGGCGCTCTACGTCATCGCCTGCACCGAAACCGCCCACGCCACGGGCGCCGACGACCTCCGTGAGGCCGCCGAGGCGACGCTCGGCTACGTCCTCCGCGACCTCCGCCAGCCCGGCGGCGCCTTCGCCTCGGCCGAGGACGCCGACTCGCTCAATGCCGCCGGCGAGCGCGAGGAGGGCGCCTTCTACGTCTGGACGATGGCGGAGCTGGAAGCCTCACTCGGGCCGGACGATGCCCGCCTCGCGGCCGACGTCTGGGGCGCCGACGCGGGTGGCAACTACCTCGACGAGGCGACCCACCAGCCGACCGGCGCCAACGTCCTCCACCTGTACGAGCGCCGCCTCGGCGCGGCGGACCCGCTGGCGGCGCCCGCCCACCGCCTCAAGCTCGAGCCCGATGTCCTCCGCGAGCGGCTCGACGGCATCCGTGTCCGACTCCTCGACGCCCGCAGCGAGCGCCCCCGGCCGCTCCTCGACGACAAGGTCCTCGCCGACTGGAACGGCCTTGCGATTGCCGCGCTCGCCGTCGCGGCCCGGACGTTCGGGCGGACCGACTACGCCGACGCCGCCACCGAGGCGGCCCGGTTCGTCCTCCGCGAGATGCGGTCGGACGCCGGCGACCTCCTCCACCGCTGGCGGAACGGCGAGGCCGGCATCCCGGGCCTCCTCGACGACTACGCCTTCTTCGTCTGGGGGCTGATCGAGCTCTACCAGACGACGTTCGACCCCGCCTACTTCGGCGCCGCGCTCGACCTCCACGACCGGATGCGCGACCGCTTCGAGGCGCCCGACGGCGGCTACTTCCTCTCTCCGGCCGACGCACTCGACCTCCTCGTCCGCCAGCGGGCGCTCGACGACGGCGCGCTCCCGGCCGGCAACAGCGTCGCGATCCTCAACGGACTCCGGCTGGCGCGGCTCACGGGTCGGGACGAGCTCGAGGCCGCGGCTCACCGCGGGCTCCAGGCGCCCGACGTCGTCCGCGAGCACCCGGACGGGTTCACGCACCTTCTGACGGCCGCGCTGTTCGCCGAGGGGCCGACGCAGGAGGTCGTCGTCGCCGACGGGAAGGGCATGCACGAGACGGCCGCGATGCTGAGGGCCGTCCGCGAGGTCTACGCGCCGCACGCCGTGTTCGTCCTCCGCGCGCCCGGCCAGGGGCCGGCGCCGATCACGGACCTCGTCCCGTTCGCGGAAGCGCAGACGGCCGTCGACGGCCGCGCGACGGCCTACGTCTGCGAGAACCACGTCTGCCAGGCGCCGATCACGGACGCCGAGGGCGCCCGCCAGTCGCTGGCGGACGCCGTCGGGGCGGGAGAGAGAGGGGACCGTGGGGCCTAGCCGGTCACAAGGCGGATCGTCCCGCTGCCGGTGCCGACGGAGAGCATCGGGCCGCCGCGCCCGAGCCGGCCGCGGGCCTCGTCGCGCTCGCGGTGGCCCGAGAACCCGAGGGCCTCGTCGATGCGGACCGAGCCGCCGTCGAGGTCGACGTCGAAGCCGGCGCCGCGCGGGAGGCGGAGCTCGACCGAGCCGCTGCCGGTGCTGACGCGCGACGCCGCGGCCGACCGGAGCGTCATCGAGACGCCGCCCGAGCCCGTGTCGATGTGGGTCTCGCCGTCGACCTCACCGACGGAGACGCTGCCGGAGCCCGTGTCGACGGAGAGGGGGCCGTAAACGCGGTCGACGGAGACGCTCCCGGAGCCGGTGTCGATGCGGACATCGCCGCGGAGCGTCTGGGCGCGGACGCTGCCGGACCCCGTGTCGAGGGAGATCTCGTCGCCCTCGACGTCCTCGACGCGGACCGAGCCGCTCCCGACGTCGACGCGGAGGTCGCCCATGAGGGACGCCACGTCGACGCTGCCGGAGCCGAGGTCGATGTCGGCCGAGTACCGGCGTGGGATCTCGACCGTGACCCGGAACCGGGCGTCGGTCCGGGTCATCGACCAGCGCCGGCGGGGCGGGTCGGTCCGGACGACGAGGTCGGCGCCGTCGGCGCGGGCCGAGAACCGGCGGCGCTCGAACTCCACCTCGGCGTCGCGGCCGTCGCCCTCGACGATGACGCGCGCCCGGTCGCCGCGGACGGTCCGGACGGTCACGCTCTCGCTCCCCAGGTCGACCGTCAGCTCGCCACCCTCGCGGACGCGGAAGGACTCGTCGAAGAGGACGTCGCGCGATGAGACGGACCGGACGGCGACCTCGACCTTCCGCTCGTCGACGTGCGCGACGCGGTGCTCGATGGGGCCCGAGCTGCGGACGGCGGGCCGGATGGATGTGGCCGCGACGGCGACGAGGAGGAGCCCGAAAAGAGTCAGGAGGGCTCGCTGGGCGCGGGGACGGGACATGGGCGGGGAGGGGAGACAGGGTGCGCCCGTCCGACGGAGGGCGCCGGGCTGAAGTTACAGGGACGTGCTAAAAAAACCGCACTTCGGCCGCACGACGGAGTCGGACGACTCCGCGCACATCTCCCGTCCTCCCCGGACGGAGCCACATTCCCGCGACGGCGTGGCCTCCCTCCGCTCTCGTCCGTCGACGCCTCGAGGCGGGGTGGGCTACCGGATCTCGACGACGACGTCCTCGTCCACCTCAACGTGCACGTCGTGATGGTGGCGGTGGTGTCGGTCCGTCCGGTCGTGGTGCCGGTGGACGTGCTCGATCCGGTGCTCCCGGTGATGGTCGTGCTGGAAGAGGCCCCGGAGCTGTCGGAGCGCGACGGTCGCGAACAGAATGAACAGGACGGAAAGAGCGATGCGCTGGAGACGGCGGCGGGGCATGGCGGCACACGGGAGCGAGGACGCCCGTACGAATGGACCGCCCCCGTGTTACGCGTGTCGCCGCTCCCACTCTCGTTCTTCGCCCGCCCGACGCTCCAGGTCGCCCGCGACCTCCTCGGTGCGCTCCTCGTCTACGAGTCGCCAGACGACGGCCGGTTGGTCGGGCGGATCGTCGAGACCGAGGGCTACCGAGCCGACGACCCCGCGATGCACGGGTGGAAGGCCACGTTCGGCGACGACGGCCGCGTCCAGCCCGTCGGTCGCGCGGCGGATCTGTTCGCGGCGCCGGGCACGGCGTACGTCTACAAGATCTACTACACGCACTGGCTCTTGAACGTCGTGACCGAGCCCGAGGGCGAGGCCGGCGCCGTGCTGATCCGGGCCGTCGAGCCGGTCGAGGGCGAGGCGGCCATGACCGCCAACCGCCCCGCCTCGGTGCGCCGGCGGCGGGACCTGACGAACGGGCCGGGCAAGCTGACGCAGGCGTTCGGCATCAACGAGCCGCCGGAGGCGACCGAGAGCCGGCTCCACGGGACCGACCTCACCTCGCCGCCGCTGTTCTTCGCAGAAGGGGAGGCCGTCCCTGACGCTCGCGTCGAGACCACGAGTCGGATCGGCATCTCGCGCGGGATCGACCTCGACTACCGGTTCGTCGTGATCGATAGTCCGTTCGTGTCGCCGGGCGAGCCGAGCGCCCTCCGCCGAGCCCGCAAGACGCACCGGCGCTAGGTCCGGGCGTTCCCCACGAACGAGGGTCGCGGAGCCGGGACGGGGGAGAGGCGTTGGGCCCGGACCTCCCCCTCCGTTCCGTGCCCCCGATCCACGCCCGCGCCGCCGCTACCTGGGAGGCTGTCCGCGCCAGCTACTGGTTCATCCCGTCGCTCATGACGATCGGCGCGGCCGTGCTGTCGGTCGCGCTGATCAGCTTCGACGGGCGGGTCGGGGCCGAGTGGATCCGCGAGGTCCCGTTCCTGTACGGGAACCGGCCCGAGGGCGCACGGGCGGTCCTCTCGACGATCGCCGGATCGATGATCGGCGTGGCCGGCGTGACGTTCTCGATCACGATCGCGAGCGTGGTCTACGCGAGCGGCCAGTACGGCCCGCGGCTCCTGGCCAACTTCATGGACGACCGGGGCAACCAGGTCACGCTCGGCACCTTTATCGCGACGTTCCTCTACTGCCTCCTCGTGCTCCGCACGATCCGCACGGCGGCGGAAGGGGAGGGGGCCGTAGGCGAGTTCGTTCCGCACGTCGCCATCCTCGTCGGGCTGGCGCTGGCGGTGGCGTCCGTCGGCGTGCTGATCTACTTCATCCACCACGTCCCGGAGAGCATCCACGTCTCGAACCTCGTCGCGGGCGTCGGGCGCGACCTCCTCGGCAAGGTCGACACGCTGTTTCCGGAGCGGATCGGGGAGGGGAACGCGACGCGCGAGGCGGACGGGGAGGACCCCGAGTCGCCCCTCCCGGACGGGTTCTACGACGACGCCCAGCGCGTGGCGGCCGACGGCGCCGGCTACGTGTCGGGCATCGACGCCGACGCGGTCCTCCGGCTGGCGTGCGAGCACGACCTCCTGCTCCGCATCCGGCACCGGCCGGGCGACTTCGTGGCGGACGGCGACACGCTCGTCCTCGCCTGGCCGCCCGATCACGTCACGGATGAGACCCGCGACGCCATCCGGACGGCGTTCGCCTGGGGCGCCAAGCGGACGGCCCGTCAGGACGTCCGCTTCCTGATCGATGAGCTGGTCGAGATCGCGGCGCGGGCGCTCTCGCCGGGCGTGAACGACCCGTTCACGGCCATCGCCTGCCTCGACTGGCTCGGCGCCGCGCTCAAGGACCTCGCCGGCCGCGACTTCCCCCGCCCCGAGCGCTACGACGACGACGGCGCCCTCCGCGTCGTCGCGCACCCGACGACGTTCGAGCAGTTCGTCGGGGGCGTCTTCGGGCAGCTCCGGCCGTACCTCGCGTCCGACCGGAACGCCGCGCTCCACGCGCTCAAGACGATCGGCGAGGTCGCCGGTCGCGTGGCGGACGAGCGTCAGCGGGTCGCGCTGCGCCACGAGGCCGACGCGATCCTCGACGGCGCCGACGCCACCCTCGCGCTGGAGGCCGACCGGCTGTCGGTCCGCCAGCGCCACACCGAGGTCACGCGGCTCCTCTCGGGTCGGGTCGGTTTCGAGGCCATGACCGCGCGGACCGACTGGATCGGAGGCACGGCCTGACCCTGCCCGCCTCGGCGGCGTCACCGAGGCGGGCAGGGGAGTCGGTCGGTCGCGTCCGCTACCAGGAGCAGACGCCCGGGTTCGGGTTGGCGGGTGGCGTCCCGTCGCTCCCCCCGTCCGACCACGTGGCGCTCACGTTCAGCCTGTCGTTCCGGGCGACGATGCAGTCCTCAGACGGGCCAAATACGTACACTTCGACACGCGTGTCGCCGTTCGTCGACGGATACTTGTGGATGTGGAGCAGGGGGGCCGTCGCGTCGGGCGCGACGTAGCGGACCACGCCGTCCGAGAGGATGCCCGTGCGGTTGTAGCCCTGCCACGTGTCGTAGACATCCCGCCTGTAGCCGAGCTCGTCGATCGTCAGCGTGGCGAGATTGGCCGCGTCCTGGCCGCCACCGCCGGTCGCCTCGGGCTTCATGTAGTAGGCGATGATGTCGCCGGCCAGGGCGACGCCCTGTGCGGTGTAGGTGTCGACTTCGGACTTCCGCTGGTTCTCGTTGAAGCTCTGGATGCCGACGACGACGGCGAGCCCGACGATGACGACGCCGAGGACGAGGAGGAGAAGCTGCTGCTGGCCCATGGGGGGACGGGGTGAGTGAGGGACGTCCCAAATCAAGTACTGTGCCGACCCGGATACCCACTCCAATTGGAACGAGTGGGGCGTGGGGGGGTCCCCTTGCTCCGGTGGATTGAGTCTCGGGGGGTTACGAGATCGGCCTCGGGAGGGAGAGACTCCGCGGGCGGAGCCTCCATGCGATCCCCCGACGACCCTCCCAGGCGGCGTCGTGCCCCCGTCCCCGCGAGGCAGGCTGCCACGGCGCAACGCCCTCGCTTCACGGACGCCCGGCCCGGAAACGCCTGGGCCGAGGGCGGTCACGCCTGAGACAACGGAGAGGCTCCGTGCGGGTCCCCTACACGGCCATCACGTCGGCGTCCGCCCAATAGGTCGCCCACGGAGGCCGCTCCGAGGCGAGCAACTCGCTCACTTGGTCCGGCCAGAGGGGCCGGCTGAAGAGGTACCCCTGGCCGTAGGCGCAGCCCATCCCGCAGAGCGCCTCCAGGTGCGCGACGGTCTCGATCCCCTCGGCGACGATCGACTTGCCAAGGATCTGGCCGAGCCGGATGATCGTGCGCACCAGCGCCGCGCTCTCCGTCCGCTCGGCCATCTCCGCGACGAAGGAGCGGTCGACCTTGACCCGGTCCACCGGGAGGCTGTGGAGGCTCGCCAGCGAGGAGTACCCGGTCCCGAAGTCGTCGATGCAGAACCGGACGCCGACGTTCTGGAGGCTTCTCAGCTCGGCCGTCACGGCGTCGGGGTCCTCGACCAGGACGGACTCGGTGATCTCGAGGAAGAGGTGGTCGGGGTCGCCGCCCTCGTCGCGGATCCGCCGGACGGCGTCGGTGTAGTCGGACTCGAGGAGGTCCCGGCCAGTGCAGTTCACGTTGAGCATCAGGACCGCGTCGTCGGCGAGGCCCTCCCGCCACGCAGCCATCTGTCGGGACGCCTCGCGCAGGACCCACCGGTCGACGGCGGCGACCTGCCCGCTGTCCTCCGCCGCGCCGATGAACGCGTCGGGATAGAGCAGGCCGTGCTCCGGGTGTTCCCATCGGACGAGCGCCTCAAACCCCACGAGGGCTCCGTCGGTGAGATCGACGATGGGCTGATAGGCCAGGCGGAGCTCGTCCCGTTCGACGGCTTGCGGGAGGTCTATTTCGAGGCGAAGCCGCCGGGACATCGCCCCATGGGCGACGATGTCGTAGGTCGCGGAGCGGCCGCGGCCGGCGCGCTTCGCCTCGTACATCGCGAGGTCGGCCTCGCGAAGCACCGCGTCGGCGTCGCAGTGATCCGCCCGTGCCATGACGATCCCGACGGAGGCCCCGACGGAGAGGTCATTCCCATCGACACGGATGGGGGAGGAGAGGGCGTCCTTGACCCGGGCCGCTACGCGCTCGGCGTGCTCGGGCCCCGCGACCTTGTCGAGGAGAACGGCGAACTCGTCGCCTCCGAAGCGCGCGACCGTGTCACGGGGACGGACCACCCTCTCGATCCGTTCGCCGACCTTCTGCAACAGTCGGTCGCCCGCCGAGTGGCCCAGCGTGTCGTTGACCACCTTGAACCGGTCGAGGTCGATGAACAGCACGGCGTAGCCGGCCTCGTCGTTCACGCGGTCCCCCCGTTCGACGGCGACGTCCAGTCGCACCTGGAAGAGCGCACGGTTGGGCAGGCCGGTGAGCGGGTCGTGGTGGGCCTGGTGGTAGAGCGTCTGCTCGACCTCCTCCCGCTCGGTGACGTCCATGGCCGTGCCGATCACGGCGGGGCGCCCCTCGTGCTCCCCGCCGACCCCCGCCAACTCGACGTGGATCGTCCGGCCCGTCTTCGTGCGGCCCCGAGCGTTGTAGCTGATCGCGGTGGCCTCGCCCTCGATCCGGCGGCGGAGGTTCTCGCGCACCAGATCCTGGTCGTCCTCGTGGACGATCGAGAGGGCGGGGAGGCCCGTCATCTCCTCGACCGTGTACCCGAAGATCTCGGCCATGCGGGGGTTGACGTAGGCCATGTGGCCGTCTTGGATGATGGCCGTCCCGGCGACGGAGTGCTCCACGAGCCCCTCGAACATCGCGGCGGCCTCACGGATGGCCGTCACGTTCCGGGTCACGCCGACCAGTCCGACGACGTCGCCGGCGTCGTCGCGGAGTGGCATCTTGGTCGTCACGAACCACTCTCCCTTCTCACCGCGCTCCTCCTTGTCCAACAGGGGCACGCCGGTGCGGATCACCTCCAGGTCGTCGCGGAGGGCCGCGGTGCCCAGCGCCGATCCGGATTCGGAGTCGGTGTGCCCCACGGCGAGCTTGGGGTCGTCGAAGCCGAGGGCCCGTGCGCTGGCGACGTTCCGGAGCGTGGCTCGCCCCTCCACGTCCTTGACGTAGATGTGGTCAGGGATCGCGTCGATCACGGTCCGGAGGAGCCGTGCCTGCTCCCCCACCCGATCGAGGGCCCGGACGACGTCGCGGATCGAGGGGCGGAAAATGTACCGGGCGACCGCGGCGAGGAGCGCCAGGATGAATACGAGGAGGCTGAGCACGACCCACTGGAGCCGACGGCTCGTCCGCACGGAGGCGTCGTCGAGTGAGAACACGACGCGGTCCATTCGCGGAAGGAACGATCGCTCGGCCTCGAGGATCTCGCCGAGGTGGCGCTCGGTCTGTGCGGAGTCCCCCGTCGCCGCCGACGTGGTGAGCCCCTCCACCGCCCTTTGGACGCGCGCGATCTCGTCGGAGAGGGCGTCGAGTGCGGGACGGATGGAGGGAGCGTCGAGGCCGGGGAGCCCGCGGCTCGCGTCTCCGTCGAGGAGACCGCGGTGCGTCCCCGCCCACTCGTCCGCGAGAGCTCGAAGGGTCGCCGCCGAGGCGCCGGTTCGGCCCGTGCTCAGGAGGACGGCCTCTTTGGCGATCCTCTGGCTCAGCATCCGCTGGCGTCCGGCGAGGTTCACGACGTGTGCGTCCCGCGTCCGTTGGAGCAGCGCTACCCCGATCAGCGAGTGCGCGGCGATGGCGGCGACCGCGATCGAGACCACGGCAACCGCGTAGCGCCGGGTCAGACGGTGGCGTGTCCGCTCAGCGGTGGTCCTCGGCATCGGTGTCGGGGGTGGGGAGGGGGGTATCGACGGGCGGCGGGCGGTCCAAAGGCGTGCATAGGTTTTGAACAGTACCGGCGTCGATCTCATCCATGCGGAACCGACGGCGCCCTCGACCCTATGCAGACCGCCCGATGAGACTCGCCGTGCCGCCCCTTCCCCTCGATCTGCCGCCCGGCTGGTACAACCTCGCCGACCGGGTCCCCAGACGTGACCAGACGGTCCGCATCCTGACCCATCAGGGTCAGGACCACCGCGCTCAGTTCGTCGTGGCTCACACCAGCACGTGGCCGTCCGGAGCGTCGTGGGTCCTGGGGAACGACACGGCCCTCGCATTCGCCGAGGTCGTGCGTTGGTCCCCAGATCCCAACGCTCGGCCCCCCCGTCCGGCCCGACGACGGGAGGCGGAGCAGACGTCCGTGAAACGGCCCCGTCCGGCCATCTTGAACGAGGCCCTCATCGAGGTCGAGCGCACAGGAACGCTCCTCTTGCTGCTCCCGGAGGCGCACCTCGACTGGTCTCCCCACCCCGACCTCCCCACCATCCGGACGCTCTCGTGGCGCCTCGTCCGCCTCGTGGAACGGATCGGGTGGATCTTGGAACTCGACAAGCTGGCGCTCGACCTCGAGCCGGCCCTCGACCTCGAGATGTCGGCCGAGATCAGCGAGGCGTACGCGGCCAACGAGGAGAGCGTCCGGCGGGCGCTGATCGGCCTTGGACCGGACGACATGAGGGCTCCTTGGCTGCTGGAGCGGGAGGGGGACCCGGTCGCGCGACTCCCCCGTGGCGACGCGCTCCGCACGTTCGGGCTCACTCCGCTCGTGTACTACCGGGGCCAGCTGGCGGAGTTGCTCCTGGCGCTCGGCGTCGGCGTGCCCGACCCGTCACCCCTCTGGCCCTTCCCTGGGGTCCCGGTGCCGGAGTAGCCCTCAGAGGCACCCCTCGACATACTCGATGCTGGGGCCCCCGCCGTGGATCCGCTCGACGGTCGCGTCCGCCCCGATCTCGTAGCGGATCCCGCGGACGGCCTCGCCGCCGTCGCCCGACCGCCAGACGGTGACGTACGCGGCGGGCGCCTCGACGTACTTGTGGGGCGTGACTACGGCGTCGTCGCCGTGGGCCGCCTCGACGTCGGCCGCGGCGTCGCCGAGGCCGAGGCCCTCGGGCGTCGTCACCTCGGACTCCCCGCTGGCCGAGACGCGCGTGAGCACGCCGTCTTCGAGCATCACGAGCAGGCCTTCCGGGGCGCGGACCGGGTGAAACTCCTCGCACGAGCCCGTGTCCGCCAGGCCCGTCGCCACGTCGGGGGGCGCATCGCCCACGGCCTCCACGAGCTCGGCCCTCGTCATGCCGACGGTGAGCGGGCCCCAGCCGTCGGCCGTGAGCGTCGTGTCGGTTGCGGGTGGCGGGGCGGGCGCGCGGGCGGTGTCGGCTGGGGCCGGGCCCGCCTCGGTGACGGGGGCGGCCGACTCGTCGCCGGGGCCGCAGGCGGCGAGGGCAACGAGGGCGAGAACACAGAGAGCCGCGCGCATTGGGAGGGGGCAGAATGGCGCTCCACGGTTCCGATGGGAGGCGGCACCGACGGGAGCCTCGGGGCGTCCGTTGAACCGGCCACACGGTCTCGGGTTGCGTCGTCTTGCCCGCCTCGACGGCACCGTCGGGGCAGCCACCGAGGCGGACGGGGGCCGCTACTCGCCCGGGATGCCCGGCTCCGTCATCGAGCGGACGTCGAGGACCTCGTCGATCCGCTGCTCCGGGATGAGGCCCATGTCCAGCAGCACCTCGCGGACCGACTTCTGCTCGGCCGCGGCCTTCTTGGCCACCTTGGACGCGGCGTCGTAGCCGATCTCGGCGTTGAGGGCCGTCGCGATCGACGGGTTCTTTTCCAGCAGCTCGCGCGCCCGCTCGCGGTTGGCCGTGATGCCCTCGAGGCACCGCTCGCGGAACGCGTCGAGCACGCCCGAGAGCGCCTCGATCGACTCCAGCATGGCGTGGGCCATGACCGGCATCATCACGTTGAGCTCGAAGTTCCCGTGCTGCCCGCCGACGGTGATCGTCACGGCGTTGCCCATCACGCGCGCGGCCACCATCATCATGGCCTCGCTCATTACCGGGTTCACCTTGCCCGGCATGATCGACGAGCCCGGCTGGATGGCCGGGAGTTGGATCTCCGACAGCCCCGACGTGGGGCCCGACGAGAGGTGCCGGATGTCGTTGGCGATCTTCAGCAGCGACACCGCCAGCGTGTTGAGCGCGCCGGCGGCGGCGACGTACCCGTCCTTGGCGGCCTGCGCCTCGAAGTGGTTCTCGGCCTCACGGAAGGCCACGCCCGTGATCTCGGAGATCTCGGCGATGGCCGCCTCGGGGAACGCGTCGGGCCGGTTGATGCCGGTCCCGACGGCCGTCCCGCCGAGGGCGAGCTCGGCCAGCTCTTCGGAGGCGGCCTCGACGCGCGCGATGCCCTTCCGGACCTGGGCGGCGTACCCGCCGAACTCCTGCCCGAGGCGGACCGGCGTGGCGTCCATGAGGTGCGTCCGCCCGCTCTTGATGACGTCGTCGAAAGCCTGGGCCTTGTCCTCGAGCGCGCTCGCGAACCGCTCCAGCGCCGGCAGCAGATCCCGCTCGATCGCCACGCGCGCCGCGACGTGCATGGCCGTCGGGATCACGTCGTTCGACGACTGGCCGTAGTTGACGTCGTCATTGGGGTGGACGCCCTTCGAGCCGAGCGCGCCGCCGAGCGTCTGCGTCGCGACGTTGGCGATGACCTCGTTGGCGTTCATGTTCGTCGACGTGCCCGAGCCCGTCTGGAAGATGTCGAGCACGAACTGGTCGTCGAGGTCGCCCTCCCGCACGCGCAGCGCGGCGGCGTCGATGGCGTCTGCCGTCTCGGGCTCGAGCAAGCCGAGCTGCTTGTTGGCGCGCGCCGACGCGGCCTTGACGGTCCCGAGCGCCTCGATAAACCGGCGCGGGAAGCGGAGTGACGAGACGGGGAAGTTGTCCTTGGCGCGCTGCGTCTGGGCGCCGTAGAGCGCCTCGGCGGGCACGCGGACCTCGCCGAGCGAGTCGGTTTCGATGCGGACGTCGGACATGGGGAGGCTGATGGGGGAGGGGAGTCGGACCGCCTCGACGGCTCTCCGGAGCGAAGCCGTAGGGACGAGGCGGGGAGGGCACGAGAACGTACCGGGCCGAGCGGAAGCGGTTCGGGCGGTCTCCGCGAACTTGATCCGTCCGAGCCCGTCCATCGATCTGACGTCCCCCGCGCCCCCGTGCCCACCCGCCCACCGGTCCACCGCACCATCGAGGCCATGCAGGCCGAGGCCGACGCGGCCCGCGCCGCCGGCCGCCGCCTCGTGCTCGTCCCCACCATGGGCGCGCTCCACGACGGGCACCTCGCGCTCGTGCGCGAGGCCCGCCAGCGGGCCGGAGGCGACGGGCACGTGACCGTCTCCGTCTTCGTCAACCCGACCCAGTTCGGGCCGGGCGAGGACTTCGAGGCCTACCCGCGCACGCTCGACGCCGACCTCGACGCGCTGGCGGAGGCGGGCGGGGTGGACGCCGTCTTCGCGCCCTCGGCCGGGGTGATGTACCCGTTCGGGCTCCCGCCGTGGGTGACGGTGTCGGTCCGTGACCTCGACCGGCACCTCTGCGGGGCCACGCGTCCCGGCCACTTCGAGGGCGTCACGACGGTCGTGACGAAGCTGTTTTTGGCGTGCCGCCCGCACCTCGCCGTGTTCGGCCAGAAGGACGCCCAGCAACTGGCGATCCTCCGCCGGATGACGGCCGAGCTCGGGTTCGGGGTCGAACTCGTGGGGCACCCCATCGTGCGGGAGCCGGACGGGCTGGCGCTCTCGTCGCGCAACCGCTACCTCTCGGACGAGGAGCGCGCGCAGGCCGTCGTGCTCTCGCAGGCGCTCCGCGCGGCCGAGGCCGCCGTCGAGCTCGGCGAGCGCGACGCGGCGGCGATCCGCGGGACGATGGAAGCGCAGGTCGCCGCCGCTCCGCTCGCGCGGCTCCAGTACGCCGAGGTCGTCGACGCGGACGCGCTGCAGCCCGTTGACACACTCTCACCAGAACGCCCTTCCGGAGGCCGCTACCTTGCCGCTCTCGCCGTGTACTTCGGCGACACCCGACTCATCGACAACACCACGCTGATGGTGAGAGACGCGGGATGAGGCCCGCATCCCCCGCCCCGCATCCCCCACCCCTCCCGCCATGACGATCACCCTCTTCAAAGGCAAGCTCCACCGCTTGACGGTGACCGAGGCCGCCCTCCACTACGAGGGCTCGATCACGCTCGACCGGGAACTGATGGAGGCGGCCTCGATCCTGCCGTACGAGCGCGTCCAGGTCGTCAACGTGAACAACGGGAGCCGGCTCGAAACGTACACGATCCCGGCCGAGGCCGGGACTCGGACGGTTTGCCTCAACGGCCCGGCCGCCCGCCTCTGCGCGCCCGGCGACCTCGTGGTGGTGATGGCCTACGCCGACATGACGCCGGAGGAGGCCGAGGCCCACAAGCCGCGCGTCGTCCTCGTCGATGGCGACAACAACCCGACGGAGACGTTCGACCTCGACGGCGCCGACGTCTCGGACCCGACGATGCCGGCCGTCACGAACGCCGTCGACACGAGCGACCTGTTCGCGCCGCGGCTCGGGCGCCCGCTCCCCGGCAGCCGCGGCAACGGTCGCCGTCGCCGCTAGCTCCGCCCGCCTCGGTGCCGAGGCGAGCAGAGCTACAAAAAACGGCCGGCGCGGGGAGGCACCGGCCGCAAAATCCGTGGCGACGACGCGCTACGCGTCGATGACGTCGGCGCCGTTCTGGACGATCTCGCTCTCCGAGAAGAAGTAGCGGCCCTCCTTGACGCCGTTCTCGGCGGAGTCGGAGCCGTGGACGGCGTTCTCGCCCATCGAGGTCGCGAACTGCTTCCGAATCGTGCCCTCGGCGGCCTCGGCCGGGTTCGTCGCGCCGATCACCTCCCGCCACTTGGCGACGGCGTCCTCGCGCTCGAGGACCAGCGGGACGCACGGGCCGGACGACATGAACTCGGTGAGCTCGCCGAAGAACGGCCGCTCGGCGTGGACGGCGTAGAACCCCTCGGCCTGGGCCTGGGTCAGGGTGACGAGCTTCATCGCGCGGACGGCGAAGCCCTCCGAGAGGATGCGGTCGAGGATCTTGCCGGCGTGGCCCGCCTTGACGGCGTCCGGCTTGATGATGGCGAGCGTGCGCTCCATGGGGGTGGGGTCGGTTGGGAGTGGCTCAAAACAACAGAGCCGCCGACCCCGAGACCGCGAAAGCCGGGGGAAGAGGGCGGCCTGCGGCGCTCGCGGGAACGGGAGAGTCGGAAACGGACGACACCTGCCCTGCCCGCCTCGGCACCGAGAAGGAGGGGCCCGCGTCGTCGGGGTGTCCGCCGGCTCGCGGCCTCCGATGTGTCATCCTGAGCGGAGCCGCGTAGCGGCGCAGCGAAGGATCGTCGGACCCGAGCGTGCCACTCGTGGTGAGTGGGGAGCCAGCCGAAATGACACCCCTCGCTCCGCTCGGGACGACAACGGAAAGGGGGGCTCTGCGGTCGAGGCGTGCTCACCTTGTGTCCCCACCCTCCAGCCCCCAGCCTCCATGCGCCTCGCCCTCGTCCAGCAGCCCGCCACCGACAACCTCGACGACAACCTCCGCCGCGGGTTGGCAGCCTTCGATCGCGCCGCCGACGCCGGGGCCGACCTCGTCGCCTTCGCCGAGCTCCCGTTCACGCCGTTCTACCCCCAGCGCCACGCGACGCCCGAGGCGCTCGCCCGGGCCGAGCCGATCCCCGGCCCGACCGTCGAGGCGTTTCAGCAGCGGTGCGCCGCGCGGGGCGTCGTCGCCGTGCTCAACCTGTTCGAGCGGGATGGGGACCGGACCTACGACACGTCGCCCGTCATCGACGCCGACGGGACGCTGCTCGGACGGACGCGGATGATTCACATCACCGACTACGAGGCGTTCCACGAGCAGGGCTACTACGCGCCGGGCGACCGCGGGCTGCCGGTCTACGAGACGGCGGCCGGTCGCGTCGGCGTGGCGATCTGCTACGACCGGCACTACCCGGAGGCCATGCGCGCGCTCGCGCTCGACGGCGCCGAGCTCGTCGTGGTGCCGCAGGCCGGGGCCGTCGGGGAATGGCCCGAGGGGCTGTACGAGGCCGAGATGCGCGTCGCGGCGTTCCAAAACGGGTACTTCACCGCGCTCGCAAATCGCGTCGGGCCGGAGGAGCGGCTGACGTTCGCCGGCGAAAGCTTCGTTTGCTCGCCGGACGGCCGCGTGATCGCCCGTGCGGGCCAGGGCACGGAGGAGATCCTGATCGCCGACGTCGACCTCGACGCGGTGCGCCAGTCGCACGCGCGGCGGCTGTTCCTCCGCGACCGACGCCCCGAGCTCTACGCCGACTGGCTGGCCCGCTAGCCGGCCGCCTCGACGGCGTCCTGGGCGAGGACGTCGGCTTCGGGGTCGTCGCCGTCGGCCGTCCGCCAGCTCTCGTCGTCGGTGACCACGTCGAGGAGCGCCTTCAACAGCCCCACGACGACCGGCCCGAGCACGACGCCGGGGATCCCGAAGGCGAAGACCCCGGCCGTCAGCCCGACGAACATCCAGTAGAAGTCGAGCACGTGGGATCGGTCGGCGGCCAACTTCGGGCGGACGTAGAACGTCACGAGCGGCGTGCTGACGACGAACGCCAGCGCCACGAGGGCCGCCGCCTTCCCCGGCGACCCGTCGAAGACGAGGAGCCAGCCGGCCGCCGGCAGGTAGATCGTCCACGACCCGACGACGGGGAAGAAGCCGATCACGAAGGCCAGAAGCGCGAGCGTGAACGGGAGCGGGACGCCGAACACCAGGAGGAGCGCGAGCAGCCACAGCGCCTTGAGCGTCTGGGCGACGAGCGTCGCGTAGATGGCCCCGTAGAGCACGCCCTTCGCATGACGCTCGAGGTGGGCGGCCAGCGGGGCGTAGCTGGCGGGCACGCGCTCGCGGAGGTAGGCCACGATCCGGGCCCGCTCGGTCAGCACGTAGAAGGCCGTGAACAGGAACATCGCGGCGGCGACGGCGAACTCCCCGATCGCGTCCTGGAGCCCGTCCGGCACGCCCGTCGCGGCCTCGGCCGCCCGGTCCAACCCCGACTCGATCACCCCGCTGACGTCGGAGGTCACGAACGGGAGGCGGCTCACGGCCTCGGCCACCTTCTGGGCCACCTCCGCCGTGTGCGCGCCCAGGTACTCGGCCGCGTCTCGGACCTCCAGGTATCCGTATCCGGCGACCGCCAGCACCGGTACGATGACGAGGAGGAGCGTCACGAGCGCCGCCGGCGTCGCCTTCCTGAGCCGGGACACAAGCCACGTGTGGACTGGCAGCAAGAACACCGCGATCACGACCCCCAAGAACGCGGCCATCGCGACCTCGGAGACCATCGCCACGAACACCACCGCCACGGCCGCCAACAGGAGCGCGCGGACCGCGCCACGGTTGGCGTGGGCGACGGGGAGGTCGGAGAGGCGGAGGGGCATGGGGCGGCTGGAAGGGGACCGAACCTAGCGCCGAGGCCGCCCGCCGTTACCAGCCCCACGTGCCCGGCGCGCCCCTGAACGGGCCGACGACGCGGGACGTGACCCAGCCGCCGTAGAACCCGCCCGGCTGCGGCTCGACGCGCTCGTCGCCGATCCAGCAGGCGTCCATCGGCCCGGCGTAGACGGCGACGCGGTCTTTGAGGGCGCGGAAGGCTGGCGTCGGGTCGGGGTAGCCCCACGCGGCCTTCTCGGCCCGGGCGCCGCCGGAGACGACGTCGAAGTAGACCGCGCGCCCCTTCCACTCGCAACCGGACGTTTCGGGGCGGGGGACGAGCACGCCCTCGGCGAAGGCGTCAGGCGGGAGGTAGACCGTCGGCGGGTGGCTCGTCTCGAGGATCTGGAGCGCGCGGTCGGTCCGCGCGATCTCCCGCCCGCCGAAGTCGATGCGGACCGTCTCACCGACGGGTTCGAGGGCCGGCGGCCGTGGGAAGTCCCAGACGGAGCGCTGCCCGGGGCCGGGCGGGGTGGGGCGGACGGGCGGCATGGGCACGGTGGGGACGCGCAGGGGAGAGGCGCAGACGACGGCCGGGTCCCATGTGTGCCCGACGCGGTAGGTTCGGCGCGACCGACGCTCACGACCTCATGACTTCCCCCGGCTCGCCGACCCCGAAGGATCTCGTCGCTCGACTGGAGGGGTTGAGCGAGGACGAGCGACACGCGAAGCTGGCGGCGCTCCGCCGGAACGACAAGGTGCTGTTCGACCGGGTCATGGCCGTGCTCCGCGACGAGACGACCGTAGCCCGCACGTCGCCCGCCGACCCGTTCCGGCCGGGCGACCTCGTCGGGGGGAAGTACCGGGTGCTCGGGGCGCTGGGGGAGGGCGCCTCCGGGAGCGTCCTTCGGGCCGTCGACACCGGGCACATCGGGGAGCGCGAGTTCGGGTCGCGCGAGGTAGCGCTGAAGGTGAGCCGGGTCGACACGGGGCACGACCAGCTCAACCAGGACCTGCTGCGGAAGGAGGCCCTGCTGCTCCGACGGCTCCGGCACCCCCGCCTCCCGGTCGTTGAGGCCCTGTTCGAGGACCGCGGCCGGTGGGTCGTGGTCATGGAGTACATCGCGGGCGACTCGCTCAAAAAGCGCCGCCGCGAGCGGGAAGCGCCGTTCACGGTCGACGAAGCCGTCCCGTGGCTCCGCGACACGCTCCGGGTGCTCGACTATCTCCACACGCTCCATACGCGGCCGTCGCGCGACCTGGGGGGGCGGCCCGTGACCGATACGCCGGTCTTCCACCGCGACGTCAAGCCCGACAACCTCATCCTCGATGCCCACGACAACCTCTACGTCGTGGACCTCGGCATCGCGCGGAGCGGCATCTCGGAGCTCACGGCCGTCGTCCCGTCCGCCGTCGGCGCCGGCTCGCCCGGCTACGCGGCTCCGGAGGTCGACCGCGGCGAAGAGACGCGCGCCGAGAGCGACCTCTACAGCGTCGGGATGACGGCCTACACGCTCCTGGCGCCCGCCGAGGCGCGCGAGTTCACCGCCCGCCGTCGCTCCGACGCGCTCCACACCTCCGGCCGAGACCCATTCGACGCGGCCCTCGACGGCGCCGCGCTCCCCGTCGGGCTCCGCGACTGGATCCGCACGGCGACCGCGCTCGACCCCGACGACCGCTTTTCGAGCGCCGCCTTGATGGCGCGCGCGCTTGACCAGGCTCTCGCGGCGCCCCCTCCCGCGCCTCACGTCGTCTCGGCCGTGGCCGCCTCGGCGCCGTCGTCGGCGGTGTCGAGGCCTGTGGTGTGGGCCGCCCTCGGCGCCGTCGCCCTCGCGGCGAGCGGCCTCGGGGTGTGGGTCGCGTGGCCCGCGACCGGCGGCCCTCCGACAGCCGCTGCGGTCGAGACGGTCGGCGAGCCCGCGTCGGAGGCCGCCGACGGTCCGGCCGAGGGGCCGGCCGAGGCCTCTGACCCCGAGCCGCCGCCGGCCGACGTCCAGGCCCCGCCGGCTGTGACTCCGACGCCCGCGCAGACCGCGCCGGTCCAGACCGCACCCGCCCGCCCCGCTCCCCAGCCCCGGGCCCCCGTCGAACCAGTCACGCAGACCGGCGCCATCCAGGCCGTCGTCCTCGCCGACGACGGCACGCCGATCCCGAGCGCCCGCGTCCGCGTCGTCGGGACGTCAAGCGCGGGGACGACCGATGGGAACGGCGACGTCGGGTTCGCCGGGCTGGCGCCGGGCGTGCTCATGGTGGAGGTCGAGGCGCCGGGCTACGTGGCCCGGCAGTTCCGCTTCGAGCTCGACCCCGGTGGGAGCGTCACGCGGACGCTCCAGTTCGCCATCGAGGACCTGAAGCTGGAGGCCTACTGACGCGCCCGCGCGAGCGCCGCCGCCGCGTCGATGAGCCCGCCCGAGGCGACGTCCAGCGACGGAATCGGGCGGACGGTCTCGACGATCGCCGCCCGGACCTCGGCGGGCGTCCAGGTCGGGTTCTGCGCGATGAGCATCGCGGCGAGCGCCGACACGAACGGGGCCGCCATCGACGTCCCGTCGAACGCGTCGACCGTGACGCCGCGTCCGGCGTGGCTCACGATGGCCTGCCCCGGCGCGGCCACGTCGACGGCCGGCCCGTAGTTCGAGAAGGGCGCGAGCTCGCCCGTCATCGTCAGCGCCGCCGCCGAGATCGTGTTCTCCCCCCGGACGCCCGACGGGTAGACGTGGACGGTCCGGCCGTCGGCGGCGTGGTTGCCGGCGGCCATCACCATCACCACGCCGAGGTCGGCGGCCTCGGCGTAGAGCGCCGCCAGGAGCCGCTCCAGCGCCGGGTTCGCCTCGTCCATCGGCGGGATCCCGAACGACAGGTTGACCACTCGGGCCCCGTTCCGTGCGGCGTAGCGGACGCCCTCGATGAGCTGGCGGAGCGAGCCGCCGCCCTCGGCGTCGAGCACCCGGACCGGCAGGATCCGGACGTCGGGGGCCATCGACTGGATCGCGGCGCCGACGCCGCCGATCTGGGATGCCACGAAGGTCCCGTGGCTCTCCTCCGCGTTCGGGTCCGTCGGGTCGCCGTCGCCGTCGAGCGCGTCCCATCCGCGAACGTCGTCGACGAAGCCGTTCCCGTCGTCGTCGATCCCGTTCTCGGCGATCTCCAGCTCGTTGCGCCAGAGGACGGGGCCGAGGTGGGGGTTGTCGAACCGGACGCCCGTGTCGAGGACGGCCACCACGACGGGCCCGTCGGGCCCGCGGTACTGCTCCATGGCCGCCCGCCACGCCACGTCGAGCCGCTCGGCGGGCGACCGGAAGAACGGGTTGTGGAGGCCCCACTGGGCCTCCCAGTAGGTCGGCGTGCCCGGGGCGCCGGTGGCCGGGGCCGTCGGCGGGCGCGATGCCGACCGGAAACCGAGCGACTGGACGCGGTAGTTCGGCACGGCGGCCAGCACGTCGGGGTCGGCGTCGAGGCCGGCGAGGACCTCGTCGAACGTCCCGCCGAAGGCCCGCCGGAGTGACCGCGTGCCGGAGGCATCGGGCGTGTCCTGGGCGGGGTCGACGTAGCGGACCTGCCCGAAGACGCCGCCGCCGCCGCTCGGCCGGCCGAAGCTCCGCCAGCCGGTCGTCGGGCGGTACACGACGACGAGCGTGCTGTCGTGCTCGGCCGCCTCGGGCTCGCTCCGGGCCGGGGCCGGCGGCGGGCTGAACAGGCCCCACGTCTTCACCTCCGACGGGGTCCCACGGAGATCTTGGTAGCGATCGAGCCACGCGTCGAGCGGCGCCTCAGGGCGATACGCGCTCTCCGGGGGCGGGGGGAGGACCGGCGGCGCGCCCGTCGCCCGCGTCGGCACGGTCTCGAAGGCGAGCGAGGCCGTGCCCCACGTCGCCGGGTCGAGGCCGCCGAGCTCGGTGCCGGCGTCGGTCGGCGGAGGTCCCGAGACTTGGATCATCGAGGAACGTCGCCAGGCCGTCGCTGCGCGGTCGGGATGGATGAGGGGCTGCGGGGTGACGAGAGCTTTGACGACGTCGCGCCCAAAAGGGGCCTTCGAGGTGAACCTAAACCCCGGCCCCTCCGGAATCCGGACTGTCGCGCCGGCCGCGATCCTCTCGCCGCGGGCGAAGCGGTTCGGGTAGAGGACGGACACGGTGCCGTCCTCACTCTGTAACACGAGCGTCAGGTACCCCGCCTGCATCGACACCACTCGGAACTGGACCTCCTCGCCTTCGGGCACGAGCGTCGCCCCGTTCTCGGTCTCGAGCGTCACCGAGAACGCCTGGGCCGGGTTCTCGGCCCGGAGCAGGTCGACGGGGTCGAGCGGGACCCCGGCCACGGGCACCACGAGGCCCGACCGGTCGGGCTGGCCGTGCGCGGGGGGCACGAGTGCGAGCAGAGCGGCGAGGACGAGGGGGATCCGCATGAGATGATGAGCCGAGACGGCGCCGAAGGTAGAGCGGGCGGCCCATACGGCTGGGCAGATCCGCTCTCGAAGGGTGACGAGAGGCCGGTTCGGAAAATCGGGTGGATGCCCGACACGCCAAACGGCGGTTCGCTCTACCTTCCGGCGCTCACCTCCGCCGAAACGCAGTCGACGTATGCGTTTACTCCCTCCGCCCTTCCGGGCGGCCCTCGCCGTTTTTTGCCTGGTCCTCGCGGCCGCCCCCGCCGACGCCCAGTACCGCGGCTCCGCGTCCGACCCGATCACCGCCGGCCGCTCGGCCTCGGTGACCGTCGGGCCGCTCCGATTCCAGTCGTTGTTCGGCCACGACGGCCTCGACCGGCCGCCCGTCCCCGAGCAGGAGCGGAGCGGGATTGCCTTCCGGCTCGCCGGCGAGTCGTCGACGCTGACGCTGGGGTACGTGGCCTCCGAGAGCGCCGCGCCCGGCTCGACGACGACGCTCGGAAGCGCGGCCCTCGTCGACCTCCAGGTCGGTCCGACGATCCGGGCCTTCACCGTCGGCGACGAGTCGTGGGTCACGCCGCTCGTCCCGATCCAGTTCTCGTTCGGGTACCAGTATCTCCAGCCCCCGCAGCCGGCGTCCGAGACCGAGGAGGGCCCCGATGCCTTCCACCTCGGGCGGTTCGGCATCGGGGTAGGGCTCGGGCTCGAGGCCGGGACCGAGATCGCGAGTTCGGTCGCGTCCGAGATCGTCGGCACGCTGGCGTTCGTGGTGGCGCCGGGCACGATCACCGACTTTTCCGACATCGCCTTCGACCCGGCCTTCGGGCAGCGGACGGTCAGGCTCGACGCCGAGGTCCGGGTAGCCGAAGTCGCGGAGACCGGTCTCGGCGTGGCCCTCGGGTACACGCGGCAGGTCACGCAATGGGACCCGGCCGGCGTCGAGAGCGCGAGCGACCTCGCCGATGCCCTGTCGGCCGACGGCTACGTTGAGCAGAGCCGGGTCGGCATCTTCCGGATCGGCATCACTTTTTAAGCCAGGAGACGAATGGGACGAGAGCACCTGCGTCGCCGGACAGGCGTGCTGCTGGCCGTGGCCGGGTTGATGGCCGGGGTCGCCACGGCCCAGCCCGCAGCCGTCCCGCTGGCCGAGGGGTTCGACGCCGGCGCCCTGCTCTACGAGGCCGATGACGTGGGCGCGGTGGAAGTCGTGACGGCGCTCTACCGCGTGGGAGACGGTGGCACGGCTACTCTGCTGGCGGACGCCGAGTGCCAGCCCGGCTGCATGGTCGAGGCCGTCCGGGTGGCTCGCGGCGAGGCGGGTCTCGCCCGCACCGACCCCGGCGCCGGGGTCGGGCGATGGCTCGTCGTCCTCACCCGGTCGGGGGCCCGCGTGGAGGTCGACGGGACGCTCGTCGCGCGGGGTAGCGCGAGGCTCCGCGTCCCGTCCGAGTCGCATGCACTCACGTTCCGGTTCGCCGACGGCCAAGTCCGCCAGCGGACGGTGACCGTTCCGGTGGCCACGGAGTTCACGGTCGCCGAGTTGCCGGCGCGTGGTGCGCCGCCGCTCGTGGTGGAGGGGGCGGAGGCCCCGGACCCAGAGGGCGCTCAACCGACGGAGGAAGGCGCCGTCGCGCCGGCCGTGAGCCCCCCCGCGCCGGGCGGCGTCGCGGCGGCGGCGACGTTCCCAGCCGAACTCCTGGCGGGGCTGCTCGACGGCGCGGAATCGACCCCCGACGACCCCGTCGCGGGCTGGCGCCTGCCGGCGGTCGAGCGGCCGCGTCCCATGCGCGTGCGCGAGCGGCCGGAGATGACGGTGGCGGCGGAGGTCGCTCCCCCCGAGGAGCCCGCGGCCGAGGCCCAGGCGCCCGACGAGACGGTGTCGGACGGCGCCGCGCCCGACGTCGGGTGCCCCGCGAGCGATCTCGCCGAGACGGCGGCCGCCGCCGACGCGCAGATCCGGCAGGGCGCCTACGCGGCCGCGCGCGCCTGCCTTTATGCCCTCGCCACCGAGAGCGACGACCGCGTGCTGTGGCTCCAGCGCATGGCGACGGTCGACCGCGTGCTCGCCATCGAGGCCGGGCTCGACCCACTCGCGGCCCAGCGTGTCCAGCTGCTCCGGCTCCAGATGGCGGCATCGGCGGAGCGTGGGGACCTCCAGATGCTGGCCCAGGCGGCGGCCGTCCTCCTCCGCTTGATCCCAGGCGATCCCGCCGCCGTGGCGACCCTCGACGAAGTGGCGCCCCGCGTCGCGGCCGACACGTGGCCGTCCGACGGGCCGCGCCTCACGTTCGCGTTCATCCCCGGGGTCGACGCCTACGTGTCGGAGGCCGCGGCGCTCCTGGCCCGCGAGGGCGTCCCCGACGTCGGCTATCTCCTCTCGACGACGGAGGTTACCAACGCCCAGTTCGCCGACTTCCTCAACCATCTCGACGGGACGAGCAACCAGCCGTACGTCGTCGACCGACCGCGGGAGAT
This sequence comes from Rubrivirga marina, assembly GCF_002283365.1. NCBI lineage: Bacteria > Pseudomonadati > Rhodothermota > Rhodothermia > Rhodothermales > Rubricoccaceae > Rubrivirga > Rubrivirga marina. Next base: position 3,878,266 of record NZ_MQWD01000001.1, on the reverse strand, counting down.
CGAGTTCGCCCGCGGCGACGTCTGGCGGCCGACGGAAGGCGCCGCGGACCGGCCCGCCATCGACGCGACGTGGTACGGCGCCCGCGAGTACGCGCGGTGGGTCGGAGGGACGTTGCCGAGCGAGTCCGAATGGGTATGGGCCTACCGCCTCGGGTCCGACACGGCCGTGGAAGCGCAGGCGAACCTCCGCTCGGCGGGTGCCGGGGCTGCCGTCCCGGCCCCGGCCATCGCGCCCGACCGCCTCGGCCTCCACCACATGCTCGGGAACGTGTGGGAGTGGCTCCGCGACGCCCGCGGCACGAGTGCCGTCGTCGCCGGCGGCTCGTTCACGACCCGGCGCGAGGCCGTCGCCGCTGAGATGACCCAGGGCACCGACCCGAAGGACACGCACGGCCACATCGGCTTCCGCGTGCTCCGCCCACTCACGCCGATCGACTAAGCCGCTGGTTCGATGTTTCGCTCTGCATTCCGTCTGTTCCTATTCGTCGCCCTCGCGAGCGCTGCGTCGGCCCAACCGGAGGGGTCGCGGGGGCTCGAGGTCGAGGCCGGGGCTCGCGTCGCGCTCGTCATCGGGAACGCGTCGTACGAGCACGCGACGGCGCTCCAGAACCCCACCAACGATGTCGAGGACGTGTCCGGCGCCCTCGCCGCCGCCGGGTTCGCCGTCCACGCCCACACCGACCTGACGTACGGGGAGATGGGGCAGGCCCTCGCCGACTTCGCCGACGACGCGGTCGGCGCCGAGGTGGCCCTGTTCTTCTATGCCGGCCACGGCGTCCAGGTCGAGGGCGACAACTTCCTCGTGCCGATCGACGCCGACGTCGTGACGGAGTCCCAGATGCGCTACCGCTCGATCGCGCTCGGCGAGGTCCTCTCCACGCTCGACGACTCGGAGGCCCGGCTGAAGCTCGTCTTCCTCGACGCCTGCCGGGACAACCCCTTCCGGTCGTGGCGGTCGTCGGCCGGGGGGTGGGCCTCGACGCAGGGGCCGTCGGGGTCGGTCATCTCGTTCGCGACGGCGCAGGGCGAGCGGGCCAGCGACAACATGAGCGGGCGCAACGGGCTGTTCACGGAGGCCTTCCTGGAGGAGTTCTACACGCCGGGCCTCGAACTCATCCAACTGCTCCGGAACGTCCAGCGGCGGGTTCGGGAAGCCAGCGATTTCGAGCAGGAGCCGTGGACCTCGTGGTCCTACGACGGCGACTTCTACTTCGTCCCGGCCGGCACCACGATCGAGCGCCCGGCGGCCGGCCTCGACGCCCGCGTCGCCGAGGCCCTCCGCCTGCGAGACACCGACGTGGCCGCCTCGGTGGTCGTGCTGGAGGAGGCCGCCGCGGCGGGCCACGCCGAGGCGCAGTCCATCCTTGGCTGGATGCGTCTGCGGGGCGAGGGCGTCCCTGTGGACACGGCGGCCGGGGTCGACCTTCTGCGGGCGGCGAGCGCTCAGGGACACGCGGCGGCGCAGACGAACCTCGGCTACGCCTACGAAACCGGCCTCGGCGTGGCCCAGGACGTGCCCGAGGCGGTCCGCCTCTACCGGCTGGCGGCCGAGCAGGGGCGGGCGGCGGCCCAGAACAACCTCGCGTCGCTCTACGACCGCGGCCTCGGCGTCGTTGCCGACCCGGCGGAGGCGGCCCGGCTCTACGCGCTCGCGGCGGGGCAGGAGCACGCGCCGGCCCAGGCCAACCTCGGCGTGCTCTACGAGGCCGGCCGCGGCGTCCCGGCCGACGCCGCCCGTTCCGCCGACTTCTACGAACGGGCCGCCCTCGCCGGTCACGCCGACGCGATGGTTCGCCTCGGCGTCCTCCTCCACGACGGCCGTGGCGTTGAGGCTGACCCGGAGGCCGCCCGCCAGTGGCTCCAGCGCGCCGCCGGCCTCGGCCAGCCCCACGCCCGGGCGCTCCTCGCCGCGATGGACTGACGGGGCGAGGGGCTGTAGACTCCGACGTGCTATCCGCTCCCTCGCCCTCCCAGCCGGTCCGCGTCGCGATGTGGAGCGGGCCGCGCAACCTCTCGACGGCCCTCCTGCGGTCGTGGGGGAGCCGGCCCGACGCCGCCGTCGTCGACGAGCCGCTCTACGCCGCGTACCTCGCCGCCACCGGCCTCGACCATCCCGGCCGCGACGCCGTGCTCGCCAGCCAGCCGACCGAGTGGCAGGACGTGGCGGCCACGCTCTCCGGCCCCGTCCCCGGCGCCGCGCGGATCTGGTACCAGAAGCACATGGCCCACCACCTGCTCCCGCACGTGGGCCGCGAGTGGCTCGACCACCCAAGCTTCCGCCACGCCTTCCTGATCCGCGACCCCGCCGCGATGGTCGTCTCCCTCGACCGGGTCACGCCCGGCCCGACGCTCGCCGATACTGGCCTCCCGCAGCAGGTGGAGTTGTTCGACCGGATGGCCCAGCGCGACGGCGCCGCGCCGCCCGTGATCGACGCGGCCGACGTGCTCCGCGACCCGGAGCGCCTGCTGCGGGCCCTCTGTGCCCGCCTCGGCGTCCCGTTCGACCCGGCCATGCTCTCGTGGGCGCCGGGCCCCCGCGCGACCGACGGCGTGTGGGCCGAGCACTGGTACGCCTCCGTCGAGGCCTCGACCGGGTTCGCCCCGCCGCGCCCCGAGGCGGTCGAGGTGCCGGACCGGCTGGCGCCGCTCGTCGCCGACTGTCAGCCCCTCTACGACACGCTCGCCGACCACCGGCTCCCCTGATGCTCCAGCAGTTCGACCCGCGCAACGCGGACCTCATCGTCAACGTCGGCGGACGGCTCGTCCACCGCGACAAGGCCGGCGTGTCGCCGTTCGACTCGCTCGTCCAGGGCGGCGACGGCGTGTGGGAGGGGCTCCGGCTCTACGACGGGAAGATCTTCCGCCTGACCGAGCACCTCGATCGGTTGGCCGACTCGGCCAAGGCCATCGCCATCGCGGGCGTCCCGAGCCGGGAGGAGATCGTCGCCGAGATCCGCAAGACGCTGGAGGCCAACGGGATGCGCGACGGGGTCCACATCCGGCTGACGCTCTCGCGGGGGACCAAGATCACGTCCGGCATGGACCCGCGGCTCAACCAGTCGGGCCCGACGCTCATTGTGCTGGCGGAGTGGAAGGCGCCGGTCTACGACAAGGGCGGGCTCACGCTGCAGACGTCGTCCGTGCGGCGCTTCCCGCCCGACTGCCTCGACCCGAAGATCCACTCGAACAACCTGCTCCAGTCGATCCTTGCCAAGATTGAGACCAACGCGGCTGGCGCCGACGCGGCGCTGCTCCTCGACCGCGACGGGTTCCTCGCGGAGTGCAACGGGACGCACGTGTTCCTCGTCCGTCGCGGCGAGGTCCTGACGAGCCACACCGACGCGTGCCCCGAGGGGATCACGCGGCAGACGGTCCTCGACCTCTGCCGGTCCAACGGCATTCCGGCCCGTCCGGCGCGGCTCTCGCTTCCCGAGGCCTACCGCGCCGACGAGATGTTCTGCACCGGCACGATGGGCGAGCTGGCCGCCGTCACCCGCCTCGACGGGCGGACCATCGGCGACGGCACGGTGGGGGCGATGACGCAGCGGCTGACGGAGCTGTTCACGGCCGAGGTCGCCGCCAGCGGCGAACCGATCCTGGACTGATCCCGACGGCCTCGGCGCCGCGGCGGGCCTAAGGGTCGACCGTGCTCAAGATCGACGGCGTCAGGACCGAGCCTCCCGGCAGCAACTCGCCGGCGAGGAGGCGGAGCTCGGCCTCGGCGAGGCGGGCTTGGTAGACGGCCTCGACCCGTCGCCGCCGGACGTCGACGAGCGTGAGCTGGACCAGCCTCAGATCGACAGGCGTGATGAACCCGAGCCGGAGCTGCGCGAGCGCCACGCGGACGTTCTCGCGCGCGATGGCCTCGTTCTGTGACTCCAGGTCGACGAGCGCCCGATAGCCGCGCGCCAGCGCGGCCAGCCGGGCCACGCGGCCGCGGACGAACGCCGCCTCGCCCTCCGTCGTCAATTCGGCCTGGCGCACGCGGATCCTGGCGTTCTGGAGCCGCCGGTCGCGCTCGCCGCCGTCGAAGAGGGGGAGCGAAGCGGTCAGCCCGTACCGCAGGCTCGGCCCGACGGCCGGCGCGAAGTCGGGCGGGAGGAAGCCGGGGTCGAAGACCGTCAGCCCGAGCCCAGCGGAGGCGCGGACCGTCGGTCGGTACTCGGAGCGGACCGCGTCGACCTCCTCGGCGGCGGCGAGCTCGGCGGCCTCGAGCGAGCGGATCCGTCGGTTCTCGGTCGCGGCCCGATCCGCGAGCGCGCCGAGGTCGGCGGGGGGGGCGAGCGCGAGCGTGTCGGTGACCACGACGGCATCGGGGTCCGGCAGGGCGAGGAGGCCGCCGAGCGTGGCGCGGGCCCCTTCCAGGAGCACCTGTTGCTGGAGGAGCGCTGCGCGGTCGGCGTTGTAGTCGGCGAGGGCGAGGGCCGCGTCGATCTCGGCGGCCGTCCCGATGCGGACCTCGGCCTGGGCGATCCGGAGGCGGTCCTCGGAGACCGCGACGGCCTCGGCGAAGGCGTCGGCGAGGTCGGCCTGGCGGGCGGCGTCGAGGTAGGTGGCCGTGACGTCGAGCACGAGCTGCTCGGCATCGGCGTCGGCGAGGAGGGCGAAGCGGCGGGCCTCGGCGCGGAGCCGCCGGAGCGTGGCCGCGCGGAGGCCGCCGTCGTAGACCGTGTACCCGAGCCCGACCGCGGCGTCGAGCGCGGTCGACTGCGACGAGCGGAGTCCGCCGCCGCCCGTTCCCGTCGAGTCCCCGGCCCCGCCGCCGCCACCGCTCCCGAACAGCACGTCGCTGCGCGCGCCGGCGAGCCCGGCGCTGGCGTCGAGCGTGGGGAGGTAGCCCGCGTTCCCGCGCGTGACGTCGTTGGCCGCCCGGAGCCCTTCGAGCGCCGAGACCGCGACGTCCGGGTTCCGCGCGAGGGCGAGGTCGACGGCCTCCTCGAGCGTCAGGCGGAGCGCGTCGGCGGGCAGCGGGAAGTCCGGAAGGTCGATCCGGGTCGCGACCGTGCCGCCGTAGAGGCGAAGCGAGTCGGGGAGGGGCGGGATGGAGTCCTGCCGGAGCGAGGTCGGCTGCGCGCTGGCGGCGACCGCCAGCAGAGCAGGGGCGAGGAGAACGAGCCGCACGAACGTCGTCACGAGTCGTCCCGCGTCGGCTCGACGAGCGCGGCCGGCTCCGCCTCGGTCCCGTCGCCGCCCGCCTCGGGCGCCAGCTCCACAGGCTGGCCGGGCGTACCGGTGGCCGCCCCGTCACCTGCAGCGGTGTCCTCGATGGCGTCGATCTCGTCCGCGATCCGCGTCGCCTCGCGGCTCGCGATGTAGGTGTAGAGCGCCGGGATCACGTAGAGCGTCAGGAACGTGCCGACGACCATGCCGCCAATGACGGCGAGGCCCATCGGGACGCGGCTCTCGGCGCCAGACCCGAGCGCGAGCGCGATCGGGAGCGTGCCGAGGACGGTCGAGAACGCCGTCATCAGGATCGGACGGAAACGCGCCGCCGCGGCCTCCTCGGCGGCCTCCTGCCGGTCGAGCCCGTCCTCCCGCTTCTGCTTGGCGAACTCGACGATCAGGATCCCGTTCTTGGTCACCAGCCCGATCAGCATCACGAGGCCGATCTGGCTGAACACGTTGAGCGTGCTCCCGAACAGCCACAGCGCCCCGAGCGCGCCGAGGAGGGCGAGCGGCACCGTGAGGAGGATCGTGACCGGGTCGCGGAAGCTCTCGAACTGGGCCGCGAGGACGAGGAAGATGAGGACGAGGGCGAGCCCGAACACGACGTAAATCGACCCGCCCGTCTCGAGGAAGTCGCGGCTCTGGCCCGTCCACGTCGTTGTGAACCCCACCGGGAGCGTCTCGTCGGTCACCTGCTGCATGGCCTCGATCGCGTCGCCGAGGGACACGCCCTCCGCGGGCTCGGCCGAGACGGTCGCCGCCGTGAACCGGTTGTAGCGGTACAGCTGAGGGGGGGCGGCCGACTCCGTGAGCGTGACGAGGTTCGAGAGCGGGATCGGGGCCCCGGCCGCGCTGCGGACGAAGATGCCCTGGAGGTCGTTCGGCGCCGCCCGCGCCTCCCGCTCGAGCTGCCCGATGATCTCGTACTGCTCGCCGTTGCGAATAAAGTAGCCGAACCGGCCCTCACTCAAGGCGACCGCGAGGGCCTGCGCCACGTCGAGCGGCTGGATCCCGAGGGACTGCGCCCGGTCGCGGTCCACCACGATCTGGAGCTCCGGGAGCGTGAACTCGAGGTCGGCACGGGCGAAGGCGAAGGCGGGGTCCTGCATGGCCCGCTCCATGAACGCCGGGAGCGCGTCCTGGAGCGCCTCCAGGTTCGGCGCCTGGAGGACCATCTGGACCGGCGAGCCCCGGCCCGACGACGTCGAGATCGAGGCGGGCTGGCTCACCGACACGCGCGCGCCGGGGAGGTTCGCCAGCTCGCGCTGGACCGCGTTGGCGATCTCGTCCTGGCTCCGCTCCCGCTGGTCGGGCTCGACGAGGATGACGTTCCCGAACGCCGAGTTGACCGAGCCCGACGACCCGAAGCCCGGCGACGTCACCGAGATGATGGCCTCCGCCTCGGGCACCTCGCGCTGGAGGAGCCGGATGAGCTCGTCCGTGTAGGCGTCCATGTAGGCGTAGCCGCGGCCCTGCGGGGCGTTCGCGAACACGCGCATCTGCGAGCGGTCCTCGGCCGGCGCCAGCTCGCTCTCGAGGTTCGAGAAGAGCCACCATACGCCGAGGCCGGCGAGGGCGATGACGACGAACGCGAGCCACCGCGCGCGGAGGAAGGCGCCCAGCGACCGGCGGTAGGCGCCGTTGAGCCGCTCGAAGGTGGGCTCGGTCTTCCGGTAGAGCCACGGCTTCGTCTCGCGCCGCTTGAGCAGCTTCGACGAGAGCATCGGCGTGAGCGTCAGCGCCGCGAACGACGAGATGACGACGGCCGCCGCGATCGTCAGCCCGAACTCGCGGAAGAGCGCGCCGATCACGCCGCTCTGGAAGATGATCGGGAGGAAGACCGCCACGAGGGCCAGCGTCGTCGCGATCACGGCGAGGTAGATCTCCTTCGTCCCCACCACGGCCGCCCGGATCGGGTCCATGCCGCCCTCAATCTTGGCGTAGATGTTCTCCAGCACCACGATCGCGTCGTCCACCACGAGCCCGATCGCGAGGACGAGCGACAGGAGCGTGAGGACGTTGATCGAGAACCCGGCCAGCGCCATCACGCCGAACGCGCCGACGAGCGAGACCGGGATGACGAGGACCGGGATCAGCGTCGTCCGCCAGTCGCGCAGGAACGCGAAGATGACGAGCACGACGAGGATCAGCGCGATAAAGACCGTGTTCCGGACCTCCTCGATCGAGGCCCGGATTGGCTCCGTGTTGTCGAACCCGATGCCGAGCTCGATGCCCGGCGGGAGGTCGGGCTTGATCTCCTCGACGCGGTCGTAGAACTCGTCGACGATGTCGATGGCGTTGGCGTTGGGGAGCGGCCGGAGCACGACGCCGACCATCGCGACGCCGTCGCGCTTGAGGACCGTCCGGAGGTTCTGGGCGCCGAGCTCGACGCGGCCGACGTCGGAGAACCGGACGAGCGTCGTCCCGTCGTTCTTGAGCACGAGGTTCTGAAAATCCTCGACCGTCGAGAGCCGCGTGAGCGGGCGGATGGTCAGCTCGACCTGGTCGCCCTCGATCCGCCCGCCGGGGAGCTCGACGTTCTGGGTCTGGACGGCCCGCTGGACGTCGCCCGGCGTGAGCCCGTAGGCGGCCAGCTTCGCCGGGTCCATCCACATCCGCATGGCGTACCGCTTGTCGCCCCAGATGTCGACGGAGGCGACGCCGTCGATGGTCTGGAGCCGCTCGGCGAAAAAGTTGTCCGCGATGTCGGACAGCTCCAGGAGCGAGTACTGCTCGCTCGACAGGTTGAGGAAGATGACCGGCTCGCCGTCGGTGTTCGCCTTCGAGATGACGGGTTCTTCCGCCTCGTCCGGGATCTGGCCCCGCGCGCGGCTCACGCGGTCGCGGACGTCGGCCGCGGCGGCGTCGAGGTCGGCGCCGAGGTCGAACTCGACGCGGACCGTGCTCCGGCCCTCGTTGCTCGTGCTCGTGATCGACCGGATCCCGTCGATGGCGTTGACCGACTCCTCGATGGGCTCGGTCACCTGGCTCTCGATGACGGCCGCGTTGGCACCCCGCAGGCTCGTCGAGACCGAGATCACCGGCGTCTGGACGATCGGGTACTCGCGCACGCCGAGCTCCATGTACCCGATCGCCCCGCCGATCAGGATCGCGAGCGACAGCACCGTCGCGAAGACGGGCCGCCGGACGGAGACGTCGTAGAGCGAGGCCACGGGGTGGGAGGGGAGTGGGGCCGCCTCGGTGCCGAGGCGGACGGGGCGGGGCTAGTCGGCGGTCTGGTAGGCGCGCTCCTCGGCGGTCGTGCTCGCGGGGCGGACCTGCGTGGGGTCGAACGCGCCGCCCGTGCGGATCGCCTGGCCGGGGCGGACCTGGTTGAGGCCCGAGGTCAGGACCACGTCGTCCGGCGAGAGGCCGCTGGTGACCTGGATCCGGTCGGTCGTGCGGACGCCCGTGGTGATCGCTCGTGGCACGGCGGTCCCGTCGCGAACGACGAAGACGGTCGTGCTGTCGGCCCCCGTGATGACCGAGGCGGTCGGAATGAGGAGCGCCTCGGGGATCTCGTCGAGGACCAGCTCGACCTCGGCGAAGGCGCCGGGCACGAGCACGCCCCCGGGGTTCCGCACGCGGGCGCGGACGGTGAACGCCCGCGTCGACGCGTCGACGTTCGGCTCGGTCGCGTAGATCGTGCCCACGAACGGGTCCTCCTGGCCGGGCACGGAGAACCGGACCGGCTGGCCCTCGCGGATCTGGCCGAGGTAGCGCTCGGGGACCGTGAACTCCAGCCGGAGCTGGCCCGTGATGCGGAGCGTCGCGATGGGGTCGCCCGGCGCGACGTAGGCGCCGACGCTGACTTGCCGAAGCCCGATCTCGCCCGCGAACGGGGCGACGACCTGTCGTCGGCGCACCTCGGCAGCCAACTCGGCGAGCTGGGCGTCGAGCACGCGGGCCTCGCTGTCGGCCTGGTCGAGCTCCTGGCGGCTGAGGCCGCCGATCTCGAACAGCTCGCGATAGCGCTGGGCCTGCGTCCGAGCGAGGTCGCGGCGGGTGCGGGCGCCCTCGATCTGGGCGCGGAGGACCTCGGTGTCGAGCGAGACGAGCGTCTGGCCCTGCCCCACGAAGCTCCCCTCCGCGAAGTTGAGGGCGACGACGCGCCCGGCCACCTCGGCGCGGACCTCGACGGCCTCCCACGGCAGGAGCGTGCCGGTCGTCGTGACGCGGTCCTCCAGGAGCTCCTGCGAGACCGGGGCGACGGTGACGGCGAGGGTGTCGTTGCCACGCGGGCCCCCGGCTCCGCCGGCCGCCGGCCCGGCTGGCTCCTCGTCACCAAAGAAGCGGGGCACGACGAGCAGGGCCATGGCCACGAGGCCGACGCCGATCCAGAGGGAGGTCTTCTGCGGTCGAGTGAGTGCCAAGGAGGCGGGGACAGGCCGTCCGATACTACCCCGACCCCAAATACTTGTTCGACCAACGGAGCCCAACGAGGGCTCTCCTGACCCGTCCCGTCACGAACCGCACTCTCGTGGGCACGAGCGGCACAGTCCATCGCCGGACGGGGCGCCTCCGGCGATGGGTCGAGGGCCGGGAGAGCCGGATTCGGTCCCCATTCAGCGGACGACTGTCAGTCGGGCAACCCACGCGTCGTTGGTCGCCTGGGCTCTGACGAGGTAGGAGCCCGGGGGGAGCGTGTGCGTCTCAGCTCGGTGCGAGGCACCGGCCAGGGTCGGACCATCGTGGACCGTTCGAATTCGCCGTCCCAGCATGTCGTAGATGGCGATCGACACGGGGCCTGAGGCGTCGAGACGAACCGAAACGGGCCGTCCAGCCTCGACGACCGACGGGGTGAGAAGGAGATGGGTGGAGGCGCCGCGCCGTCGGTCGTCTCGAGCCACGGCCTCTTCGACCTGGGCCTCTCGGACGACCGTCGAGCCGTCGGGGAGCACCTTGAGCAGGACCAGCCCCGGCCCGTCTCCGTCATCGGCCGGGGTCCTGAACCCGGTGAGCACGTAGACGGCAGCTTGGCCGTCGGGGCCGGTCGGCACGCGGGGGACGAGCGCCAGGCGCCCGCCCGAGCTGGGGTCAACGAACGCGACGTCGTACACCCCGGCCACAGCCTGGCCGATGGGAGTGGCCGTGTTGAATCGGATGCCGGTTCCGATCACGAGGTCGTCGAACAGAGGGAGCGTCGCGTCGACGGTCGGCATGTCGGGCGAGGCGCCGATGAACCGGTACCCATGGCCGGAGGACGAGGTCTCGACCGCCGGGGTGAGGGGGAGGAGCCGGAAATCCAGAGGCTCTCCGTCGGGGTGCGCTTGGTGCGCCGAGGCGTCGAGGACGCCTGTGAGCACAGCCGTGTAGCGCGCCCCGGCCTCGAGCGTCACCTCGATGGAATAGAACGCGTCGGCAGCGCTGGTCGAGGTGGACGGCGCGACAGCGACCGTGTGGGTGCCCGGAGGGAGGTCATGGAACGGAGTCGCGCTGAGGTACGTGAAGTCGTCGAGAGCGAGGGCCCCCTCGAAGTACACGTCGACGACGGCGAGGTCGGGGTCGGGCGAGGCGTGGATGTCCTGGCCGCGGGCCGGGGCTTGGGCGAGGGCCGGCGCGGCGGCGAGCACGAGCGCGAGCGGATGGAGCAGGGAGGGCATGGCGGGAGGGAGAGTGGATCAGCGGGGGCTGAGCTCGCCGGTGTAGCGGACGGTCCCGTTCGGCTGGGCCGCAGCGAAGTCGGCCGTGCCGGAGATCGTGCCCGATCCGGTCAGCCCCTCGTAGCCGCCCGTGGCACTGGCCACGCGCCACGTCCCGGCGATCACGGCGGCGGACGGGTTCGCGAGGTCGACCGTGGCGTCTCCGGTCAGGACGAACGAACCGCCCTCGCCCGTGACCGTCCGCCGGCCGGTCGCCACGAGCGGGTTCTCGCCGGGCGCGCTCGTGATCGTGAGCTCGTCGGTCGTCGTGCCCGAGTCAGTGTAGGCGCCCGTGAGTGTGAACGTGCCGGCGAACGAGGACGGGCCAGTCGCGGCCTGGGTGAACGTGAAGGTCACGGGCCCCCCGACCTCGGCCGTGTCACAGGCTACGAGGTGAGTGAGCAGGAGGAGGAGGAGGAACGGGCGCATGGGTGCGGAGGTGAGAGGAGGGAGCCCGTAGGTTGGGCCCCGGTCAGGGCTGGACCGGGTATCCGGCCGACGCGGATCACGTGCACTCAACTTTTTCCAATGGAGGCCCCCGACCCGTCCACCGTCACCCGGCTTCTTCAGGGCGTCGCCGGCGGCGACCGGGACGCGCTCGACCGGCTCCTCCCGGTCGTCTATGACGAACTGCGGGCCATCGCAGGGCGCCAGCGCGGTCGGTGGCGCGGCGACCACACCCTGGACACGTCCGCCCTTGCGCACGAGGCGTTCCTGAAGCTCGTCGGGGCCGGCGACCGATCGTTCGAGACCCGGGCCCACTTCTTCGGCGTCGCCGCCCGGGCCGTACGCCACATCTTGGTCAACTACGCCGAGGCCAAGCGGTCGCTCAAGCGCGGGGGCGACGCGGTCCATCTCGATCTCATCGAGGCCTACGACCAGCCGGCCGGAACGGACGCCCTCACACCCGATACCCTCTTGGCCGTCCACGACGCGCTCCGCCGGCTCGAGCGCGTGAGTGAGCGGGAGAGCCGGATCGTCGAGTGCCGCCTGTTCGCCGGGATGACGGTCGAGGAGACCGCCGCCGCGCTTGGCCTGTCGTCGGCCACGGTCAAGCGCGGGTGGGCGCTGGCTCAGGCGTGGCTCCGACGCGAGCTGGTGGCCTGATCCGGCCATTTTTTGCTGGGGAGCCGCTTGCGGTCGTGCGCTAGACGGTGTTGATTCCGCACATGGAGCTCACCCACTGGAACCGGGTTGCCACGGTCTTCGAGGCGGCCCTCGCGGCCAGCCCTGACGAACGCGCGCGACTGCTGGCCAGCGCCGAGTCCGTCATCCGTGCGGAGGTGGAGAGCCTGCTGGGGTGGCATCCCGACGCGTCCGCGTTCTTCTCGCGGGCCGCGGCCGACGTCCCGTTGCTCCTCGGGGAGGCGGGTCGGAGTGAGGGCGGGGGGATCGGCCCGTACCGCGTCCTCGACGTAGTGGGACGAGGGGGAATGGGGGAGGTCGTCCGCGTGGTCGACGAGCGGCTGGGGCGGGAGGTCGCGCTGAAGCTGCTCCCGGCGTGGCTCTCGGCGGACCCCAAGGCCCGACGTCGGCTGCTCGCCGAGGCCCGGGCCCTCGCGGCTCTCGACCACCCTCACGTGTGTGCCGTCTATGATGCCGGGGAGGCGCCGGACAGGCGTGTGTACCTGGCAATGCCGTTGTACTCGGGCGAGACGCTTCGTGAGCGGCTCAGCCGGGGCCCACTCGCGCCGGCCGAGGTGGCCCGCCTCGGGGCCGAGGCGGCCGAGGGACTCGCCGTCGCCCACGCCGCGGGGATCGTCCATTGCGATGTCAAGCCGGCCAACCTCTTCCTTGCCACCGTCCCAGGTCAGGAGGTGCCCTGTCTCAAGATCTTGGACTTCGGGATCGCCCGGGTCGCCGAAGGCGCAGCCGCGACCGGGACCGCGCGTGGGACGGCTCCGTACATGGCGCCGGAACAGACCCGGGGCGAGGCGGTCGGCGCCCCGGCCGACCTGTGGGCGTTGGGAGTGGTCCTGTACGAGGCGCTGGCGGGGCGGCGGCCCTTCTCGGCAGCGGGCGATGCGTGGGTCCATGCCGTCCGCCACGACACGCCGAATCCGCTGCCAGGGTCGGTCCCGCGGCCGCTGGCCCAGCTCGTGCTGGACTGCCTCGCGAAAGACCCCGCTCGGCGGCCGGCGTCTGCAGCTGAAGTCGCGGCCCGACTCCGGGCGGGGACCGCGCCACGCCGGCGCTGGCGGCGGCCGGCACTCGGGGTCGCGTTAGCGGCGCTCGTCGTCCTCGGAGCCGGCGTCTGGGCGTCGAGGGCGCGCGTTCCCCCGCACGAGGTCGAAATCCTCGCCGTCCTCCCGTTCGACGTCGTCGGGGGGGCCGAGTATCTCGGTGAGGGGGCGGTCGACCTTCTCAACGTGAGGCTTGACGGAGGCGGCGTGCGGACGGTTGATCCGGCGGCGGTCCTTGAGCGGGCCAGCGGGGCCGCGACGCTGGGAGGACGGGCCCGACTGGCGCGCCAGCTCGGGGCGAGCCAGTTTGTAACGGGCCGCGTCGTCGCGGTGGGGACTCGGCTCTCGGTCACGGGGGCGCTCTACGGCGCCGACGGGGAGCGCCGGGCGACGGCCCACGTAGAGACGACGGAGGCCGGGCTGCTCGATGCGCTCGACCGGCTGGCGGCGTCCCTTCTCGTGGCCGACGGCGGCGGGACCGGCGGGCCGCTCGAGAGCCTCACGACCCGGTCGCTCCCGGCCCTAAAGGCGCACCTTGAGGGGCGCCGGCTGGTCCGTCAGTTCCGCTCGGGCGAGGCCATCGGGGCCTTCGAACGGGCCGTGGCCCTCGATTCGACGTTCGCCCTCGCCTGGATGGACCTCGCCGAGGTCGCGTACTGGAGCCGTGAGAACGGGCTCGAGACCTACCGGCGTGCCACACGCGCGGCCTACCGGCACCGGGCCGGTCTCCCGCGCCGGGCGCGGCGCCGGGCCGAGGCCGAGTTCCTCGAGATGACCGGCGACGTGGCTGGGGCCGAGGCCTCGCTCCGCCAACTCCTCCTCGACGACCCCGACGACCCCGCCGCGCTCGCCCTGCTCGCCGACCACCTTCTCGCCTACAACGGGTATGAGGGCCGGCCGCTCGATGAGCCCCTGGCTCTGGCGCAGCGGGCCGTTCGGCTCAGCGGCGAGCGCCGAGAGGGGCTGTTCCAACTGATCGAGCTCTCGCTTCGCCTGGATCCCACCGCGCTGGATTCTCTCGTCGCGCTTTACCCCTCTTCGCCCGATGCCGCCTTCGAGGACGTGTTTCGTCATTACCCCGCGCTCGTAGCCGACGCCCCCGACGAGCTCGCCGAGGCCGTCCAGGCCGGGCCACGCGTGGGGGCCCTTGGCATGCTCTTCCACCGAGCGCTTCTTCCGGTCGGCGACGTCGGCCGGGCCCAGGTGGTGGGCGAGGGGTACTTCTCGCCGGGGCGCCCGACGACGGAGCGCGAGTACGGGCGTGAGCGACAGGCGCTCCTGGCGCTCATGGCAGGCCAGGCGGGGCGGAGCGACCGCTACCAGGCCGAGATCCGGAGCGGCCACGGCCGTGGGTGGTGGCTCCTTAACAGCGTGCCCGTCATGGCCGACCCCCACCTCCCTCACACGAGGGCGGCCCTGCAGCGGGCCCGCGCCGAGGTGGCCGCCCACGACACGCTCTGGGCGCCGCTCTCCGATGAGACGAACGAGTTCCTCCACTCCGGGCTCCAGGGGGCCGTCCTCGACTACTTCCATGGCGTCCTCAGCGCACGCCTCGGCGACCGCGCCGACGTGTCCCTCCGCCTCCGCCGGCTCGAGCGCCGGGCCGCCGACCCGCTCGCCCGCTCAATGGCCGGGACGCTCCGGGCGGCCGACGCGCTCGCACGCGACCGGCCCGCCGAGGCGCTGGCAGCTCTGGATGGCGCGCTCTCTGTCCCCCTCGACCGGGCCGGCTGGCTCTCCCCGGTATACGCTCAGTCGCTCCCGCGCCTGCTCCGGGCCCGAGCTCATGCCCGCCTCGGGCATCCACGCGAAGCCCTCCGGTGGTACAACTCGGTCCGCGACGTCGGCTGGGGCCGGGGGGCCGACTACCACCTCCCGTCGTACTCCGTCGGACGGGCCCGGGCCTTTCGCGAACTCGGCCGAGGGGCGGCGTCTCGGGCTGAGTACCGCCGGCTCGCTGCGATGTGGACCGATGTGGACCCCGGGTGGACTCGGCTCAAGGCAGAGGCCGAGCGGGGCGCATGGTGACGAATGGCTGGGCGCTCGCCGCCTCGACCGGCGGGCCGCGACGGATCCGCGGGGAGTGGGCCCTGCCTGGGTTCGGCCGGGCACCGACTCCGTCCGCCATGATCTCAGCCGATCAGCAGCTCGCGGATCCGCCGCTGGCGGTACCCGAAGATCCGCGCCAGCTGCGCGCGAACGGCGGGGTAGGCGACCTCGCCGAGCGGCCACAGCGGGAGCTCCCACCGCACCACGTCGTCCATCTGCGTGCCGGGCTCCCCGTCGGGTCCGGCCGCCTCGACGAAGGTGTGGGTGTGGTGCCACCGCCGGTAGGGGCCCTCGATCTGCTGATCGACGAACCTGTACGGCGGCTCCCATGCCGTGATCTCCGTCCGCCACCCGAACCGGACGCCGAACAGCCCGAGGCGATACTCGATGAGCGCGCCCGGCCGCATGTCGATCGGGGTCGGCGTGACGATCTCGAAGGCGAGCTCGGGCGGCGTGATGGCCGCGAGGTTCTCGGCGTCGGCGAAGAACGGGAACACCTCGTCGCGGGGGAGGGGCAGCCAGGTCGTCGTGTGGAGGCGGTGCGTGCGGGCCACGGGGCGGGGGGAGACGGGCGGCCCGAACCGGCCCCGGCGCCCCTGGGATCCGACCGCCTGTAGCTTCGGGGTCCTCTCTTCCTGTTTCCGTCCCCCTTCGTGTTCGCTCCCGACACCTACGCCGCCCGCCGCGCGGCGCTCGCCGACGCCGTCTCCGGCGGGCTCATCGTGCTGCTCGGCAACAACGCCGCGCCGATGAACTACGCGGCCAACCACTACCCCTTCCGCCAGGACGGCTCCTTCCGGTACTACGCCGGCGCCGACGCGCCCGGCCTCGCCCTCACGATCGACGCCGATTCCGGCGAGGCCACGCTCTACGGCCGCGAGGCGACGATCGAGGACCGCGTGTGGGACGGCGAGCGCCCCTCGGTCGCCGACCGCGCGTCCGCCGCCGACATCCCCGACTCGGCCCCCCCCGACGCGCTCGGTGGCGTCGTCGCGGCGGCCCGGCAGGCTGGGCGGACGATCCACGTGCTCCCGCCGTACCGGGCCGAGCACCGGATCCGGCTGGGCAACCTCCTCGGCGTCGCGCCCGAGGCGGTCGAGGCATCAGACGTGTTGACGGACGCCGTGATCGCGCAGCGGCTCGTCAAGACGCCGCAGGAGGTCTCCGAGATCGAGCACGCCATTGCCATCGCCGACGAGATGCACCGGACGGCGATGTGGATGGCCCAACCGGGGCGGACCGAATTCGAGGTCGCCGCGGCGATCGAGTCGGCCGCGACGTCGCGGGGCTCGTACCTCTCGTTCCCAGCCATCGTCACGACGCGCGGCGAAGTGCCGCACCACCGCGCCGGCAGCCACGTCCTCGAAGCGGGCGAGCTCCTGCTCCACGACGCCGGCTGCGTCGCGCCGAACTCTGGCTACGCGTCCGACATCACCCGGGTCTCGCCCGTCGGCGGGACGTTTTCGGAGCGCCACCGCGCGATCTACGACCTCGTCCTGAAGGCCCAGGAGGCGTGCATCGCCGGCTGCGCGCCGGGCGTCTCGTTCCGTGACCTCCACGACCTGTCGTCCAAGACCCTGGCCGCCGGTCTCGTCGACCTCGGGCTCCTCAAGGGCGACGTCGACGAGCTGGTGGCCGAGGGAGCCCACACACTGTTCTTCCACCACGGCCTCGGGCACCCGCTCGGCCTCGACGTCCACGACCTCGAGGGGCTCGGCGAGGACCGCGTGGGGTACGCCGATGAGGCCTCCCGGAGCACGCAGTTCGGGACGAAGTTTCTCCGCTTCGCGCGCGAGCTCCGCCCCGGCCACGTCATGACCGTCGAGCCCGGCCTCTACTTCAACGCCGTCCTCATCGAGCTCTGGCGCTCCGAGGGCCGCTACGCCGACGCCGTCGATTACGACGAAGCCCAACAATGGGTCGGCTTCGGCGGCGTCCGGATCGAGGACGACGTGCTCATCACCGACGACGGGCACCGCGTGCTCGGGCCGCCGATCCCGAAGCGGCCCGAGGACGTGGAGGCCGCCGTGCAGGGCGGGGCATGAGGTCGCCGGTCGTCACCGTGGGCCTCCGGGCGGGCGCGCTCGACGCGGCCGAGCGGCTGGGGCGCCCGGTGGTCGCCGTCGTCGAGAAGGCGCCCGGCCCTAAGGCTTCGGCTCGGCTCGCGGGCGTCGTCGTGGCCCCGTTCGACCCCGAGGCCGAGCCGTGGGAATCGGTCGCCGCGGCGGTCCGGGCGCACGAGCCCGCGGCCGTCGTCGCGCTGACGGAGCGGTCGGTGCCGCCGGCCGCGCACCTCGCCGCTGCGCTCGGTCTGCCCGGGCTCCCCGCTGAGGCGGCCCATCGGTGCAGCGACAAGCGGGCCATGAAGCGCGCCGCCCGCGCCGCCGGCATCCCCTGCGCCGACGTGGTCGAGGCCGAAGACGGGCTCCGAGGCGACGAGATCGTGGAGCGATTGGGGCTTCCGCTCGTGCTCAAGTCGGCCGTCGGGTCCGGGAGTCGGGGGACGGTCGTCGTTCGCGACGCGGCGGAGGTGCCGCCCGCGTTGCCGCCGGGCTGGATGGCCGAGTCGTTCGTCGACGGCGTCGAGATGAGCGTCGAGTCGTTCGTGGTCGACGGCGAGGCGGTGTGGATCAGCCCGACGCAGTACCTCGAGCCGGCGTGGTCGAGCCTCGTCCCGGCCCCGCTGCCGGCGTCCGACCGCGAGGCCGCCCTCGGACTCGCCGAGGCGGCCCGGGTGGCGTTGGGCGTCACGCGGGGGATGACGCACGCCGAGCTGTTCCTCACCCCGAGCGGGCCGGTCTTCGGCGAGCTGGCGGCCCGCCCGCCCGGCGGCCACCTCATGCCGCTCATCCACCACGCCTACGGCGCCGACCCGTGGGAGGCGGTGCTCCGCCTGGCCTGCGGCGAGGCGCCCGGGATGCCGGCGGAGCCCTCGCGGGCCGCGGCCGTCCGGCTCTTCCACCCGGGGCCGGGGACCGTCGTGGCGGCCGAGGGCGCGGACGCGGCCCAGGCGATGCCCGGCGTCGAGGTCTGCTCGCTCCGCGTCGGGCCGGGCGACGCCGTCGGCACGCGCGAGGGGACGGGCCAGGAGGTCGGCCACGTGCTCGTGACGGCCGAGACGGCCGCCGAAGCCGAGGCCCGGTTGGCGGCGGCGGTCGACGCGATTCGGGTGGAGGTGGACAGGAGAGGGGGATGAGGCCTGCGGGCTGGAGGTCCAACTCCGATCCCTCCTCATCCCTCCAGCAGCACCTTGCCCCAGCGGCCGTGCGAGGTCGCGGCCCGGACCGCCTCGGCAGCGTCGCCGAGGTCGAAGGTGTCGGCGACGGGGAGCGTGATCGCGCCCTCGACGACGAGGTCGGCCAGCGCCGTGAGGGCGGATCGGAGGGCGGCGGGCGTCGCGCGGGAGGCCCACTGCGTCCGCCACAGGCCCCGAACGCGGACGTTGCGGTAGATGAGGGCGGCGGGGGAGACCGGCAACGGGTCCCCACTGAGCGCGCCATACACGACGTGCGTCCCGCCTTCCGCCAGCGCTGACGTCGCCAGCGCCCCGGGGTCGCCCGCGACGGGGTCGAACACGGCCTTCGCGCCGTCCTTGCCGACGGCCTCTCGGAGCGCGGCCCGCGCCTCCTTGGTGTCCTCGTCGGCCACCACGACCGTCGCGCCGATCGCCTCCAGCGGCTCGCGGTAGCTCTCGCGACGGACGATCGCGACCGGGTGGGCGCCGTGCCGGACGGCCAGCTGGGCGGCGATCCGGGCGACGGCGCTCGCCCCGGCCGTCTGCACCAGCACGTCGCCCGCGTGGAGCGAGACGGCCTCGTGGAGGAGCCACGCCGTGAGCGGGTTGACGAACAGCTGCGCCGCGGCCTCGTCCGAAAGCGCGTCGGGGACCGGGGCCGTCTCGGCGACCGGGAGCACGACGGCCTCCTGCCACGTCGGCGCCTCGCCGAGCTTGACCACGCGCTGCCCGAGGCGGCCGGCCTCGACGTTCTCGCCAAGCGCCTCGATGGTGCCGACGCCCTCGTTCCCGCCGACGGCCGGGAGCTCGCGGGTGCGCCCGTACGTCCCGCGCACCATCGACAGGTCGGCCGGGTTGACCGATCGGTGCGTGAGGCGGACACGGACCTCGCCGGGGCCAGGCTCGGGCATCGGGACGTCGTCGAGCTGGAGGACCTCGGCGGGCGGGCCGTGGCGGTGGAAGCGGAGGGCGCGCATCGGGGGCGGGATCAGTTGAGTCGGTAGCGCTCGTCGGGCGGCGGAGACGCGGGCGGCGTCCGGCGGTGGGTCCACACGGCGATGGCCTGCGTGAGCGCGGCGCCGACGAGGATGGCGAGGGGGCCGCCGACGAACATCATCCCGAGGAGGGTCCCGTAGCCGTAGGCAGACGAGTCGCCGAGGTCGTCGGCGGTCGCGACGATGGCGACGAGGGCCACGCCCGCCACGATGCCGCCGAGGGCCGTGCCGGGGAGGGCCCACCACACGCCGCGGCCCGACCGCTTCGCCAGCTTGCCCGAGACGACCCCGAAGAACCCGACGATGACGAGCGCCGTCACGAACCCGGCGATCCGCAGCGGGAGTCGTAGGGGCGGTGCGGGCGCGCGGACGGAGACCGCCAGCACGTCGCCGGGGACGCCGCGGAAGCGGCCTTCCAACCGGCCCGGGGTGCGCCGGAGTGGCAGCGACGTCGCCACGTCCCAGCCCTCCGGCACGAGCACGGCCACGTCGAGCTGGCCGAAGCCGTCCCACAGCCGGGCCGGCGCGAGGCTGTAGGCGAGCTGCCAGACGCGGTTCGGGTGGTCGCCCGCGTCGTACGACCCGAGGCGCACGCGGTACCGCACGCGGACCGTGTGCTGGCCGGTCGGGATCGGCGCCTCGAACCGGAGGCCCGTCGGCGTGCCGAAGCCGTCGTCGGCCTCGTAGGGGAGCGCGTCGCCGTCGAGCGCGGGGGTGCTCTTGGCGATCGTCCAGAGCGGCGGGACGGCGAGCGAGTCGAGGCGGCGGACGGCGACGGCTTGCTCGTCGACCCACACCTCGGCCCCGTCGACGCCCTCGCCGAGGGCGACGAAGTCGAGCGGGACGACGCGGCCCTGGCCCGTGTTGACGATCCGGTACGTAACCTCGATCACGGCGAACGGCCGGCCGCGCTCGAGCGGGCGGAGGTCGAGCGTCAGAACCTCACGGGCCACGCGGAGGCCGTCGAGCGCGGCTGCGGGCTCGCCGGCCGGCGTCCCGGGCTGGACCGGGTTCGCCATGTTGGCCCGGGCGGGGGCCGCCAGCAGGGCGAGGAGCAGGAGAGGGAGAAGGCGCATCCCCCGAAGATCCGGCGGCGGCCCTCCCCGTGTCGAGTCCCCCCGCCTCGGCGCCGAGGCAGAGGAGGTCAGCGACGGCGCTTGGCGCGGGCGGTGGGCGTGGCCTCGAGCGGGTTCTCGGGCCAGTGATGCTTCGGGTAGCGGCCCCGAATGTCCTTCCGCACGTCGAAGTAGGCGTCGCGCCAGAACGAGGCGAGGTCGGTCGTGACCTGGACGGGGCGCTGGGCCGGGCTGAGGAGGTGCATCAGCACGGGCACGCGGCCGTCGAGCACGCGCGGCGTCTGCTCCAATCCGAACACTTCCTGGAGTCTCACGGCCAGCACGGGCGTGTCGGGATCGGAATAGTCGAGCGGGCGGACGGAGCCGCTGGGGACGGTCACATGCGACGGCGCCAGCCGGTCGAGCTCGGCGCGCGACCCGCCGAGCTGGCGCAGCACCATCCCGAGGTCGAGGCGGCCGAGGTCCGACAGCCGCGACATCTCGGCGAGGTACGGGCCGAGCCAGTCCTCCAGCCCGTCGAGCAGCGCGTCGTCGGAGACGTCGGGCCAGTCGGCGCCGAGGTGGTGGTGGAGGAACGCCATCCGTTCGCGGAGGCGGCGCGTCTCCTTCGCCCACGGCAGCGCGCCGAGCCCGGCCTGGCGGACGCCCTCGACGAGTCCGGCCGTCACGAGGTGCGGCGCGGGGTCGCGGATCGGCGCCTCCGACAGGACAACGGCCCCGAGCCGGCGGACGCGCCGGGCCACGACCCGGCCCGCCTCGGCGTCCCACCCGACCGACTCGTCCTCCACGATCTGGT
The DNA here is from genome assembly GCF_002283365.1 of Rubrivirga marina. NCBI lineage: Bacteria > Pseudomonadati > Rhodothermota > Rhodothermia > Rhodothermales > Rubricoccaceae > Rubrivirga > Rubrivirga marina. The sequence continues at coordinate 3,857,124 of NZ_MQWD01000001.1, read as the reverse complement.
CGGCGAACAGCGACTCGATGTCGTCGGCGTCGAGGGGCGCCGCCAGAAAGACGCGGGCGCCGCCGCGGCGGTCGTCCAGGTCGCCCACGGCGAGGAAGGGCGCGTCGGCGAGCGGCTGGTCGCGGTCGAGGAGTACCGCGCGCCCTTCGCGGAGCCGGTAGCGCGCGCCCTCTGCGGTTTCCCCCACGCGCTGCCCGAGGCGGTCGGGGTAGGCGAGGGCGAGGAGCGGGCCGGCCCAGTCGAGGTCGCCAGGCGTGTCCGTCGCCTTCCAGGCGCTCCGCCAGCGATTCGCCTCCTGGCGCGCGCGGTGGAGCGCCCCGCGGTCGAGCCGGGCGCCGCGATGCGAAAGGTCGCGCGCCCCGCGGATCGCCTCGATGCGGAGCCGGAGGTCGACGTCGGGCAGCCGCCCAGCGTAGCGGAACAGGTCGCGCTCCGACAGCAGGCCGACGAGATCGGCCGCCAGCCCGGCGCGGCCCATCTCCCGGGCGCGGAGCGCGAGGTGGGCGAGGCGCGGGTGCATCGGGAGGTCGGCCATGGCGAGGCCGTGGTCGGTGAGGGCGCCGTCGGCGTCGACGGCGTCGAGCTCGCGGAGGAGCTCGCGGGCCGCTTCGAAGGCCGCCTCGGGGGGCGGGTCGAGCCAGCGGAGCTCGTCGGGCGCGGCGCCCCAGGCGGCGAGCGTGAGCGCGAGCGGGGCGAGGTCGGCCTGCGTGATCTCGGCCGGGGCGAACGGCCGGAGCGCGGCGTGCTCGACCTCGCTCCACAGCCGGTACCCGACGCCCGGCTCGATGCGCCCCGCGCGGCCCAGCCGCTGGTCGGCCTCGGCGCGGCTCACGCGGACCGTCTCGAGCCGGCTCATCCCGCTGCCCGCGTCGAACCGCGGCCGCCGCGCGAGCCCGGAATCCACGACCACGCGGACGCCCTCGATCGTGAGGCTCGTCTCGGCGATGCTCGTCGCGAGGACCACCTTCCGGGTGCCGGGCGGGGCGGGGGAGACCGCCGTGTCCTGGTCGCGCGCTGAGAGGTCGCCGTAGAGCGGGGCGATCGTGACGTCGCGCGGCACGGTGCCCTCCAGACGCTCGGCGGCCCGTCGGATCTCGCCCGAGCCCGGGAGGAACGCGAGCACGCTGCCCTCCTCGTCCTCGAGGGCCCTGCGGACCGCGGCGGAGACCGCGTCCTCGATGCGCGGTGCGCGGCCGGACGCGTCGGGCCGCGGCGACCCGAGGTAGCGGGCCTCGACCGGGAACGTCCGCCCTTCGCTGGTCACGACGGGCGCGCCGTCGAGGAGCGCCGCGAACCGCTCCCCGTCGAGCGTCGCGCTCATAGCGAGCAGCTTGAGGTCGGGTCGCAGAAGCCCCTGTGCCTGAAGCGACAACGCGAGCCCGAGGTCGCTCTGCAGGCTCCGCTCGTGGACCTCGTCGAATACGACCACGCCGACCGTGCGTCCCTGCTCCAGCCCCGGGTCGCGGAGGAGCCGCTGCGTCAGCACGCCCTCGGTGACGACCTCGATCCGGGTCCGCCGGCTCACCCGCGTCTCGCCCCGGACGCGGAGCCCGACCGTCTCGCCGACGCGCTCGCCGAGCTGGCCCGCGAGCCGCCGCGCCGACGCCCGCGCGGCGATCCGCCGCGGCTCCAGCATCAGGATGCCGTGGTCCCCGAGCCAGTCGGCCTGGAGGAGGGCGAGCGGGACGCGCGTCGTCTTGCCGGCGCCGGTCGGCGCCTGGAGCACGGCCGCGTCCGCCTCGGTGAGGGCAGCGACGAGGCGGGGCAGGACGGCGTCGACGGGGAGCGGGGGGCCGGGGAGGTCGATGGGAGGGTGGGTTCGTCGGGATGGCCCCGAAGTTCGGGCGGTCTCTCGTCGAGCGCGAGCGCAGGGGCGACGGTGGACGCGGAGTCCGGTCCGTGGGGGGCGCTCCGCCGGTGCGTCCGATGGGCGGCTCCGCGGGCGGTTCGGGCGCGCCGAGCTCCCGGGGACAATCCGCGAGGTGCTGAGTAGGAGGGGCGCCCAACCGCCGCCCGATGTCCCCTTCCGTCCGCCTTCGAGTGCTCTGGGAGCGCTACGTCGCTCCCTCGCGGGCGGAGCGCGACCCCGGGTTCCGGGCCGTCCTCGACGGGGCGTCGGTGCTGGGCATGAAGGTGGCCGGGCTGTTCGGGATCGTGGCGCTGGTCGGGGTCGGCGTGTCGGCGGGGGTGACGTCGGTGCTGGAGGGGGCCGGCATGCGTGGGGCGGCGGGGCAGATCGGCGACGCGCTCTCGGAGAAGCTGTTCGTGTACGCGATCGCCGCCGTGTTCCTCGGCGTGGCGCGGTTCCGGCCGGGCCTCCACATCAGCCGGTGGCTGCTGGCCACCTACGTCCTCGTGGGCTCCGGCATCCTGATGTACGTCGACGTGGGGCGGCAGGACATCGAGTTCCTCGCGGCGTGGCTGTCGCTGCTCCTCCTGTTCACGGTCGGGACCGTCCCGTTCCAGCCCGTGCAGACGCTCGCGCTCGGCGTCATCATCACGGTCCTCCACACGGGGGCGGCCGTGATGCTGGGCGAGGTCGGGCAGATCACCGATCCGGGCGAGGGCGTCCGCCGGATGTCGTACCTCGTCCTCGTGACGTTCCTCTGCACGGCCATGAGCGCGGCGCTCTACGCCGGCCGGCGGGCCCAGTACCGCGGGACGCTCCGGCTGTCGCGGCTCCGCGACCGGCTCCAGCAGCGGGGCCGCCAGCTCGAGGCCCGGAGCTCCGAGCTCGAGCAGCAGCAGGCCGAGCTGACCACCTCGCTCAGCCGGCTCGAGCAGGCCCAGACGCAGCTCGTCCAGCAGGAGAAGATGGCCAGCCTCGGGCAGCTCACGGCCGGGGTCGCCCACGAGCTGAAGAACCCGCTCAACTTCGTCAACAACTTCGCCCAGCTCCTCGTCGAGCTCCTCGACGACTTCGAGCAGGAGATCCGCGAGGACGACCAGCAGACGGTCGCCCAGGCCCTCGACACGTCTGGCGACCTCCTCGACGACCTCCGCTCGAACGCCGTCAAGATCCGCGAGCACGGGCGCCGGGCCGACGGGATCATCCGCTCGATGCTGGCCCACAGCCGGGCCACGCCGGGCCCGAGCCGGCCGGCCCCGCTCAACAGCCTCCTCAAGGAGTACGTCGGGCTGGCCTACCACGGGATGCGGGCCGAGCACACCGGCTTCAACGTCGACATCCAGACCGACTTCGACGCCGAGGTGGGCGAGGTCGTGATGGTGCCCGAAGAGATGGGGCGGGTGTTCTTGAACCTCCTCGACAACGCGCTCCAGGCCCTCCGCGCGCGTGCCGCCGAGGCGCCCGACTTCGACCCGACGCTGACCGTGACCTCGCGGCCCTGGGGCGACGGCGGCGTCCGCGTCGAGATCGCCGACAACGGGATCGGCATCTCGCCCGAGGTCCGCGACCGGATCTTCGAGCCGTTCTTCACGACCAAGCCGACGGGCGAGGGCACCGGCCTCGGGCTGTCGCTGGCCTACGAGATCGTCGTCCACGGGCACAGCGGCGAGCTGTCGGTCGAGACCGAGGAAGGGGAGGGGACGACGTTCGTGGTGTGCCTGCCCGGCGCGCCTCCGGCCGGCGACGGCATCGCCCCCCCCTCGGCGACGGTCGGGGCCGCCTCCGAGGGTGTCGAGGGGCGCACCGAGGCGGGCGCGTAATTCGCGCGAGGCGCGCGGAGCACAACCGGCCGCAGGGGTGCGGGGCGGCGTCGGAGCCGGCGCGGAGCCATCACAACCTGTACCCGTCGCGGATCGAGGCCAACTCGGACCGCACCAGCCACCGGTTCGGCGAGGTCGTCGACGCCGACGCCGACCGCTGATACCGTGGCGCCCAGGTCACGACGGACAGCGCCTGCGACGGTGGCCGAGGAGTGGAGCGAGCTCGGCCAGCAGAATCCGACGCTGGGCTTCGCGGGCCGGTTCGGGCCATGCCACGACCACAAGGGGGACGCCGCTCGCTCGGCGTTCTACGTCGCCACGATCTACCCCTCGGAGGTCTCGTCGGCCGGTGGCGATGCCTTCTTCGCGGCGATGGCCCGGGACCTCATCGACTGGCACTACGCCGACCCGACGAGCGCCGAGGAGCACGCCCGCTCGGAGTGGATCGCGACGCGCCAGGGCCAGCCCAATCCGTTCCTCCTCGACTCTCGCCCCAGTTCGGCCGGGCTGACGTCGGAGGACGTCGGGATCGAGGAGACGAACTCCACGCCGTACCTCCGGACGATCCGACTCATCGGCGTCGGGTCGGAGTACGAACACTTCCAATGGCACGGCCCGCGCTACGAGTCGCGCGGCTCACTCAACGCGTCCCAGATCCACCGCGCGCCGAACCGGCCGGCCCTGGCCGCCTCGGTCGAGGCGGCGCCCGAGGCGGCCGTCTTCCCGAACCCGTCGGCCGGTCCGCTGACGGCGACGCTCCGGCTCGACGCGCCCACCTCGGTGACCGCCAAGGTGGTCGACGTGCTCGGCCGCCGCGTCGTGAGCGTCGAGGCCGGCGAGCCGCCTGCGGGCGTGGTTCGGGTCGTGCTCGACCTCGCCGACGTGCCAGCTGGCCTCCTTCTCGTCCGCCTCGCGGCCGGCGAACACGTCGTCGTTCGCCAGTTGACGGTGGCGCGGTAGCGATGACGGGGATGCGTCCGCGTCGTCGGAACGCGGGCGTGACAGGGGGCGGCCCTGGTCCGGGGGGCTAAGGACCTATCCGAAAAGGGTGCGGGCGCCCGGCCGTCTAGCTTGAGGGACTCTTACCTCTCCTCACGCCCGACGTGCCCGCGACGCCCGCACGCGCTCAAGCTAGCGCGCCCGACTTCGAGTCTGAGATCGACGCCCGCTTCCTGCCGCCCCCCGAACTCTGGGCCGCCGTCGAGCCGCTGCTCCCCGAGCCACCCGGTGGAGGCCGACCCCGGAAGCCCGACCGCGAGGTCTTCGCCGCGATCTTCTACGTGCTCACCACCGGCATCCAGTGGAAGGCGCTGCCACGGTGTCTCGGGGCGGCCTCGACCGTCCACGACCGGTTCCAGGAGTGGGCCGAGGCCGACGTCTTCGCTCACCTCTGGGCGACGGGACTCGTCGAGTTCGACGCCTCCGTCGGGCTCGACTGGACGTGGCAAGCGATCGACGGGGCGACGACGAAGGCGCCGCTCGGGGGCGCGGCGACCGGCCCCAACCCGACGGATCGCGGCAAGTCGGGCACCAAGCGCCACCTGCTCACCGAAGGCCACGGGCTCCCGGTCGGGCTCGTCGTGACCGGCGCCAACCGCAACGACATGACGCAGGTCGAGCCCGTGCTCGACTCGATGGCCGTCGTGTCGTTCGAGGCCGAGCAGCACCTGTGCGCCGACAAGGGGTACGACTTCGATTCGGTCCGCTCGGCGCTGAGCGCATCGGGGTACGTCACCCACATCCTGAGCCGAGGCGACGAGAAGCTGGCGCTGAAGATGCCGGGGTACCGGGCACGACGATGGGTCGTCGAGGCGGCGCACTCGTGGCTCAACCGGTTCCGGCGGCTGCTAATCCGGTGGGAGAAGAAGGCCGAGAACTTCGCGGCCTTGCTCCACCTGGCGTGTGCCGTGATCGTCTGGCGCCGATGCCCGATCTCAGCCGACGACTACCTTTTCGGATAGGTCCTAAACCGGCGCCGTAGGACAGGGACGGGTCTCCGTGTCGGACGCCGTCCGCGGGCTCCACTCGGAGGTTCTAGGGGCCGACGCACTCGTCCCACCACCTTCCACTGCCTGTTGTGATCCTCTACACTCTCACGCCTGACCTCGTGCTCGGCTTCGCCGCCGCGCTGGCTGGCCTCGTTGCCGCGTCCGCCTCTCACTCCTGAGCGGGGCCTGCCTGAGCGGGGCCTGCCACGCCACCGTTCTTCACGGGGCGGGTGCCGAGGCGGTTCAGGGATGGGCCAGGGGGGACGTCAGGGAACGGCTGTGGGGTCGGCGGGGCGGGCGTCGCCACGTTGCGAGGTTTCCCACCACATCCCGATGGGCGAGACGACGCTCCACTCGGAGACCGCCAGGCGGTCTCCCATCGGCTTTCCCGTCCTACAGCACGCGGACGCGTCGGCTCGACGCGCCCCCGATTCTGCGCCGAGCCGCGGGGGACTTGCGCTGCGAGTCCTCGTGGGACGTGACCTCGCTGCCCGCGCCTCATTGGACGGGCTCTCCGTGTCCGATCGCGCCCGCCTCGTGTGGTGGGCCATCGGCTTGACGCCGACCGCTCGGTTGCGGAAGCGCCGTTTCAAAGAGGCCCTCGACGATGGCCGCGCGGCTCCGGCGTCCGTGGCGTACGCCAGACAGGCGTCGTAGCGGAGAGCGGCGGCCGTCGATGCATGGCCGCACGAGTCGTGGGATCACCGGAGGCCGATGGCGCCCGTTCTCGCCTAACGTGGCCTGCCTCACACCCATCGACCTGTGTACGCCATCGCTCTCGCCGTCACCGCCCTCGCCGTCGCGTCGTTCACCCTCTCGGTTCGCGTCGGCCACGTCCTGTCCCGGCGGCGCGCGCGTGTCTAACCCATCGGAGCCGTCCTCGCCTGCGGGCGGAAGGCTGGATCGGGGCGCTAACCAAGTTGACTTCGGGAAGGGGAGGGCCTATACCAGTGGGGCTCTCACTCAGAGTCCTGCATACGGGGCCTCTCACTCTCTCTCCCAGGTCAGCAGGAGCTGACGCCCCCGGTCGGATCAGGCCGAAGCGCTCACCGAGGCCGAGGCGGCCCTGGGCGGGAGGCCGTGCTGCGGGTGGGCCTACGGCATCGAGTACGGAACCCTCGCTCGGCGATTCCGCCACCGCCGCCATCCCAGCGCGACCTTCACGCTCTGCCAGCGCCCGTACCTCGCGACCTCCGCGACGATGTGGGCGGGCCTTGGGATTGGGAAACCGTAGGCCGAGAGTCGAGGGGCCAGCGATCGCGAGTCCTCCCGCCTCGACGAGCCTACGCCCGAGTTCGCCAGAGCCAATTCCTGGCGTTCACTCCCGCCCGCCCCAACCGGCGGGGCTCCCATCGACGTCTGCGAACAGGTGTGGTGGGTTTGTCGACGCCCCTGGGAGCCCCGCCGACCGGACGTATCGGCGATGCCCCACCCCAGACCGTACAGGTAAGCCGAACGTCACGGGCGTGTACCATGCACGACCACGCCAGGGCGCCCTCCGATGGAGGGCGCCCTGGCGCAGAGCGAAGGCGGGCTCCCCACCACGGGCGCCGCACCATCAGAGACGCCGCGCCATGCGTCAGGCGCCACGTCTGACTGCCACTCACCCAGGCCCGTGCCAACGCAGGAGGGGGCGGATCTGTCGCCACCGACGGTTCGGTCACTTGACATTCCGGGGTCGTATCCCATCGCGGTCCCAGTCCGAGACTGGGACGGGTCCGGCCGGCGCGTGCGCGACACAAGCGACCCCCGCTAGATCCCGGCTACGCCCGCCCGGGTGCCCCCGCCTCGGCGTCGAGGCGGTCCGAGCCGTCGCCGGACAGATCCAGACGTCCCCGCTCGGCGACCGTCTCCCCGCGCTTTCCGGCTGGCCGCCAGCCGCAAGCACGTCGATCATCAGGGCTCTCGCCTGGCCGGGCCTCGGCGTCGGGGTGGAAGGGGGCGCCCGGCTCCGCACGAACCCGCCGCCGACCGCCAAAAGCTATCGCCAGAAGCTACCGGCCCCACTGGGCCGACTGTCCAGCGGTCTGCCGGCTCAAGAAGTCGAAGGACGATGGGCAGCCAGGACTGCGTCCACTAGGCCGCCGGTCGACCAAGGCGATCTGGCCGGGCCGCCCCCCACCACAGAGCGCGGCCCGGCCGAGTTTCGAGCCGGCCCAGGCCTGTCGTCCCGAGCCTCTGGAGTGTACGCAGCTCACGTTTCAGACATGTCATCCATTCCCCGAGTCTTCCCTCAGTTTCTGGCGCTGCCGTGGGTCCCCTGGCCCCCTGTGAGCAACCGCAAGAGCCGGCCAACTCGTCCAGGACCTCCCACCGAGATCGAGACAGCCTGCCTCGGCGGCTGGACCGCCGGTCCTTACCACGGCATGTCGAAGTGACGGCCCGGGAGCCCATGGCCGACGGCGCACGGGGGACGTACGAGCGATCCTCGAATCAGTACGTCCGGCGCTCGGCCGGCGATGTCTGCCTCGCTTCGGCCGCCGCTTTGCTTCCCACACGTTCCCCGAAACGCCGCGAGGGGCGAAATCGAAGCCATTCAGGCCGATTTCGCCCCTCACGGGATCCTTGAGTGCCCAGGACTGGACTCGAACCAGCACGGATTTTACTCCACACGCCCCTCAAGCGTGCGTGTCTACCAATTTCACCACCTGGGCAAGAGGCCTCGCGCCGAGGCGCGACAGAAAGAACGTGGCCGATCGGTGACCCCGGTAGGGCTCGAACCTACGACCCGCTGGTTAAAAGCCAGCTGCTCTGCCAACTGAGCTACGGGGCCATGCCGACGGCGGGGCGCCGTCATCTCGGCGGGCAGGCGATCAAACTAGGCCGGCCGCCGGAGGGGGGCAACGGGCTCATGTGGAGCGCGCGCAAAGATGCCGCCCGCCCCTGACGAAGCCGGCCCCGCTGGCGACGGGGGCCGCCAGCGGGAGCGACCGAGCCGTTACCGGACGACGGCGGCCTGGCGCGTCGCGACCCGCCCGCCGGCCTCGACCCGGACGAGGTACACCCCCGCCGCGAGCCCGGCCGACTCGAGGACCGCCTCGTGCCGGCCCGCCGCGACGACCCCGTCGACCAACACGGCGACCTCCCGGCCCCGGACGTCGACGACCGACACGCGGGCCCGGCCCCCCGTCGGGACGGCGAACGCGACGCGGGCCGTCGAGCTCGACGGGTTCGGCGCGACGGCCGTCACCTCGAGGGCCCCGACGGCCCCGGCGTCGGCCGGGGCCGCCCCGACCCGGAGGACGAACCGGTCCGTCGCGGCGGCCCCGTCGGCGAGCTCGCCGAGGGCGAGGACGGCGTCCTCGGCGAGGGCCGGGCGCGGGGCGACGTCGAACGTGTACGAGGTCCGGGCCCGGACGTCGACCTCCGTGCCCGTCGCGAGGTCGACGAGCGCGACGGGGAGCCCGGCCGGGAGCGCGCTGGCGTCCCACCGGAGCGTCATCGTCCGCGCGGCCCCGCGGGCGTCGAGGGCGAGCGGGACCTCGCCGGCCGCGAACGGCCGGGCGTCGAGGCCCACAAACGCCTCGCCGAGGCGGGCCCCGACGACGACGTAAGCATCGGCCGGTGGCTGGAGCTTCAAGCCGTCGGCGTCGTCCAGACCCGCGTGGGCGTCGTCGGAGAACACGATCGTGAAGGCCTGGTCGGCGAGGGGGAGTCCGTCGGTGTCGGTCCCGCGGAGCTCGAGCGCCAACTGGGGACGCTCATCGACGGTGCGGCGCGTGGCGGACGCGCCCGCGGCCGAGGCCGGGATCGTCAGCACCCGCGGGTCGCCGTTCGCCTTTGGGCCCTTGGCGCGGACGCGGAACGACTCCCACGGACCGAGGCTCGACGGCGCGTCGTCCCAGGCCCGCGTGACCGGGTTGTAGACGTGGATCGGCGCGGCCGGGGCGATCTCGTCGCCGCCGGGCCACGAATAGATGCCGGTCAGGTCGAGGTCCGTCCCGAACGGGTTGGCGAGGTAGTTGAACCGGGACCCGCCCGTCTGGAGCTCGATCACGACGTCGGCTGTGTTCGGGGGGAGGTCCGTCGAGAGCGTGAACGGGAGCTCGACCGACCGGGAGACGTCGGGGTTGCCGACGTTCCGGTCGTACATGTACCAGCGGAACCCGTGGCCGGGCTGGAGGGCCTCACCGGTGCCGGCCGACACGGTCCACTCGGCCGCGACGGCGTCGTAGCTCGTCCAGAGGTTGGGCGGGTTCGCCGCTGGGTAGTAGCCCGGCACGCCGCGGACGAGGTTCTGGGCGGCGAGGTCGTCGACCGTCACGCCGGGGGAGGGGACGCCGAGGAAGCGTGAGCCGCGCGGGCCGTTGACCACGAGCGAGATCGACCCGTCACTGCCGATCGTGAGCGTCACGGGGACGGTGATCGACGGGGCCGACGGGTCGTTGGTCGAGACCGCGAGCTCGGCTGTGTACGTGCCCTCGGGGAGCTCGGTCGCGTCGAGGTCGACCGAGAGGTCGGCCGACGTGCCGGGGGCGAGCGTGCCGCTCGTGGCGCCGGAGAGCGAGGCCCAGACCACGGGGCTGTAGAACAGGACGGCCTTGTTCGAGGTCACGTACGCCGCGTTCGTGACGACCGCCAGCCCGTCGGTCGCCGTCGCGTTCTCGATCCCGACCGACGCGCCGTTGGTCGTCCCTGTCATCGTCCCGTACTGGAACTCGATGGTCCCGTCGGGCGCGAGGATCACCTGGAACGTCATCGACGAGCCCGATGCGTCGTAGAGACGCGCTTCATCCCACTGGACGACGAACCGTCCGTCGCCGAGCGTCTCGGTGTAGACCGTGCCTGCGGAGCTGAGGTCGAGGTCGTCCCAGAACGGGGCGATCACGTCGTCGATGTTCGTCGGGCCGCTGGTCCCCGGGAAGCCCGACGGGTTCGTATACGAGTTGCCGACGGTCGACGAGAAGGTGAGGAAGCCGTTGGTGTAGACGCGGACGCTCGACTTGTCGGCGCCGTAGAACGGGAAGGCGAAGGGCAAGGCGACGTCGGCATAGCCCTCGTCGCTGGCGGCGAACGTGCCGGCGGGCGTGAACGTGACGGCCGTGCCGGAGCCTGCGATGTCCTGTAAGTCGACCGCCGGGCCCCCGGCCTCGTCCGAGTCGATCCAGGCGTACCCGAACGCGTCGGGCCCCCCGCTGCCCAGGAGCGGGGCGAGTCCGGGCGCCTCGGCGGACTCACGGGGGGCCTCGGCGAGTGCGCCCGGGTCGACGCCGTCGGGACGGCCGCCCACGGCCACCGAGCGGTCCGGCGAGTCGGCGGGCCGTGCGAAGAACGGCCGTCGGGCGAGCGAGCCGTCGGGCTGGGAGATGTTCTGGAGCGTGGCGCCGTAGATCAGCGGGCCGCCGCCGCTCCCGTTCGCCACCGTCACGGTCGCCGCGCCCGTCTCGCCCGGCGCCAGCGTCGCGTCGACGGCGGCCGGCGCCACCGAGGCGGTCGGGGGCGCGGCCGGCTCGCGGGGCGCGAGGACGAACAGCCCGTTCGAGATGTCGTTGGCGACGACGATCCCGCTCGGGAAGTACGGGTAGTTGCTCCACTGCCCGTCGAAGCCGTGCGCGTCGCTCGACGGGAACGTGTCGAAGTAGGCCACCTGCGTCATGAACCCGCCGCCGAGGCCCGCTGCGTCGAGGATCTGGAGCCCCGCGCGGTAGTTGCTCTGGAAGACGCGGCCCTCGTGGACGTACAGGTTGTGGTCCGTCGCCGCCGTGGTCCCGTCATGGAAGAAGGCGAAGTCCGGCTCGTCGAGGTCGAGCAGGTCCATCACGATCGTCCGTGTGGGCGCCGTGCTGTTGCCGTCGGTCTCGTCGTTGACGATGAAGTACCGCATGTCGTCGGCGAACCAGCCCTGGTGCGTGTAGCTCGGGTTCGGATAGAACGCCTTCGAGATTTGGACCGGGGACGCCGGAGTCGACACGTCGACGATGGTCACGGAGTCCTCGTTGGACGCCACGCAGATGGCGTGGCCCGTGTAGTCCGTGTCGGGCCCGTCGTAGACGAGGCACTGCGCGTCGTGGGTGTACCCGTCGCCATCGTAGCAGCCGGCGAACGTCGGGCTCCGGGGGGTGGAGACGTCGACCATGTGGAGCCCGGTGCTGCACGTCCCGGACGACCCGACGCCGATCGCCAACTCCGAGTCCTCGTCCACCACGATGTTGTGCGCGTTGCCGAAGCCGGTGTAGCGAGCGTCGGCGGTGAACGTAACGGGCGGGGAGGAGACCGTCAGGAGCTTGGACAGGTCGAACACCTGCATTCCATGGCTCCCGGCCTCGCTCACGATGAAAGCGAAGTCACCGACCGTCTTGACGTCGCGCCACGACGAGTTCGAGGTGGCCGTCGGGAGCTTGCCGAGGAAGACCGGCGAGGCGGGGTCAGTGATCTCGACGAACGCCGTCCCGTTCGTGAGGCCCACGAGGGCGAACTCACGCCCACTATCGGCGTCGGTCCATCCCCAGATGTCGTTGCCGGCCGACGGCGCGCTGGACCCCGGGCTGACGAACGTGCTTAGTGGCAGGTGGCCCATGAGGTCCACGTCGTGGCACGCGTACGGCCCGGCCGTGCCGCCAGCACAAGGTGTCTGGGCGGAGGCGGCCGTCGCCAACAAGGCGGCGAGGAGGAGGGCGGGGGGACGAAAGCGCATGGAAACGGGGGGGATGGAAGGGCCCGTAGGCGCCGGAAGATCCACAGTGCGGCCGACTCACGCCACCACGTGGGATGTCCTGACCAGAAGGGTGACTCCGTGAGGATTCGTCAGAGTCAGCAGTTTTATCGTGGTGGGTTCTGTTCGCGTCGGCGCGGCCCGATACCTTGCCGCCTTTCCCCAAACCCGGACTGTCTCTTATGAACATCGCCGTCGTTGGAACCGGATACGTCGGCCTCGTCTCGGGCGTCTGCTTCGCCGAGATGGGGAACGAGGTCACCTGCGTCGACATCGACGCCCGGAAGGTCGAGAGCCTCCGCGACGGGCGCCTCACGATCTACGAGCCCGGGCTCGAGGTCTACTTCGACCGGGGCCGCCGCGAGAACCGGCTCCGCTTCACGACGGACCTCGCCGAGGCCCTCGCGCCGGCCGACGTCGTGTTCCTCGCCCTCCCGACGCCGCCGGCCGAGGACGGCTCGGCCGACCTCCAGTACGTCCTCGGCGTGGCCGACGACATCGGGGAGCTCCTGGCGGCCCACCCCGACTGGGGGTACAAGGTCCTCGTCGACAAGAGCACGGTCCCGGTCGGGACGGCCCGCCGCGTGACGGCGGCCGTCGGGGCCTACGGGCTCGAGGCCGGCAAGCACTTCGACGTCGTCTCGAACCCGGAATTCCTCCGGGAGGGCGTGGCCGTCGACGACTTCATGAAGCCCGAGCGCGTCGTCGTCGGGACCGACTCGGAGCGGGCGGCCGAGCTCATGACCCGGCTCTACGAGCCGTTCGTCCGGAGCGGGAACCCGATCCTCGTCATGGACGAGGCGAGCGCCGAGATGACGAAGTACGCGGCGAACGCGATGCTCGCGACGAAGATCACGTTCATGAACGAGGTCGCGAACCTCTGCGACCGGGTCGGCGCCGACGTCGACAAGGTCCGCCGCGGGATCGGGACGGACAGCCGGATCGGGCCGAAGTTCTTGTACGCCGGGATCGGGTTCGGCGGGTCGTGCTTCCCGAAGGACGTCCAGGCCCTCCACCGGACGGCCCGCGAGGAGGGGTACTCGTTCGAGATCCTCGACGCCGTGCTCCGCGTGAACGACGAGCAGCGCAAGTCGATGGTGCCGCACATCGTCGACGCCCTCGGCGACAACGACGGCCGCCTCGACGGGAAGACGATCGCGGTGTGGGGCCTCGCGTTCAAGCCGCACACGGACGACGTCCGCGAGGCGCCGGCCCACGTGCTCATCCGCGAGTTCGTCGGCCTCGGGGCCGACGTCGTCGCGTTCGACCCCGAGGCCGTCGAGACGACGAGGGCCGCGTTCGAGCGCGAGCCGCTCGGGGGCACGGGGTCGCTGTCGTACGCCGAGACGGCCTACGACGCGGCGGCCGGCGCCGACGCGCTCGTCGTGGCGACGGAGTGGCCCGAGTTCCGCCGGCCCGACCTCGCCCGCGTCCGCCAGTCGATGGCCGGCGACGGCGCGCCACTGGTGTTCGATGGCCGGAACGTGTTCGACCCAAAGCATATGGCCGGCCTCGGCTTCACGTACCGCTCGGTCGGCCGCCCGTCGTTCCCGGCCCAGGAGGTCTCGGACCGCGAAACGGCAGCGTAGCAGAGCGGGAGAGGGACACTCCCTCATTCCCCGTCCCTCATCCTCCATCCCCTGCTCATGCCCCGCACGCTCATCACCGGCGGCGCCGGCTTCCTCGGCTCCCACCTCTGCGACCGGTTCGTCGCCGAGGGCCACGACGTCGTCTGCGTCGACAACCTCGTCACGGGGAACCCCGACAACGTCGCCCACCTCGTCGGGCACCCCCGGTTCGAGTTCGTCCGCCACGACGTCTCGACGTTCGTCTACGTCGCGGGCGACGTCGACCACGTCCTCCACTTCGCGAGCCCGGCGAGCCCGATCGACTACCTCCGGCTCCCGATCCAGACGCTGAAGGTCGGGTCCCTCGGGACCCACAACGCGCTCGGCCTGGCCAAGGCGAAGGGGGCCCGGTTCCTCCTCGCCTCGACGAGCGAGGTGTACGGGGACCCCCAGGTCCACCCCCAGCCCGAGTCGTACTGGGGCCACGTGAACCCGGTCGGGAGCCGCGGGGTCTACGACGAGGCCAAGCGGTTCGCCGAGGCCATGACCATGGCGTACCACCGGTCCCACGGGGTCGACACGCGGATCGTCCGGATCTTCAACACGTACGGCCCGCGGATGCGGCTCGACGACGGGCGGGCCCTCCCGGCGTTCATGGGCCAGGCGCTGAGGGGCGAGCCGATCACGGTCTTCGGCGACGGGTCCCAGACGCGGAGCTTCCAGTACGTCGACGACCTCGTCGAGGGAATCTGGCGGCTGTTGCACTCGGGGGAGACGGACCCGGTCAACGTGGGGAACCCGGACGAGGTCTCGATCAAGGAGTTCGCCGAGGAGGTCGTCGCGCTCACGGGGTCGTCGTCGACGATCACGTACGAGCCCCTGCCGTCGGACGACCCGAAGGTGAGGCAGCCCGACGTCACGCGGGCGCGGGAGGTCCTGGGCTGGGCGCCGACGGTGGGCCGGGCCGAGGGGCTCCGCCGGACCCTCGACTACTTCCGCGAACGCGTCGAGGCGGCCTGACCCGGCCCGCCTCGGGAGATCAACGCGACGGGGCGACCACGCTGGACGATCTTGCCGGCCCCGTCCCCCCGAACTCCCTCGTGTCTGACCTCCTCGCCCTCGCCCTCGGGGCGGCCCGCGCCGCCGGCGACGCCATCCTCGCCTTCTACGGCCAGCCGCTCACCGTCGACGCCAAGGCCGATGACTCGCCGCTGACGCAGGCCGACCTCGCCGCCCACCGGACGATCGCCGACCACCTCGCAGGCTCTGGCATCCCGCTCCTGTCCGAGGAGGGTGACCCCGAATCTCAGGACCGGAAGGCATGGGGCCGGTTCTGGTGCGTCGACCCGCTCGACGGGACCAAGGAGTTCGTCAAAGGCTCGACCGCGGGGGGGAAGGCCTCCGGCGAGTTCACGGTCAACATCGCCCTCATCGAAGATGGTGCGCCGGTCCTCGGCGTCGTCCACGTCCCGGTCCTCGGCGTGACGTACTTCGCCGCCGATGGCGAGGCGTGGAAGCAGGTGAAGGGCGCGGACCCCGTTGCGATCGCGACACGGCCAGCGCCGGAGGGCGCCCTCACGGTCGTCGCCAGCCGGGACCACGCGGGGCCCGAGGTGGCCGCCATCCTCGAGCGCATCGAGGCCGAGGGACGATCGGTCGAGTCCGCCTCGATGGGCTCGTCGCTGAAGTTCTGCCTCGTCGCTGAGGGCCAGGCCGACTTCTACCCGCGGACGGTCCCGACCTTCGAGTGGGACACGGCCGCGGCTCAGGCCGTCGTCGAGGCCGCTGGCGGCGGCGTCTCGACGCGGGCCGACGACCGGCTCGCCTACAACAAGGACGACCTCCGCAACCCATCGGTGTTCTGCTGGGGCGACCCCGCCCTCGCCTGGCGGCCGTGGCTGTCGTGAAGGCAGCGGGGAAGGAGCGTGTGGCAGGGGGGAGCCCATGTGGCGGCCGAGGCACCGGCCCCACCCATCATCTCCCATCCCTCGTGCCCTCGTCATGACCTGGCAGGCGTGGTATACGCTGGGCGCGCTCGCGTTCATGGTCGGCGCGCTCGTGCGGGGCGTGGCGCGGACCGACATGGTCTTGCTGGGGACGCTCGGCTTGCTCCTCGTGGCCGGCGTCGTGGAGCCCGACGCGGCGTTCGCCGGCTTCTCGAATCCGGCGGTCGTCGCCATCGGGTCTCTGTTCGTGCTCGCGGCGGGCGTCGACCGGACGGGCGCCCTGGGGTTTCTGGACGGGCTGCTCCGGCCCCGGTCGCGGAAGGCCGGCCCCGCGATCCTCCGGCTGATGCTCCCGACGGCGTTTCTGTCTGGCGTCCTGAACAACACGCCCATCGTGGCGATGCTCATCCCGCGCGTGCAGGCGTGGCAGCGCGACGGCCCGGCCGCGTCGAAGCTCCTCATCCCGCTCTCGACGGCCGCCATCGTGGGCGGATGGCTCACGCTGATCGGGACGAGCACGAACGTCGTCGTCCACGGGCTCCTGCTGGCCGAGGGCCTGCCCGGGTTCGGCTTCTTCACGCTGACGTGGGTCGGCGTGCCGGCCGTGCTGCTGGTGACGCTGTACTACGGGCTCGGGGGGCACCGCCTGCTCCCCGAACACGACGGGGGGGAAGATCCGGCCGCGCGCCGTGGCTACCACTTCGAACTCCGTGTGGCCGAGACGGCTCCATTCGCCGGCCAGTCGGTCGAGGCGGCGGGTTTCCGGACGCTCGGCGATGCCTACCTCGCTCGGATCCGCCGCGACGGCGACACCCGCGACGCGGCGCCCGAGGCGGTCCTCCTGCCCGGCGACGTCCTCTCCTTCGTGGGAGGCTCGGCGGCGTTCGACGGTCTCCTGGCACGGACCGGGCTGGAGCGGACCGAGCCGTCGCTCGAGGGCGCCGACGGGCCGGATCTTCCCCTCTACGAGGCCGTCGTCGCGGCGAACTCGCGGCTGGAGGGGAAGACGCTCCGAGAGGTCGAGTTCCGTGAGCGGTACGGCGGCGTCGTGCTGGCGCTCCGGCGGAAGACGGAGGACTTGGAGGGCGGCCTCGGGCGCGTTCCGCTCCGGGCCGGCGACCTCCTCCTCGTCGAGGGCCGCCGCGCGCTCGCCCACCGCCTGACCTCGCAGTCCGACGACTTCGCGCTCGTGGCGCCGGTCGGGCACGTCCGGCGCGTGACGAGGCGGGCGCCGGTGGCGCTGGCGCTGCTCTTCGGGGCCATCGCGCTCGCGGCGTTCGGCGTGATGCCGCTCGCGACGGCCACGTTCGCCGGGGCGCTCGGGATGGTCGTGACCGGCTGCCTCCGCGGCAGCTCGCTGCGCCGGGCCGTCGACCTGCCCGTCCTCCTCGTGATCGGCGCCGCGCTCGGGATCGGGGCGGCCGTTGAGACGACGGGGCTGGCCGGCGTGGCCGCGAGGGCCATCGAGGCGGTCGCGGTCGCAGGGCCCGTCGTGACGCTCCTCGTGGTGTACCTCCTCGCCAACGGGTTGGCCGAGCTCATCACGAACAAGGCATCGGCCGTGCTCGTGCTCCCCGTGGCGCTGGCGGTCGCGGCCGACCTCGGCGTAAGCTGGATCCCGTTCGCCGTCGCGGTCACGATCGGGAGCGCGGCCAGCTTCCTCACACCCATCGGCTACCAGACGAACCTGATGGTGCTCGCGCCCGGCGGCTACCGCTACACCGACTTCGTTCGGGCGGGACTGCCGGTGAGCCTCATCGTGTGCGCCGTGACGGTGACGGTGTGCGCCCTCGTGTGGCTGTAGCCCGGTCCGCCTCGGCGCCGATGCGGGCCACTTCCAGCCCGGGGCGCGTCAACTCTCAACCAAGGACCGCACGTGGCGGACGGGATGCCCGGCCTCTGCTAGCTTCCGACGACCCCCCGACCGAATCGACTCATGGCTTCGAAGCGCACTCTCCGCACGTCCCACCTCCGGACGCTCGAGGCGGAGGCGATCCACGTCATGCGCGAGGTGGCCGCCCAGTTCGAGCGGCCGGCCCTCCTGTTCTCCGGCGGGAAGGACTCGATCCTCATGGTCCACCTCGCCCGGAAGGCGTTCCACCCCGGGCCCGTCCCGTTCCCGCTCCTCCACGTCGACACGGGCCACAACTTCCCCGAGACCCTCGCCTTCCGCGACGCCCTCGTCGCCGGGCTCGGGCTCCGGCTCGAGGTCGCCTCCGTCCAGGGGGCCATCGACGCCGGCCGCGTCGTCGAGGAGACGGGGCCGGAGGCCTCCCGGAACGGGCTCCAGATCGTCCCGCTCCTCGACGCCCTCGCCGAGCACCGGTTCGACGCGGCGTTCGGGGGCGGGCGGCGCGACGAGGAGAAGGCCCGGGCGAAGGAGCGGTTCTTCTCGGCCCGCGACCGGTTCGGCCAGTGGGACCCGAAGAACCAGCGGCCCGAGCTCTGGGACCTCTACAACGGGCACCGCCACGTCGGCGAGACGTTCCGGGTGTTCCCGCTCTCGAACTGGACGGAGATGGACGTGTGGCAGTACGTGGCGCTCGAGGGCGTCGGGCTCCCCGCGCTCTACTTCGCCCACGAGCGGGACGTGTTCGAGCGGGGGGGGACGCTCCTCGCCGTGACGGAGTTCGCCGGGCCCCAGGCCGGCGAGGCCGTGAGGCGGGAGACCGTCCGGTTCCGGACGGTCGGCGACGCGACGTGCACGGGGGCCGTCCGGAGCACGGCGTCGACGCTCCCGGAGGTCATCCGGGAGGTGGCCGCGGCGCGGCAGACGGAGCGGGGGGGGCGCCACGACGACAAGCGGTCGGAGGCGGCCATGGAGGACCGGAAGAAGCAGGGCTATTTCTAGAACCAGGGCCATTTCTAAGAGGGACGTCGAGGGATGAGCCCATCGCTCGTCCTCACCCATCCCACATCCCCGATCCCGCACCCCGCTCTCGACCATGCAGACCAACGGCACCGACCCCGCCCGCCTCGCCGCCGAGGCCGGCGCCCCCGACGGCCCCCCGGTCGACCCCTCCGACGGGTACCTCGACATGGACCTCCTCCGGTTCACGACGGCCGGGAGCGTCGACGACGGGAAGAGCACGCTGATCGGCCGGCTCCTCTACGACTCGAAGTCGATCTTCGAGGACCAGCTCGAGGCCGTCTCGGAGGCCTCGCGGGCCCGGGGGACCGACGACGACGGGGTCCCCGACCTCGCGCTGCTGACGGACGGGCTGAGGGCCGAGCGGGAGCAGGGGATCACGATCGACGTGGCGTACCGGTACTTCGCGACGCCGCGGCGGAAGTTCATCATCGCCGACACGCCGGGCCACGTCCAGTACACGCGGAACATGGTCACGGGGGCCTCGACCGCCGACCTCGCCGTGGTCCTCGTCGACGCCCGACGCGGCGTCCAGACGCAGTCGAAGCGGCACGCCTTCATCGCCGCGCTCCTCGGCATCCCGCACGTCGTGGTCGCCATCAACAAGATGGACCTCGTCGGCTACGCCCAGGAGACGTACAGCCGGATCGTCGACGAGTTCTCAGCCTTCGCGGCCAAGCTCGACCTCCGCGACGTCGACTTCATCCCGGTCTCGGCGCTCAAGGGCGACAACGTCGTCGAGCGGAGCGAGCACATGGGGTGGTACGGCGGCTCGACGCTGCTCCACCACCTCGAGCACGTCAACGTGGCTGGCGACCGGAACCTTAGGGACTTCCGGTTCCCCGTCCAGACCGTCATCCGGCCCGACCAGACGTTCCGTGGGTTCGCGGGCACCATCGCGTCCGGCGCGATCCGCCCCGGCGAGGAGGTCCTGGCTCTCCCGGCTGGCACGCGCTCGACGGTCAAGACGATTACGACGCTCGACGGCGACCTCGACGAGGCGGGGGCCGGCGAGGCCGTCGTGCTCACGCTCGAGGACGAGATCGACGTCTCGCGCGGCGACATGCTCGTCCGGCCCCAGAACATCCCCGAGGTGGGCACGGGCGTCGAGGCCATGATGTGCTGGATGGCCGAGGAAGAGCTCCAGCCGAACCGGCATTACCTCCTCCGCCACACCACGCGGGAGGTCAAGGCCTTCGTCGACGAGATCGTCTACCGGGTCGACGTCGACACGCTCCACCGCGAGGGCGCCGACACGCTGGGGCTCAACGACATCGGCCGTGTCCGCGTAACGACGGCGGCGCCGCTGTTCTTCGACCCGTACCAGCAATCGAAGCCGACGGGCGCCTTCATCCTCATCGACCCGTACTCGAACGCGACGGTTGCCGCGGGGATGATCCGCGGGGCCAGCCAGAGCCCGGAGGAGGTGGCCGGCAAGGCCGCCCGCCTCGAGCGCTCGGCCGATGCGGCCGCGGCGTTCGAGGACCGCCAGGTCTCGCCGAACGTGGTCTGGGAGGGCCTCAACATCCCACGCGACGAGCGCGAGGCGAAGCAGGACCACCGGGCCGCGGTCCTCTGGTTCACCGGCCTCTCGGGTTCAGGCAAAACGACGGTCGCCCGGGAGGTCGAGCGTCGGCTGTTCGACGCGGGTGTCAAGACGATGCTGCTCGACGGCGACCAGGTCCGCCACGGGCTCTCGGGCGACCTCGGCTTCAGTCCGGCCGACCGTCGCGAGAACAACCGCCGGGTGGGCGAGGTGGCCCGGCTCTTCTTCGAGTCCGGGGCCGTCACGCTCTGCACGTTCGTCTCGCCGTACGCCGCCGACCGCGACCGCGTCCGGGACCTGATCCCCGGCGGCCGCTACTTCGAGGTATTCGTCGACGTCGACGTGGAGACGGCGAAGGAGCGCGACCCGAAGGGGATCTACGCGAAGGCGGACGCGGGCGAGATCCAGAACCTCACGGGCGTCTCGGCGCCATACGAGGCGCCCGCCGACCCGGAGATCACGCTCCGCACGGCCACCATGAGCGTGGACGAAGCCGTCGAGGTCGTGCTCGACGCGCTCACCGAGGCGGGCATCGTCGAGCGGGACGCCTAGCCCATCCCCCAGTCCACGCCGCGCGCGTTCCCTATGACCGTCCGAGAGACCGCGCTGCCCGGCGTGCTCGTCGTCGAGCCGCGCGTCTTCGGTGACGCCCGAGGCTTCTTCCTCGAGCGCTACCAGGCCGAGCGCTACGCCGCGGCGGGCATCCCCGCCGCGTTCGTCCAGGACAACCACAGCCGGTCGGTCCGGGGGGCGCTCCGTGGGCTCCACTTCCAGCGGCACCACCCGCAGGGGAAGCTGGTCGAGGCCATCCGCGGGCGGATCTGGGACGTCGTCGTCGACGTCCGGCCGAACTCGCCGACGTTTGGCCAGTGGGAGGGCGTGACGCTCACGGAGGGCTCGCACCGCCAGCTGTGGGTGCCGCCCGGCTTCGCCCACGGGTTCTGCGTGCTCAGCGACGAGGCCGACGTGCTGTACAAGTGCACCGACGTGTACCGCCCGGACGATGAGGGCGGCGTTCGGTGGGACGACCCGGACCTCGGCATTGAGTGGCCCCTCGATGAGGCCCCGCTCCTCTCGGCCAAGGACCGCTCCCTCCCGTCGCTGGCCGATCTCGCCGGTGACGGGCTCCCGAACGCCCCTTTCGTCTCATGAGGGTGCTCGTGACGAGGCCCGCTACCTCGCTGGACTTGCCGAAGCCGCGGGCATCCCGCTCGTCCACCTCTCAACCGATAACGTGTTCGATGGGACCGCTAGCCCGCACGCCCCGGTAGCGCCGCCGAGCGTCTACAGCGCGAGCAAGGCCGCCGGTGAGGCTGCTGTTGGGGCAGCCACAGATCGGGCAGAGACCCTCCGGACCGCAAGGGTCTTCGAAGGTACGGCGAACAGTTTTGCGACCAGGATGCTCCGGCCCGCCAACGAGCAACCCCGCCTCGCCGTCGTCGCCGGCCAATGTCCCCACCCGACGGCTACGGCCGACATCGCGCACGCGGCGCTGGTCGCAGCCCGTCACGCAACCGATGGGTGGGCCAGAATCACCTGGCGGCACCACCTGGGAGGGCTTCCGGTCACGATGTGGTATGAGCAGGAGACGCCGCGGTGGCGGCGGGACAGGCGATGGGAGCGGTTCCACTCGTCCCGGTCACCTGATCTCGAAGGAGGCCTACCCGACGGCCGCGCGGCGCCAGTCAGGGGTCGGGCTTCAGCATGCTCCGACGCGCGGCGCGCTCGGCTCCGAGGTGGCGACCGGTGCGTGGTGTCACCGTCGATGTCGGGAGCTCGCTAGGTCACGGAAATCAACGCGATACGGGGATGAGATGAATCCCGTCGTGGAGCGGGAGGATCTTGTTCGCTTGGCCCCTTCGCAGTATCTAAGGCACAGCGCTCACGGTCGCCTTACGAGCTCCGAATCCCTCCAGTCTACCCGTCCGTCATGCCCGTGATCGCTTTGGCCCTCGGGTTCCTCGTCAGCCTTGTGGCGGCGCTTGCGCTCGTTCCCGTCGTTCGGAGGATCGCAGCCCGCGCTGGGTGGATCGATACCCCGGATGGGCGTCGGAAAGTCCACGCCCGGGCGGTCCCCAACGTAGGGGGCGTCGCCATCGTCGGCGCGGCGTGCCTCGGCATCGGGGTGATGACGGTGGCACGGCTCGAACTGCCGCGCTCGATCTCGGGCGCGCTCACGCTGCCGCACCCGTTCGTCGTCCTCGGCGCGCTCGGTATCGCGGCCGTCGGGTTCTGGGACGACCTCCGCGAGATCACGTACCGGGCCAAGTTCGCCGCCCAGCTCGCGGTGACGGCGCTCGCCTTCCTCGGGGGCGCCCGGGTCGTGGTATTCGACGGGCCGCTCGGGGGGGGGAGTCTGGCATTGGCCGTCTCCGTCGTCCTCACGGTCGTGTGGATGGTCGGGATGATGAACGCGGTCAACCTGATCGATGGAATGGACGGGCTGGCGGCGGGCGTCGTCGCCATCGCGTTCTGGGGGCTGGCTGGGGCCCACGCCATGCGGGGCGACTTGGGCGCGCTGGTGCTGGCGGCGGCCGTGAGCGGCGCGCTCTTCGGGTTCCTCCGGTACAACTTCAATCCGGCGTCGATCTTCATGGGCGACAGCGGGAGCCTGTTCCTCGGCTACGTCCTGGCGGCGTACGCACTGCGGGGGACGTCGCACCCCCACCCCGTTCTCGCCCTCATGATCCCGGCCGTGATCATGGGCATCCCGGTCCTCGACACGGGCGTCTCGATCCTGCGCCGCCGCATGACCGGCAAGCCGCTCTTCTCCGCGGACCGAGATCACATCCATCACCGCCTCCAGGCGCAGATGTCGACCCGGCAGGCGGCCGTCACGCTCTACCTGTTCGGGACGTTCCTGGCGCTCGGCGGCGTCGTCATGTCGGGCCAGCGGTGGGTCCCCGCACTGGTCACGTTCGCAGCCGGAACGGGAGGGGTCTACGCGTTCCTGAGCTACGTCCACTATTTGCCATCGCCGGTGGCCATCGTCCGATTCGCGCAGCATCGGCGTCGTCTCCGGCAACTCGTCGAGGAGCGCACCGGCGAGAGCGCCAAGGCGCCTCGGGCCGGCCGGATCCCCCACGGACGGTTCGAGCCAGTCGCTGGCCCGGAGCGGTAGCGGCGACCCATCCCACCTTGGCGTCGAGGTCGAGGGACCTGGTCGGGAGGAGGGGCTCCCAGCGCTCCTTTTCACCCCCCGTCAACGCCACCGGGGACGGGGCCGGATAGCTTGGTCGGAAACGCTTCCGGCCTTCCCCTCTCCCCATGGCTTCTGTCATCCTCTCCGCCGCCCGCACGCCCGTCGGGTCCTTTGGCGGCTCCCTCTCGTCCGTCTCCGCGCCTGACCTCGGCGCCACCGCCATCCGGGGGGCCCTCACCTGGGCCGATGTCGGGGAGGGCGACGTGGACGAGGTGATCATGGGCAACGTGGTGACGGCGGGGGAGGGGCAGGCGCCCGCCCGTCAGGCCGCGCTCGGCGCCGGCCTCCCGCAGTCGGTCCACTGCATGACCATCAACAAG
This sequence comes from Rubrivirga marina, assembly GCF_002283365.1. Classification (NCBI taxonomy): domain Bacteria; kingdom Pseudomonadati; phylum Rhodothermota; class Rhodothermia; order Rhodothermales; family Rubricoccaceae; genus Rubrivirga; species Rubrivirga marina. The sequence goes on along the minus strand of NZ_MQWD01000001.1, from coordinate 3,833,364 downwards.
GTCTGCGGCAGCGGGATGAAGGCCGTCATGCTTGCGGATCAGGCCATCCGGGCGGGCGACGCGCAGGTGGTGGTCGCGGGCGGCATGGAGAACATGTCCCAAGCACCGTTCTACCTCCCGAAGGCCCGCTACGGCTACGGCTACGGCAACGGCGAGTTGATCGACGGGCTCTTCCACGACGGGCTCCGCGACGCCTACGACGGCGTGGCGATGGGCGTGGCGGCCGACCAGTGCGGCGAGACGTGCGGGGTCCCCCGTGACCGTCAGGACGCGTTCTCGATCGAGAGCTACCGCCGGGCCCAGGCCTCGACGGAGAACGGCGCGTTCGCCGAGGAGATCGTGCCCGTCACGGTCCCCGGTCGGAAGGGCGACACCGTCGTCGACACGGACGAGGAGCCGGCGCGGACCAACTTCGATAAGATCCCGCAGCTCCGGCCCGTGTTCTCGAAGGAGGGGACGGTCACGGCCGCCAACGCGAGCACGATCAACGACGGCGCCGCCGCGCTCGTGGTCGCCTCGGCCGAGTGGGCGGAGGCGAGTGGGAAGACGCCGATGGCGCGGATCGTCGCGACCTCGCAGCACAGCCAGGCGCCGATGGAGTTCACGACGGCGCCCATCGAGGCCGTCAACAAGGTGCTCGACAAGGCCGGGCTGACGCTCGACGACATCGACCTGTTCGAGGTGAACGAGGCCTTCGCGGTCGTGGCGCTGGCGGCTCAGGACGCGCTCGGCATCCCGAGCGAGAAGCTCAACGTCCGCGGCGGTTCGGTTGCCGTCGGCCACCCGATCGGCGCGAGCGGCGCGCGGATTCTCACGACGCTCCTCCACGCCATGGCCGAGCGCGACGCCAAGCGTGGCCTGGCCGCCATCTGCATCGGCGGCGGCGAGGCCACGGCGATCATCGTAGAACGGGACTAGGGAGTGTCCCCTCGGGACTGGAGACCCTCCGGTTCCCGTGCATCCCCTCGCCCCCCAGTCCTTGCAGTCCCCAGTCCTCACTATGAACGTCACCGTTATCGGCGCTGGCACGATGGGCAACGGCATCGCCCACGTGTTCGCCCAGTCCGGCCACGCCGTCACGCTCGTCGACCTCGACCAGTCCCGCCTCGACGCCGCGCTCGGCACCATCGACGCCAACCTCGGCCGGCAGGTCAAGAAGGAGCGGATCACGGCCGAGCAGCAGGAGGCCACGCTCGGGCGCATCGCCACGCAGACCGACCTCGCCCGCGGCGTCTCCGAGGCGGACCTCGTCGTCGAGGCGGCGACGGAGGACGCGACGCTCAAGGCCAAGATCTTCGAGCAGATGGACGACGCAGCGCCCGAGGCGGCCATCCTCGCCTCCAACACGTCGTCCATCTCGATCACCCAGATCGCCGCGGCCACGCGCCGGCCGGATCAGGTCATCGGGATGCACTTTTTCAACCCGGTCCCGGTGATGACGCTGGTCGAGGTTGTCCGCGGCCTCGCGACGTCGGACGCGACGTACGAGACGGTCCGCCAGCTCAGCGAGGACCTCGGGAAGGTGCCCGTCGAGGTCAACGACGCGGCCGGGTTCGTCTCGAACCGCGTGCTCATGCCGATGGTCAACGAGGCCGTGTTCTGCGTCCACGAGGGCGTGGCGACGGCCGAGGCGGTCGACACGGTCATGAAGCTGGGGATGGCCCACCCGATGGGTCCGCTCACCCTCGCCGACTTTATCGGCCTCGACGTGTGCCTCGCCATCCTGGAGGTGCTCCACCGCGAGCTCGGAGAGGACAAGTACCGCCCGTGCCCGCTCCTCCGGAAGATGGTCGCCGCCGGCTACCTCGGCCGGAAGTCCGGTCAGGGGTTCTACACCTACGACTGACGGCCAGCCCGCGCAGAACGGACATTCCGCGGCCCGGCGAGACTGACGACTCGCCGGGCCGCTTCCAATCGGTGCCCGAAGCTAGATGCCGAAGGACATGAACTCGTCCTTGTCGTCGCTGCCGGCGTCCTCGGACCCTTCCGTCTTGTCCTCGCTACCGTCGTCCTCGCCCCAGGGGTCGGGGTCGGAGGAGGTGCAGGTCCAGGGGTCGATGATCTCCAGACACGTGCCCCCCGGACACCCGCGCTCGCCCTCGGGCTCATCGTTGGTGCTGGGATCCGTCCAGACGTGCGACGCACCCGTCTCGGTGAGGAGGGCGAACGCGGTGAGATGACGGGGGGACGGGATCCGGGCGCGCACGTCGACGCTGCCCTCGATCGGGCGGACGGACTCGATGAGGATCCATCCGTCAGGGCCGCGGACGGCGATCTGCTTGATGGCGCCGCGCCAGGAGGGGCGTGCACCGCGCTGGCGCGCGATGCGGATCGTCGCCGTGCGGAGGTCGCCCTCGGTCGAGGCATACGCGATGCGGACTTCGTGGCTCGTCGCGCGGCGCGGTCCGAGGAGGGGGCGCTGGCGGCCGAGACGGCGACGACGGGGAGCGCTAGCAAGAGGGCGAGGACGGGCAGGACGGAGCGCGTGGAAGAGGGGGGAGGCTCGTCGGTCTCTCCGCAGGGCCGGCGCCTTGCGGGTCAGCCCTGCCCTCGAATCGGCGCGGGCCCGGAAGGGATCGGCGCCCGCCAGGGCGGGTTCGAGAGGGGCACTCTCCTGGACCCATGCCCGACTCGCTGACCGTGTTCATCACCGGCGCCTCGGCCGGCATCGGCGCCGCCTGCGCCCGCGCCTTCGCCGCCCGCGGCGACCGCGTCGTCCTCGCTGCCCGCTCCACCGACGCCCTGGAGTCGCTCGCCGCCGACCTCAACGGCGCGCTCGGCGCGGGCACCGCCCTCGTCGTCCCGCTCGACGTGACCGACGCGCAGGCCCACCTCGACGCCGTCGCCGGCCTCCCCGACGGCTGGGCCGAGGTGGACGTGGCCGTCCTGAACGCGGGGCTGTCGAAGGGCCTCGACCCCGTGTGGAAGAACACCGTCGAGGATGTCGACCGGATGGTGGACGTCAACGTGAAGGGCGTGATCAACGGGCTCCGCGCGCTCGTGCCGGGGATGCTGGATCGCGGTCGCGGCCACGTCATCACGCTGGCCTCGACGGCCGGCCACACCGTCTACCCCGGCGGTGTCGTGTACTGCGCCACTAAGCACGCCGTCCGCGCGCTCACCGACGGGCTGAAGGTCGACCTCCACGGCACGCCGATCCGCGTGAGCGCCGTCTCGCCGGGGATGGTCGAGACCGACTTCTCGCTCGTCCGCTTCGACGGCGACCGCGAGCGGGCCGACGCCGTCTACGCCGACACGACGCCGCTCTCGGCCGAGGACGTCGCCGACGCCGTCGTGTACTGCGCCCACGCGCCGGCCCACGTCAACGTCCAGGAGCTCCTGCTCACGCCGCGCGTCCAGTCCGGCTTCACGATGATCGCCCGGGGCGAGGCCGCCGACCGCGTCGAGGGCCGGTAGCACCCGCCTCGGGCGGGTCGCCGAGGCGGGCTGACCTGGGCCGTGGTCGGGGTCCGGGAGCCGCGCCCGCCCCGACGCGTAGGGCGGGCGATGCCCCCGGACCTCGACCTCACCCGCCTCGGCGCCGCGCTCGCCGACCGCCTCCGCCGGCCGCTCCCCGGCCACGACGCGCACGCCGAGATGGCGCCGTTCCCGGCACGCGCCACCGTCGAGACCCTCTCGACCGAGCTCAACGAGGGGCGCCCCGCGGCGACGCTCGTGCTGCTGTATCCCGACGAGGCCGGCACGCCTCACTTCGTGCTGACTGTCCGCCGGTCGCACCTCCGCGACCACGCAGGACAGGTCTCGCTGCCCGGCGGGAGCCTCGAGGACGGCGAGACGCCCGAGGACGCCGCCCGGCGCGAGGCGTTCGAGGAGGTCGGCGTGGCGCCCGAAGCGGTCGAGGTGCTGGGTCGGTTGACCCCCATCTACATCCCGCCGTCGCGGTTCTCGGTCTGGCCCATCGTGGCGACGACGGCCGCGCGCCCGCCGTTCGTGGCGCAAGAGATGGAGGTCGCCGCCGTCGTCGAGGTCCCGTTGGCCGACGTGCTCGACGACGCACGCCGCGGGTCGTCCATGCGGGCGGCGCCGCTGGGCGAGTTCGACGTCCCGTTCTTCGACCTCGCCGGCCTCGAGGTGTGGGGCGCGACGGCCATGATGCTGGCCGAGTTCGTCGCCGTCCTCCGCGAGGTGGCCTGACGGTCAGGGTCTAGAGCTGGACTGGCTCGACCTCGCGGACGCCCTTGGCGCTCTCCTCGACGAACGCCGCCGGCCGGCTCGTCGAGTGGTAGAACAGCAGGAGGTGGCCCGCCTCGGCGGCCTCGGCGACGAGCCGGTCGCGCCACTCCTGGGACCGCTTCCCGTCCACGTCGTACTTCGCCTGATAGCGGCGCGTGACGGCACCCGGCGTCCCGAGAACGTCGCCGCCGAAAACGGCCTGGAGGTCGCCGGTCCTGATCCGAACGATCTGGTGCGCGCCCGTGTGCCCGCCCGTGACCTCCAGCGCGACCGGCCCTACCTCGGCATCGCCCTCGACCGCTACGAGCTGACCTTCCCGGTCGAGCGTATCGACGACGAGCTCGCGGGCACGCTCCGACTCGCCGTGGTAGCCCTCGGCCGTGACCTCCGCGTTCTGGATCACGTAGTCGGCGTTGGGGAACGTCGGCCGCCACTCGGCGCCGACGGGCGTGATGGCGCCGCCCGAGTGGTCGAAGTGGAGGTGCGACAGGACCACGCGGTCGACCGCCTCGGGCGCGACGCCGAGGCGGGCGAGGCCCTCGATCAGGAACTCGGTCCCCCGGCCCTCCGCCCACGACCCGAGGCCGGTGTCGATGAGGAACGTGCTCTCGGGCGCGCGGACCAAGAACGGCGTGACCGAGATGAACAGCGTCCCCTTCCGCGCCGGGTCGCCCTCGGCGTGCGGCACGAACCGCTTGTCCGTGCCGACGGTGAACCGCCCCTCGGGGAGCGCGTGGATCTCGAGGTCGCCGTACTGCACAGGTCGTCGGGGGAAGCGGGTGAGGGGACCGCTGCGGCCCGCTCCCGTTCCGCCTTTCCCATCGATTCGCTAGTCGTTCCCGGCCCGCTCGTAGGCCTCGATGATGTCCTTCACCAGCTTGTGGCGGACGACGTCCTCCTTGCCGAAGTCGATAAAGTCGATCCCGTCGACGCCGTCGAGGATCTCGCGGGCGCGGACGAGGCCGGACTGCGTGCGGCTCGGGAGGTCAGTCTGCGACGCGTCGCCGGTGACGATGGCGCGGCTGCCGGCGCCGAGGCGCGTCAAGAACATCTTCATCTGGCCCGCGGTGGCGTTCTGGGCCTCGTCGAGGATGACGAACGCGCTGTTCAGCGTCCGCCCGCGCATGTACGCGAGGGGGACGATCTCGACGATGTTCCGCTCGAGGTAGCTCTGGAGCTTCTCGCGCTCGATCATGTCCTCGAGGGCGTCGTACAGGGGCCGGAGGTACGGGTCGACCTTGTCCTTGAACCCGCCGGGGAGGAAGCCGAGGCTCTCGCCGGCCTCGACGGCCGGGCGCGTGAGGACGATCTTCTTGACCTGCCGGCTCTTCAGCGCGCCGACGGCGAGCGCGACGGCCGTGTAGGTCTTGCCCGTGCCGGCCGGCCCGACGGCGAACACGATGTCGGACTGGCGGGCGGCCTCGACGAGCCGCGTCTGGCCCGGCGTCTTGGCCTGGATCGTCCCGCCCGCCGGCGTGAACAAGATGGCGTCCTGGCCGGCCGAGCGGCGCAGCCCGGTCCCGACGCGCGCGAGGTCGAGGACCGTGTCGACGTCGTTCTCGGTGAGGTTGCCGTTCCGGTTCAGGATCATCACCAGCTCGCCGACCACGCGCTCGATCCGGTCCACTTGGGACTCGGGCCCGCGGAGCTTGAGCTGGTCGCCGCGCGCGACGACACGGGTGTCGGAGAAGGCGGACTCGATCTTGCGGAGGTAGACGTCGTTGAATCCGAAGAGCATCAGCGGCTCGGCGCCGTTGACGGTGATGGTGCGGTCGACGGTGTCGGTGATCTCGGCCAAGCGGTCGGGGGGCGTGGGGAGATGGAAGCTAGCGGGGCGGGGGAGACGACGGGGCGTCAGAGGCGGCTACGCGCGCGCGCGACCGGGGGTCCGGGATCGGACCGGGATCGGTGTGGGACGGACGGCGTACGGCGCGCATGATCGTCCGCACGCCCCTCGTCGTCCCGTTCACCAAGATGAACGGCGCCGGCAACGACTTCGTCGTCCTCGACAACCGGTTCCTCCACTTCTCCGACGACGAGCTCGCGGCGATCGCCCGGCGCTTTTGCCCGCGCCGCACCGGCGTCGGCGCCGACGGCCTCCTGGCGCTCGACGAACCGGCGAACGACTCCGACGCCGACTTCCGCATGCGCTACCGAAACGCCGACGGCTCCCTCGGGACGATGTGCGGCAACGGCGCGCGCTGCCTCGCCCGGTTCGCCGTCCGCGCCGGCCTCGGCGCCGAGGCGGACGGGGTCGTCCACCTCGCGTTCGACACGGACGGCGGCCCGTACCGCGCCCGGGTCGAGGGGGGCGAGCCGTCCGGCCCGGTCGAACTCGACGTGCCGCCGCCGCGCGGGTTCGGCGTGGCGGACATCTCCGGGGGCGAGCGTGTCCTCCAAATCTGGACCGGGACCGAGCACGCCGTCGTGTTCACGGCGGATGTCGAAACGGCCGACGTCGCGGGCGCCGGCCCGCGTCTCCGCCGTGATCCCGCGTTCGAGCCGACGGGTGCCAACGTCAACTTCGTCGAGGTCGTCGAGACGGGCCCCGAGGCGCGCGTCCGGGCGCGGACGTTCGAAAAAGGGGTCGAGGCCGAGACGCTCGCGTGCGGGACGGGCGCGATGGCCTCGGCTTTAGCGGCCCGCCTCGACGGGCACCTCGGCGACGCCGAGAGACAGTCGGTCGCGGTCGAGATGCCGGGCGGGACGCTGATCGTCGGTTTCCGCGTCGACGGCGACGAGATCTCGGACCTCACGCTCGCGGGGCCGGCCGAGACAGTCTACGAGGGCACCATCGCGTGGCTCGGGTGAGTCTCAGGCCCGACCGCGATAGAGGCTCGAGATCCCGAACGTCAGCGGCTTGACAGCCGGCGCGGAATAGCCGGCCGCACGCATCACCGCCAGGAAGTCCTCGCCGTCCGGGAAGGCGGCGACCGACTCCGGGAGGTATTCGTAGGCCTCCGACGAGCCAGAGACGGCCTTGCCGACGCGCGGGAGGACGTGCTTCGAGTAGAACTCGTAGCCCTGCTTGACTGGGAACGCCGTCGGGTGGCTGAACTCGAGGATGACGAGCGGGGCGCCCGGCCGGAGCACGCGGCGGATCCCCTCCAGCCCGGCCTGGAGGTCCTCGAAGTTGCGGACGCCGAACGCCACGAGCGCGCCGTCGAACCGGTCGTCCTCGAAGGGGAGGTCGGCCGCGTCGCCCTGGACGAGCGTGACGCGATCGGTCAGCCCGCGCTTCTGGATCTTCTCGCGGCCGCCGCTCAGCATGCCCTCCGAGATGTCGACTCCGACCACGTCGCCGCCGAGGCGGAGCGCCTCGATGGCGAGGTCGGCCGTGCCGGTCGCCACGTCGAGGAGCCGCTCGGGGCGGCCGTCGATGGCCTCGGCGAGGAACGCCACGGCCTGCTTCCGCCACCGGACGTCGATGCCGAACGACAGGACCCGGTTGAGCAGGTCGTAGCGCGGGGCGATCTCGTCGAACATGGCCTCGACGTGCTCGCGCTTGCCGGGGGCCTGGCCGATGGGCGGTTTGGTCACGATGGGAGGGGGCGGAGGGGACCACGTTACCGACCAGGGGCGCTCGGGGTGCCCGGGGTGGGTGAAGGCTCCATGCTTTCACTATTTTCTGAAACCCGAAGGCGGGAGGTCAGGTAGTTCCTGACACCCGTACCTTCGGACGTCCCCCCCGCGCCCGTGCCCGCCACCCCGCTCGCCCCGGCCTCCGCGCCCGCCCTCCGCCTCGCGAAGGCCCTCGATCGAGTCGTCCGCGGCTGGTCGGGACGTTGCGTCCTGCGTGTCGAAACGCCCGTCGACCCCGTCGACCCGCTCCGGTGGGTGGCGAGACAGAAGGGGGCTCCGGTCCACTACTGGCGGGGCCGGGGAGACGACGAGGCCCGTGCCGGCGTGGGCGCCGCCCTCACCATCGACGCCCGGTCACTCACGGACGCGGACGCGGTCGATGACCTGATGGGCTCGCTTCCGGCTGGCGCCCGCCTGTTCGCGACGGCCCGGTTCGATGCCGCGGCTGAGGTGGGGGAGGAGTGGGCCGCGTTCGGCGCGGTCCGCGTCGTGCTGCCCCGCGTCGAGCTCCGCTCGGATGGCCGGACGGCCCGGCTCGCCGTCCACCTCGCGCCGGGCGAATCCCCGACGGTGGCGCACGCCGCGCTCGCTGCGCTCTGTGGCCCCGCGCCCGAAGCCGAGGGCGAGCTCGCACTCCCGTACATGCGCCGGGACGATCCCGCGCGGGCGGAATGGGACCGGATGCTTCGCTGGTCGCTGGCGGCGTTCGAGGACGGCGATCTCGAAAAGGTGGTCCTCGCCCGCCGCGCGCGGTTCTCGTTCGAGGAGCCCGTCGACGCCGCCGGGCTGCTCCAGCGGCTCGAAGCGGCCACGCCGCGGTGTTACCACGCCCTCACGTCGCCCGACGGAGAGTCAGCGTTCCTGACGGCCACGCCGGAGCGGCTCGTCCGGATCGACGGTCGCGAGCTCTCGACGGAGGCCGTCGCTGGAACCCGGCCGCGCTCGGAAACGGACGCCGCCGACGACGCGCTCCGCGCCGAGCTCATGGCCAGCGAAAAGGACCGCCGGGAGCACGTCTACGTCCGCGACGCCATCGCGGACGCGCTCGCGCCCCTGGCCGAGCGCGTCGAGGTCGATTCCGAGGCCGGCGCGATGACGCTGGCCCGGGGCCGGCACCTCCACACCGGCATCCGCGCGACCCTGCCCGCCTCGACCGGCGTGCTCGACGTGCTGCGGGCGCTCCACCCGACGCCGGCCGTCGGCGGGACGCCCACGCCGGAGGCGCTCGACGCCATCGACCGGCTGGAGCCGTTCGACCGCGGGCTCTACGCCGGGCCTATCGGCTGGATCGGCCGGGACGAGCGGGGCCGCGAGGCGGCCGACCTCGCCGTGGGCATCCGCTCCGGGCTCGTCGACGGGCGGACGCTCTCGCTGTACTCCGGCGCCGGCATCGTCGCTGGCTCCGACCCGGCCTCCGAGTGGGCCGAGATCGAGCACAAGATCGGCGATTTCGCTCGCGTGCTCGGGCTCGACGCGCGCGTCGAGGCGTAGGCACCCGGCCCTCCGTCTCTCCCCGTGCTGCCGCACCTCGTCTCCGCCCCGAACGTCAACCACCTCTGGGCGGCGCTGCTCGTCGAGGAGTTGGTCCGCCAGGGGACGACGTTCTTCGTGGTCTGCCCCGGCTCGCGGAGCACGCCCCTCGCGGTCGCCGTCGCCAACAACCCGAAGGCCGAGGCGCTCGTGCACTGGGACGAGCGGGCCGCGGGCTTCGTCGCGCTCGGGTGGGGCCGCGCGACGGGCCGCCCTGCCGCCGTCGTGACGACCTCGGGGACGGCCGTCGCCAACCTGCTCCCCGCCGCCGTCGAGGCACGCCAGTCGGGCGTGCCGATGGTGCTCCTCACGGCGGACCGGCCGCCCGAGCTCCGCGAAACCGGGGCGAACCAGGCCATCCGTCAGCCCGGCCTGTTCGCGACCGTCGCCCTCTGGGCGCACGATCTTGGGACACCGACGCCGGCCGTGGACCCGGCGGTGGTCCTGACGACGGCCGCGGAAGCCGTTTCTCGGGCGTGCGACGGCGGGCCGGTCCACCTCAACCTCCCGTTTCGGGAGCCGCTGGGGGGGACGCCAGATGGATCCGACCCTTCGGTGCGATTGGACGCGCTGGGTGGGTGGGCAGGGGGAGAGGAGCCGTACACGCGCCGGCTCGCCCCGACGGTCCGCCCGGAAGTCGGCGAGCTCGCGCATGGGCTCCACGGGGTCGAGCGGGGCGTCGTGGTGCTCGGACCGCTCGACACGGAGGACGCCGAGACGCCGACCGCCGCGGCCGAGATCGCGGACCGGCTCGGCTGGCCGCTCCTCCCGGACCTCCTCTCGGGCGCGCGCCTCGGTCACGTCCCCGAGGCGGCGGTCGCGGTCGATCTCGCGCTGACGAGCGCCACCCTCCGCGCCCTCCACCCGGAGGCCGTCCTCCAGTTCGGCGGCCGGCCGACGTCGAAGCGCGTGGCCCAGTGGATCGCCGACGCCCGACCCGACCTCTACGTCCACGTCCATCCCCGTCGAGAGCGGATCGACCCCGTCCACCGGGTGACGCACCGGCTGGTCGCGCCGGTCGGCCCGGTCGCCATGGCGCTCGACGAGTCGCTGGCGTCGCGCGACGCTCGCCGCACGGGCCGCTTGGGAGACGGCTGGCGGTCCGGCTGGCGCGCGGCGTCCCAGGCCGCCCGCCGGGCGGCGGACTCCATTCTGGCCGAGTCTGGCCTCTCCGAGCCTGTCGTCGCCCGGGCCATCGTCCGCGCGCTCCCCAAAGGGGCGGGGCTCGTGGCGGCTGCGTCGATGCCCGTTCGGGACCTCGACACGTACGCCGAGGCGGGCGGGCCGGCCGTCGTCGTCACCGCGAACCGCGGCGCCAGCGGGATCGACGGGACGGTTGCCACGGCCGCCGGGTTCGCCCGCGGACGGGGCCTCCCGACGGGGCTCCTCATCGGCGACCTCGCGCTGCTCCACGACCAGACGAGCCTCGCGCTGCTCCGCGACGGGTTGCCGGTCATCGTCGTCTGCGTCAACAACGACGGTGGCGGGATCTTCCATCGGCTCCCCATCGCCCACGGTGAGGGCCGGTTAGTCGAGGACACGTTCGAGCGGTTTTTCGGCACGCCGCACGGACTGACGTTCGAGCACGCCGCGGCGCAGGCCGGGCTCGCGTACAACGCGCCGGAGTCCGTCGAGGCGCTGGAGGCCGCGATCGACCAGGGGTTGTCGTCGGGCGCGTCGGTGCTCATCGAGGTGCGGACAAGCCGTGAGCAACAGACCGCGCTCCGCCGTCGGATCGAGGCCGCCTGCGCCGAGGCCGTCGACCAGGCGCTGAGCGGGAGATGAGGCCGCCCGTCGTCCTGCTCCACGGGTTCCTCGGCCGCGGCGCCGACTGGGACTCCGTCCGCCTCGGCCTGCCGACGGACTGGGACGTCCACGCGCCCGACCTCCCCGGCCACGGGTCTGCCCACGCGCTCCCCGAGGCGGCCCACACCGTGGACGGCGCGGCCGACCTCGTTGCAAGCCAGGCAGAAGCTCCGGTCGACCTCGTCGGGTACTCGATGGGCGGACGGCTGGCGCTCCACGTTGCCGTGACGCGTCCGGAGGCCGTCCGGCGGCTCGTGCTCATCTCCGCCTCCCCCGGGCTCCGCGCCGAGGCGGAACGGGCCGAGCGACGGGCGCTCGACGCGGCCCGCGCCGCCGAGATCGCCGCCGACCTCCCGGCGTTCGTCGATCGCTGGTACCGGATGCCGCTGTTCAGTCTGCCCGACGATCTCCGCCACCGGCTCACGGCCGACCGGATCGCGCACAACGACCCGGCCGGCCTCGGGCGATCCCTCGAGGGCATGGGCACCGGCGCGCAGCCGAGCCACTGGGACGCGCTCGCCGGAATCCGCGCCCCGACGCTCGCCGTAGCAGGCGCCCGCGACGCCAAGTTCGTTCGTCTCGCTCAGCAGATGGCCGAGGCCGGCGGGTTCGAGACGGCCATCGTTCCCGGCGCCGCCCACCTCCTCCCGGCCGAGGCCCCTGACGCCCTCGCCGCGCTCCTCACCGACTTCCTGACCCGACCCGATCCGCCCTCCGATGGCTGAGACCAAGAAGAAGCACCACTTCACCGACCGCCCGACCGTCTCCGCCCCCTTCGAGTGGGAGTCCGTCGGCGACTTCGAGGACATCGTCTACGAGAAGGGCGCGCCCGGGACCGACACGGTCGGCATCGCGCGCGTGACCATCAACCGCCCCGAGGTCCGCAACGCGTTCCGCCCGACGACCGTCACCGAGATGATCCGGGCCATCGACGACGCCCGTGACGACCCCTCGGTCGGCGTGTTCGTGCTGACGGGCGCCGGCGACAAGGCGTTCTGCTCCGGCGGCGACCAGCGGATCCGCGGCGACCACGGCTACAAGGAGATGGCCGAGGGCCAGGAGACCGGCACGCAGCGGCTCAACGTGCTCGACTTCCAGACGCGGATCCGCAAGATGCCGAAGCCGGTGATCGCGGCCGTCAACGGCTGGGCCGTCGGCGGCGGGCACGTGCTCCACGTCGTGTGCGACCTCACGATCGCCAGCGACAACGCGCGGTTTATGCAGACCGGCCCGAAGGTCGGGAGTTTCGACGCGGGGTATGGCACGGCGCACCTCGCCCGGATCGTCGGGCAGAAGAAGGCGCGCGAGATCTGGTTCCTCTGTCGGCCCTACTCGGCACAGGAGGCGCTCGACATGGGCCTCGTCAACACGGTCGTCCCGCTCGCCGAGCTCGAGCGCGAGACGGTCCAGTGGAGCCGCGAGATCCTCCAGAACTCGAACATTGCCATCCGCATGATCAAGGCCGCCGCGAACGCCGACGAGGACGGCGGCGCCGGGCTCCAGGAGCTGGCGGGCCACGCGACGATGCTGTTCTACATGACCGAGGAGGGCCAAGAGGGCAAGAACGCCTACCTCGCCGGCCGCCCCCCGAACTTCGACGCCGACGGCTACCGACCGTAGCATAGGGCGGAGGTAGGATCGGATGAGGTCAGAAGGGGGCAACCCGAACGAACGTCACCTCCTGATCCTCACTTCTGACCTCACCCGATCACCCGACCTGACTTCCCCGTGCTCTCCGTCCCCTTCGCGACCGGCGACGTCCACGGCGGCTTTTCCGAAGGCCGCGGGGCGATCCGCGTGGACGAAGACGAGGTCGTGATCGAGGTCCAGGTCAAGGTGTTCGGGATGTTCGACCGGAGCGCCGAGACGTTTCGGTTCGAGCTCACGGACCTCGAAGAGGTCCGCCACCAGCGCGGGTTCTTCGGCGACAAGCTCACGATCCGGACGCGACCGATGCGCCTCATCGGCGACGTGCCCGGCGCGACGGAAGGCGCGCTCCTTCTCAAGTTCAAGCGCCGCCATCGCCGCGAGCTCGACGCGCTCCTCGACCGCCTCGACCTGTGGATCACGTGACCGACGCCTCGCCCACGACCCCGTCCGCCTCGGTGCCGAGGTGGAGGGTCTGGCTCGACGCCGCGCGGCCCAAGACGCTGCCGGCCGCCATCGCGCCCGTCCTGGTCGGGATCGCGCTCGCGGTCGAGGCCGGGGCCTTCCACGCGCTCGCCGCGACGTGCGCGCTCCTCGGCGCCGTCCTCATCCAGGTCGGGACGAACTACGCCAACGACGCCGAGGACTTCGTCCGCGGGGCCGACACCGCCGCGCGGAAGGGGCCGACACGCGCGACGGCGGCGGGTCTCGTGACGGCCGGGCAGATGCGGACGGCGGCGGCCGTCGCGTTCGGGCTCGCCTTCGCGGCCGGTATCGCCCTCATCCTCCGCGGCGGCTGGCCGATCCTCGCGGTGGGGCTGGCGTCGATCGCCAGCGGCTACGCCTACACCGCCGGCCGCTACGCCCTCGCCTACACCGGGCTGGCGGACCTTTTCGTCCTCGTCTTCTTCGGGCCGGTCGCCGTCGGCGGGACGTACTACGTGCAGGCGCTCGACCTGCCGGGGTGGGTGCCCATCGCCGGCCTCGGCCCGGGGTTTCTGGCCACGGCCATCCTGCTTGCCAACAACGTCCGTGACGTGGAAGAGGACCGGGCGGCCGACAAGCGGACGCTGGTGGTCCGGTTCGGGCGGCCGTTTGGCGTCCGGCTCTACAACCACTGCATCTCGGGCGCCGTCGTTGTGCCGGCCGCGCTCGCGCTCGTGTCGCGCGATCATCTCGGCGTGCTCGCCGCGGCCGTGCTGGCGGCGCTCCTCGGCCGTCGCCTCGTCCGCACGCTCGCGACGACGGAAGACCCGGCGGTCCTCAACCCGCTCCTCGGCAAGACCGCCGGGCTGCTCTTCCTGTATTCGGTCACCTTCGCCCTCGGCTGGGTGCTGACGTGACGATCGCCGACGTTCGCGTGCTGCCGTACCGGCTGCCCCTCGCGGAGCCGGTCATGTGGAACAGCGAGCGGAGAGAGGCCCGAGATGGGCTTCTTTTTCGGGTCGAGAGCATCGGAGGGCATGTCGGGTGGGGCGACGCGGCTCCACTCCCCGGGTTCAGCCGCGAGTCGCTGGCGGAGGCGGAGTCCACGCTGCGTGACCTCGGGGCGGCGCTCGTGGGGCGCGAGATCGACGTGGGCGCGGGGTTGCCAGGCGGAGCCCTCGCGGCTGCGCTCGACGCCGCGGGCCTGCCCGCCTCGGTACGGTTCGCCGTCGACCTGGCGCTCCTCGACCTCGCAGCCCTCGAAGTCGGGCGAACGCCCCCGCAGGTGCTTCACCCCGACCCCGCGGTCGTCCTCCCGCTCAACGGGCTCGTTATGGGGACCGGCGATGCCGCGGTCGAGTCGGCCCTGTGGCTCGCCAAGGCGGGGTATGTGGCGGTAAAGCTCAAGGTGGGGCGCCAGCGGGTGGCCGAGGACGTGGCGCTCGTCCGCGCGGTCGATGAGGCGTTGCCAGCGGCCGTCGCGCTCCGACTGGACGCGAACCGGGCGTGGTCGTGGGACGAGGCCGTGGCGTTTGCGGAGGGCGTCGACGGCGTCGTGCTCGATTACGTCGAGGAGCCCCTCGCCGAGCCAGAGCGGATGCCCGAGCTCTGGCACGACACGGGCCTTCCTCTCGCGCTCGACGAGACGCTCCAGGAGCCCGGCGGCGGGACCGCGATCCGGGGGTGGGCCGAGGCCGCGGTCCTCAAGCCGACGCTCCTCGGCGGCGTCGCGCGGACGCTGGCGCTTGCGGCGGCGGCGCGGGCGGCCGGCGTGCGGCCCGTGCTGAGCGCGGCGTTCGAGAGCGGCGTCGGGCTCCGAGGCATCGCGGCGTTGGCCGCGGCGACGGGCGCTGAGCCGGCCGGGCTCGACACGTACCGGTGGCTGGCAGCCGACGTGCTCTCGCCTCTCCCGTTTGACCGCGCTCGCGTCGACATGCCTGGCTTGTTCGCGTCGCCACCCGCCGTCTCGATCCCGTGACTGTCCCCGACCCCGTCCGCCATCACGCCGAGACGCGGCCGGAGGCGCCCGCGCTGGCGACTGGCGCCGAGACGTGGACGTGGCATGACCTCGACGTCCGGGTGGGGGACGCCGCCGCACGGCTAACGGCGATGCCCGAACGCGTCGCCGTCTGCGCCGACACGTCGCCCGACCTCGTCGTGTGGGTCCTGGCCGCGCTTCGCACCGGCCGCGTCCTCGTCCCGCTCTCGACGCGGTGGAGGCCGGCCGCCGTCGCCCAAGCGCTCGGCCGGCTCGGTATCGACCGTGCCCTCACCGACGCCGACCTCGCCCGCCTCGGCGCTGAGGCGGAGGGAGACGCGAGGGGAGGGGCGCCGTCGATCCCGCTCGACCGACCGTTCACCGTCGTCCACACGTCGGGCTCGACCGGAACCCCGAAGGCGATCCTCCACACCGTCGGCAACCACGTGTGGAGCGCGCGGGGCGTGAACGAGGCGCTGGGCGTGACCGAGCGGAGCCGGTGGCTGCTCGATCTCCCGCTGTACCACGTCGGTGGGCTCGGCGTCGTGGTCCGGTGCGCGCTGGCCGGTGCGACCATCGCCATTCCTCCGCCCGACCTCGGGCTCGTCGAGGGCATCAGCGGCCTCCGCCCGACCCACGCCTCGTTCGTCGCGACCCAACTCCGCCGGCTGCTCGACGCCGGCGCCGACCTGAGCGGCCTCGACGCCGTTCTGCTCGGCGGCAGCGCCGTCCCGGCCGACCTGTTGGACGCGGCGGTCGAGGCGGGCGTCCCCGCCGTCACCAGCTACGGGATGACGGAGATGACCTCGACCGTCACGGCGACCGCGCCCGGCGCCGACCGAGTCGAGCTCGCGACCTCTGGCCGGCCCCTCCCGCACCGCGACCTCCGCATCGCCGAGTCTGGGGAGATCGAAGTCTCCGGACCGACGCGGTTCGCCGGGACCCTCGGGCCGGACGGCCTTCAGCCCGCGCCCACGTGGCACCCGACGGGCGACGTCGGGCATCTCGACGCCGAGGGCCGGCTCGTGGTCACCGGCCGCGTCGATCTGCAGTTCGTGTCGGGCGGCGAGAACGTTCGCCCAGAAGCCATCGAGGCGGCGCTGCTGGCGCTCGACAGCGTCCGAGAGGCCGTCGTCGTGCCCGTTCCTGATGCCGAGTTCGGGGCCCGGCCGGTCGCCTTCGTCCGCCTCGACGGCGACGCCGAGGTGAACGGGGTCGCGCTGGGGGACGCGGTTCGCGCTTCCTTGCCCGGGTTCATGGTGCCGGTCGCCTTCCACACCTGGCGCGGCGCGGAAGGCCTGAAACCGGACCGCCCGGCGCTCACGCGTGAAGCGGAGCGCCGGGCGGCAGGGTCTGGCGAGAACGGGAGGGGGGACGATCCCCAGTCCCACGTCCCCAGGTCCTAGTCGCTACAGCAGGTCGTTGCGGAAGTCGTCGACCTCGGCCTCGTCGCGGAGGCCCTGGAGCCACGCCTGGAGGACGCGCGAGCGCTTCTGCTGGAGGAGCTGCTCGCGGATCGAGGTCCGGGCGTCCGCCGTGAACTCGCCGTCGGTCGCGCCCGTGAGCGACGTCGTGCGGACGACGAAGGCGGCCTGGTCGCCGGCGATGACGCCGCTCCGCTGGCCCGGCTGGAGCCCGAACGCGGCGCCGACGGCGCGCGGCTCGACGCCGTAGTTCGGGATCGTCCCCTGGACCATGCTGAGGTCCGACACGGTCTCGACGTCCGTCCCGGCCGCGGCGGCGATCGCGCCGAGGGAGGAGGCGCCGTCGAGCGCGTTCTGGAGCGCGGCCGTCTGGACCTCCTTCTTGCGTTCGGTCAGGACCTCCGTCTCGACCTGCCCGCGGACCTCCTCGAAGGGGGCCGGACCGGCCTCGCGGCGCTCCACCAGTCGGGCGACGATGAAGCTACCCCCCGCGTCGAACGGCTCCGACACCTGGCCCTCGTCGGCGCGGCGGAGGAAGCGGAAGAAGTCGCGGCCCAGCTCGAGGCCGGGCACCTGGGCCTGGCTGTCCTGGACCTCGACCGGCGTCGGGGCGATGCCGCGCTCCTGGGCCTCCTCGGCGAAGTCGCGGTCCTCAAGCTCGATAAAGGCGGCGAAGTCCTCGGCCTCGCCGAGCACGCGGCCGAAGTCGGCCTCGACGGGCCGCTCGATCTGGACGAGCTGCACCTCCGACGTGGCCCGGTCCTCGACCAGGATGAGGTGGACGCCGAACGGGCTCTGGACGGGCCCGATCACCTGGCCCTCGGGCGCGGCGAAGGCGGCCTGCTCGAACGCCTCGACCATCCGGCCCTCGCCGAACCAGCCGAGGTCGCCGCCCTGGGCGCTGTTGCTCCGGTCCGTCGAGAACTGACGGGCCGCCGCGGCGAACGAGAGGTCGCCGCTGTTGATCTGCTCGCGGACCTGGCGGGCCTGGTCCTCCGAGCCGGCCGGAAAGAGGATGTGGCGGGCCTTGACGGCCGTCGCGTCGCCGTCGCGGAGGCCCTGGATCCGGGCGACGTAGGCCCGGTCGCCGGCCACCACGGGCCCGACCACGCGGCCCTCGGTCAGGTTCGAGTAGACCGCCGAGGCCAACTCGGCCGGGAGGTCGCCGGCGCCGACGAACGCGGGGTCGACGGCGGCGCCGAACGAGTTGCGGCGGGCATAGGCCACGGGGTCCGGCGCCTGGCGGAAGCCCTGTACGAGGCCCTGGAGCTCGTCCGTCGCGCGGGCCGAGTCGGCCGCGGTCGGGGCCTTGTCGAAGGCCACATACTCGATGGAGTACGACGCGTCCCGCTCGAAGTCCTCGATGTGGTCATCGTAGTAGCTCCGGAGGTCGCGGTCCGAGACCTCGACCTGATCGTCGGGGACGTCGGCGTAGCGGAGCGCGACGAGCTCGGCGGTCGCGCGGCGGTTCTGGCGGACGAACTCGGACTGGAGCTCGGACGGCGTCACGCGCGTCGTGGCCGTGATGAGGGCCGAGAGCTTGGCCTGCCGGCGGTTCCGGCGGACCTGCTCCTCGATGGCCTGGAGTTGCTCCGCGAACTGCGGGTCCTCGACGACTTGCTGGAGCGCGGCCCGGTCGACGCCGCCCTGCCCGTCGGGGAAGACCTGCGCGATGAGCGGGTCGGGGGTCGGGCCCGTGATGAGCTCGAACACCTCGTCGTCGGTGACCTCGACGCCGAGCCGGTCCATCTCGCGCTCGACGAGCGCGTTGTCGACGAGGCTGTCGAACACGCGGTCCTCGATGTTGCGCTGGAGCGAGCCCGTGACCTCGAGGCCCTGGGCCTGGTAGGCGTCGAGCTGCTGGTCGACGGCGCGCTGGTAGAGCTCGCCCTCGATGGGCTCGCCGTCGACCTCGCCGATGGTCCGGCCGTCCGGCCCGAGGCCGACGGCGTCGAATGCGCCGGAGTCCTGGAGCGCCCAGAGGCCGCCGAAGGCGACCACCAGGACGCCGACCATGAAGCCGCCGGCGCGCTCGCGAATGCTGTTCATCACTCCCATGTCGATCCGCCTCCGCGGAGTCTGTCTCGATCGTCGTACTCGAACGGCGCCACCGCGGGAATCGCGCGGCACCGAAACCAGAAACGAGCCGGCGCACGTGGGCCGACTCGTAGGGGCGGAGAAGATACGGGAGGCCCCGGGGGCATCCTGGGGGAAAAAACGGAGGAGTCCCGTCGGCCCGCCCCGCGTCGCCACCGAGGCGGGCCGCCTCGGGCCCGCGCTGGGCCCGACTGCAGGGCCGGCACCAAACGATCGACCGAGGCCGGGTCTCCCCGGGCCTCGGCCCATCGCTCTCTCTCTCCCTCTCGGGAGTCGGGGGCGTGGCTAGGCGGCCACGGCGTGCTGGTCCATCCGCCCGCGGAGCGTCCGGAGCGTCTTGGAGAGGATCTGCGAGATCCGCGCCTCGGTGAGGTGGAACTCGCCGGCGATCTCGCGGAGGGTCAGGCCCTCGAAGAAGTACAGGTGGACGATCCGCTGCTCGCGCTCGGGGAGCCGCTCGACGAGGGCCTCGACGAAGGCGTAGAGCGACCGGCGCTCGGCGTCGGCGTCGGCCGGCTCGACGTCGGGGGCCGGGAGCGTGTCGATGGGGGAGGGCCGGTCGGTGCCCTGGCCGTCGTAGAGCGAGAGGGCGAACCGTTGCTGGGCGTCGCCGAGGAGCCGGTTGTAGGACCGGACGCTCACTCCGAGTCGGTCGGCGACCTGGGCGGCGCGGGGCTCGTCGCCGAGCTCCTGCTGGAGCGTCTGGGCGGTCCGGTTGGCCTCGGCCACGCGGCGCCGTCGGTCCCGGCTGAGGCAGTCGATCGTGCGGAGGAAGTCGACGAGGGAGCCTCGGATCCGGCCGTAGGCGAACGACGCGAACGGCGTCCCGCGCGAGGGGTCGTAGCTCCCGAGCGCCTGGAGCATCCCCAGCATCCCCGCGTTCTCGAGGTCGGCGTAGGACGCGAGCGGGTGGTCCGGGAGCGCGATCCGCCGCGAGAGCGAGCGGACGAGCGGGAGGGCGGCGACGGCCACGGAGCGGGCGTAGTCGTCAGCGCGGGTTCCGTTTGCGTCGCGCTCGGCGCAGTAGCGTTCGACGGCGTCTTGGAGCGAAGAGGTCATGGTCGGTAGCGGCGCGGCCCGGTGGGGTGAGCCGGTCAGGCGAGGCGCGAGCGGCCCGCCGGGCGGACGGCCAGCGCGGCCACGACGAGCGCGGCGGCGGCGAGTCCGAGGGTCTCCAGGAGCGACGCCGCCGGTCGCGCGGCGAGCGCGGCGAGGCAGAGGACGGCGGCGGAGCGGAGGGACCAGGCGGGCACGGGTGAGGTGGGAGGCGTACCGATCCCTTCCGCAAGGGCGGTGCCATCGTCTGCCCCGCTCCCCGCCCGGGCTCGTCGGGAGCCTCGCCGCGCCACATCAGCCGCCCACCATGGAACGTTCCGACGACCCCACGCTGCGTCAGAGGGCTCGACGGGCCGCTCCTCGTCCGTAATCGTCCGACGCCGCGCGGGCCCCAATCAACGGGCGGGGCCGGTACGGATTCGTAACCCCTCGGGTAGAATCGGCGTGGCGCGGGGCAGATTCGTTACGTGACGGGGCCGCCCTCGTCGATCTCCGGGAGCTCCCGGTGGGCCCCGGTGGCGAGGGCCTCCTCGACGGCGTCGAAGAGCCGGTCGACGTCCTCGACCGGGTTCCACACGAACGGCGAGAACCGGAGGAGCCGCCCGCGCCGCGCATCGACGTAGACGTCCTGCGTCTTGAGCCAGCGGACGAGCCGGTCGGCGGCGTCGATCTCGAAGACGACCATGGCGCCGCGGCGGGCGGCCTCGCGGGGCGAGCGGAGCGGGAGGCCGAGCGCGTCGGCCCGCTCGATCCCGCGCGCGCCCTTGGCGAGGGTGTCAGCGCGGACGGCGTCGATGCCGACGTCGAGCAGAATCCGCAGGCCCTCGACGGCGTGGTACATCGACGCGACGGCCGTCGTGCCGCCCAGGAAGCGACGACGCACCTCGGGGTGGTCGGCCGGGGCGGGGGCGAAGGCGAACGGCTCGGCGTCGGCGAACCAGCCGGCGAGGCGAGGCCGGAGGTCGAGCCCGGGGCGGACGTAGAGGTAGGCGTTCCCGCTCGACCCGCAGGCCTCTTTCAGCAAGCCGCCGAAGTAGACGTCGGCCCCGATGGCCTCGACGTCCTGAGGCAGGGAGGCCGTCGCGTGGTAGCCGTCGACGGCGAGGAGCGCCCCCCGGGCGTGCGCGGCATCGGCGAGCCGGCGGAGGTCGGCGTCGGGGATCACCTCGCCGGTCGCGAACCCGACGTGTGAGACGATGACCCAGGCCGTACGGTCGGTGATGGCGTCGGCGATGGCATCGAGGTCGACGGCCCAATCGGCGTTTGCGGACACGTCGACGGGGCGGAGGTCGCGCAGGCCGGCCCACCGCTGGACCGAGTGGCGGACCGACGGGAACTCGCCCTCCGTCATCACCACCTCGTCGCGCCCCTCGAACGGCCCGTCGCACGACAAGAGCGCCTGGACCGTCCAGTGGACGTTCGGCTGGAGGACGCACGTCCCGGCCGGCGCCGCCAGCATCGGGGCGACGTAGGCGTCGGCGAGGTCCTCGGGCATCGACCACCAGCCGGTGTCGTGGCCGAGGCCCCACCGGTCGGGCACGCGGTTCCAGGCGTCGACGCCGCGCTCGGCCCAGTCCTCGCAGAACCCGGCCATGAGGGCGGGGACGGTCCGGGGCATCAGCCCGTGGGTGAAGGCGCGGAGCTCGGCGGCGGGTGACGGAGGGGTGACGAAGCGGTCGCGGAGGTCGAGCACGGGCGGGGGGGCGAGGGCCCCGGAGTCTACGGGCGAGCGCGCTCGCGGACTCGTGCTCAGGCTAAGGAGCCTCCTCAGCGTCCATCGCGGCGACGGCGGCCTCGACGCGCTCTCGCAGGGCGTCGAGCGAGTCCCGGTCGAAGAGCCGCCCACCGAGGATCACGGCCTCGATCTGGCGGACGTTTTCGATGTCGGTGAGTGGGTCGGCGCGGACGAGGATGAGGTCCGCGTGCTTGCCCGCCTCGACGGTCCCGAACGTGCCCCCGAGGCCGACGAACTCGGCGGGGCGGATCGTGGCGGCGGCGAGGGCGTCGGCGGGGGAGAGGCCGGCCTCGACGAGGAGCGCCAACTCGTCGTGGGCGCTCGACCCGAAGAAGCTGTACGTGTCGCCGCCGTCGGTCCCGAGCAGGACCGTCACGCCGGCCTCGTGGGCACGCCGCGTGAGGTCGAGCCCGAGTCGGTGGAACGCGCGGCCCGTCGCCCGGCCTTCGGGCGACGGGTCGAGGGCGATCATCCGGTCGGCGTCGGCCTGCCACGAGTCCCAGACGATGGCGGGGAGGAAGCGACGTCGCGGGTCGTCGCGGAACGCCGGGTCGTCGGCCAGCGCGTCCATCCGGCGCGTCACGTGGGTCGGGACGTACGCCGTGCCGTGGGCGATCATCGCCTCGAACGTCGCGTCGCAGACGGCCGGGTCGTGGTCCTCGACCATCGCGCGCATCACGGCGGGCGGTGGGTTCTGCGAGTGGGCCTCGGCGCGGAACGCGGCCGAGCCGGGGAAGCAGTCGAACAGGAGGTCGCGCGTGTGCTCGACGCTCCGGACGCCGGCCGCGGCCGCCTCGGCGGTCGTCATGGCCAGCGGGAGGTGGCCGGCCGCGTAGATCCCGAGCGCGGCGGCCTCGTCGGCGATCCACCCCAGGGCCTCTGGCGAGAGCCGGTAGTACGTCTTGATGAGGTCGACCCCGCGGCCGTGGAGTTCCCGGACGATCGCCCGCGCCTCGTCCTCGGCGACGGCATAGTCCCACGGCGGGTTGAGCGGGAAGCTGCTCAGCTCGATGAGCCGCGGCCCGACGAGCGTCCCGCCTGCGATCTGGTCCCGCCACGCGAGCATCTGGTCGAGGCAGACCGGGTCGTCCTTGTTCTCGCACTCGGACCCCATCTCGCGGACGCCCGTGATCCCGTGGGCCATGAGCTGGGGCAAGATGATCGTCGGCGCGATCGGGTGCCGGAGGTGGGCGTGCATGTCCCACAGGCCCGGCATCAGGTACCGGCCGTCGCCCTCGACGACCTCGACGCCGTCGGGGACCCCCACGTCAGTGCCGACGGCGACGATCTGCCCGTCGGCGACCACGACGGTCTGGTCGGGGACGACCACGCCCGCCTCGACGTCGATGAGGTGGACGTCGCGGATCGCGAGGTCCTGACCGAGCGCGGGGGGGACGAGGAGGAGGGCGAGGAGCAGGCGCATGGCGGAAGGGGGAGGGGCCTCACCCGACGGCCGCTCGCTCCGGGAGTTGCGCACCGCAGGCCAGCTCCCTCCGCCTCGGGCCCGAGGCGGACCGGGTCGCCCGCCCCCTTCCTAGTCGCCCAGCCCGACGAGCCGCTCGATCACGTCGACGCTCGACACGCCCTCGGCCTCCGCGTTGAAGTTGGTCACGATCCGGTGCCGCAGGACGGGCACCGCGATCCGGTCGACGTCGGCCGCGAGGGGCGTCACACGGCCGTCGAGGAGCGCGAGCGCCTTGGCCCCGAGCACGAGGTACTGGCTCGCGCGCGGGCCGGCGCCGTACGAGAGGTACTGCGTCACAAAGTCGGGCGCGCCGTCACGGCCGGGCCGCGTCCGCGACGCCAGCCGGACGGCGTGCTCGACGACGTGGTCGGCCACGGGCGCGTTGCGGACGAGCGCCTGGTACGCGCCGAGGTCGTCGGCCGAGAGAACGGGGCGGATTTCCGCCGCCTCGCCCGAGGTCGTGCCCTTGACGATCGCGACCTCGTCTGCGAACGGCGGGTAGTCGAGCCACAGGTTGAGCATGAACCGGTCGAGCTGGGCCTCCGGCAGCGGGTACGTCCCCTCCTGCTCGATCGGGTTCTGCGTGGCGAGGACGAAGAACGGCTTCGGGAGGTCGAACGTCTGGCCGGCCGCCGTGACGTGGCCCTCCTGCATCGCCTCCAGGAGCGCCGCCTGCGTCTTCGGCGGCGTCCGGTTGATCTCGTCGGCCAGAATCACGTGGGCGAACACGGGCCCCTTCACGAACCGGAACGCGCGGCGGCCCGTGCCCGGCTCCTCCTCGACGACCTCCGAGCCCGTGATGTCGCTCGGCATGAGGTCCGGCGTGAACTGGATCCGCCGGAACGAGAGCTCGAGCGCGTCCGAGAGCGTCCGGATGAGGAGCGTCTTGGCCAGGCCCGGCACGCCGACGAGGAGCGTGTGGCCGCGCGCCAGGAGCGCCACGACGAGCCCCTCGACGGCCGCCTCCTGCCCCACCACGACCCGGCCGACCTCGGCGCGGAGCTGGCGGTAGGCGTCCGCCAGCGCGTCGACGGCGGCGGGGTCTTTCGGGTCGATGGGCATGGAGAGGGGCGCGGAAGAGGGGAAACGAGAAGAGGCCCGGAGACGGTCGCCTCCGGGCCTCCAAGATCACACGGCCGCTAGCCGCCCGCCGGCGGCTGGTACTGCTCGGCCCGGATGTCGACGTAGACCGTCTCGCGGAGGTCGTCGACCCACTCCTGGAGCACCTCGTTCTGCTTCTCTTGGAGCGCGTACTGGCTCAAGAGCGCGTAGTCGTCGGTGACGGAGAGCGGGTGGGCCGGCGTCCGCTTCTGGAGCAGGACGATGTGGAAGGCCTGCGTGCCCTCGGCGTCGGCGAGGGTGACGGGCGCGGGCTCCGAGATCTCGCCGACCTCGAGCGTGTCGATCGTCGCGCGCCACTGGGGGCCGAGGCCCTCGGCCGAGAGGTCGCGCTGGCGCGTCTGGGGGACGGAGACGTAGCCGCCGCGTGCCGCGCTCTGGGGCTCCTCGGAGTGGCGGCGGGCGATGGCCTCGAACGGCGTCCCGGCCTGGATCGAGTCGCGGAGAACCGACAGCGTCTCGCGCGCCGCCTCGGCCTCGTCCTCGCCCACCTCGACCTGGAGGAGGATGTGGTTGAACGAGATCCGGTTGCCGTCGCGGGAGTTGACGCGGAGGACGTGGTAGCCGAACGGCGTCTCGAACACGGGCGAGATGTCGCCCGGCTCGGCGGCGGCGGCGGCGGCCTGGAAGCGCGGCTCGAGGTCGGTCAGGCGGAGCGTCGTGTAGAGCCCGCCGTTCTGGGTCCCGTCGCGGTTCGTGTTGCCGGGGTCGTCGGAGTACCGGTTGGCGAGGTCCTCGATGGTGGCCTGCTCGGCGAGGATCGAGTCTCGGAGGGTCTCGGCGAAAGCGCGGACGCGGGCCTCGCCGGCCTCGTCGCTGGCGGGGATCTTGACGATGTGCGCCACGCGGACGAGCTCGGGCACTTCGGGCCGCTCGCTCTCCGGGATCCGGTCGAACCAGTCGCGGACCTCGCCCGGCGTCACCTTGACCTCGCGCATCCGGCGGCCCTGGTACTGCTGGAGCAGGAGCTCGTCGCGGACGTCCTCGCGGACCGACACCTTGATCTCGTCGATCGAGCGGCCGTAGGCCTGGACGAGCTGGGGCTCGCCGCCGACCTGCGCCGCGAGTTGGGCCACCTGCTGGTCGACCCGCTGCGAGACGATGTCGTCGGTGACGTTGAGCGTCGTGTCCTGCCGGGCCCGCGCGATGACGATGCGCTGGTCGACGAGGCGGTCGAGCGCGCGGCTCCAGAGGTCCGGCGGCGCCTCGCGTCCCTGCGTCGTCTGCTGGACGAGGGCGTCGACCTCGGAGTAGAGGACGACCTGCTCGCCGACGACGGCGGCGATGCCGTCGAGGCGCTGGCCGGGGGCCACCGGCTGGGCCACGGCACCGGCCGCGACGACGAGGAGGAGGGCGGAGAGAATCGGTCGCATCAGGCGGGAAGGATCGGTCGGGGGGCAGTACGGCCGGAGGGGCCGCCGTATTGCGCGAGAACGGCGTGGAGAGCGGGAGCGCTGGACGGGCCCGGCGTGTCGCCGAGGCGGGCGGACCCATCGCGCCTCACCGGGGACGTCACTCCTCGGGCATCTCGAGGGCGCCGCGGGAGCGGGCCTCGGCCCGGAGCTGCTGGAGG
Source organism: Rubrivirga marina (assembly GCF_002283365.1). Classification (NCBI taxonomy): domain Bacteria; kingdom Pseudomonadati; phylum Rhodothermota; class Rhodothermia; order Rhodothermales; family Rubricoccaceae; genus Rubrivirga; species Rubrivirga marina. The sequence goes on along the minus strand of NZ_MQWD01000001.1, from coordinate 3,807,732 downwards.
AGCCGGGCCGAGGCGTCGCGCCGCTGCTGCACGCCGACCCGCTCGGCGAGCTCGTCGCGGACGAGCCGGAACGGCGGGACCGTCCCCGCCGGCACGCGGTCGACCACCTGGACCACGTGGACCACGCGGCCGACGGGCACCGCGGCGACCTGGGCGCCGGCCGGGAGCGCGGACACCCGTTCGGCGAGCACGTCGTCGAGCGCGCCGATCTGGCTCTCGGAGACGTACTCGGAGGAGAAGGCCACGGCCCCCTCGGGGTCGTCGGCGTACTCGCGGGCGACGAGGGCGAAGAGCGAGTCGGGGACGGCCGAGGCGACGGCGCGCTGGAACGAGGCGCGGGCGTCCTCGGCGCGCGACGGGTCGCGCAGGCGGAGGTGGCGGAGCCGGACGTACGGCTCGCGGAGGGCGAGGGCCTCGCGGTGCCGGTCGTAGTACGCTTGGAGTTCGGCGTCGGACGGCGTGGCCGGGACGCGGTCGAAGTGGGCGTTGAGCGCGGCCAGCTCGAGCGCGGCCCGCTCCGCCTCGGCGAGGCGGCGGCGGACCGTCGGGTCCTGGTCGAGCCCCTGGCGGCGGGCCTCCTGCACGAGCAACTCGCGCTGGACCCACTGCTCGACGACCTGCTCGCGCGCCGTCACGCTGTCGAGGCTGGCGGGGACGTCGCCCAGCGCGTCCGCCACGTCCCCCTCCGTCAGCGTCGATTCCCCCACGCGAGCGACGACGGTGCCGCCGCCCTGGGCGTCGGGCGGCGGCGTGTCGGCGCAGGCGGCGAGCGCCGCCAGTGCGAGGAGAACGAGGACGCGTCCCGACAAGGCTACCGGGCGCCGTTGGAGATCACGGTCGGTGCGCCCTCCGGCTCGGGCAGCGTCACCGACGACTGGGCAGGCACGCGCTCGGGGTAGGTCTCGGCGTCGTAGCGCGCGCGGAGGCGGGCCTCCCACTCGTCTTCGACCTGGTCCTGGTACCGCGTGATGATCTCAGCGCGGGCCTCCTGGAACGTCTTGTCCCGCGGGGCCTCGATGCCGTCGAGCACGTAGAGGACGCGCTGCGCACGCTCGAGGGCGACCTCGCTCCGGTCGCCGACCTGGAGGCTGAGGACCGCGTCGAGCGTCGAGCCCGTCGAGTCGGCCACGAAGACCGTGTCGAGGCGGATCCGGTTGGCGTCGATCTCGGCCTGGCGGGCGCGGAACGCCTCGGGGGCGCTCATGCCCGCGTCGAGGTCGGCGGCGACGGCGCGGAGGAGCGAGTCGGAGGCGGCGCGGAACGCGAAGGCGCGGCGGCGCTCGGGCCAGCGGAACTCGCCCGGGTGCGCGTCGAAGTAGGCGCGGAGCCCGGCCGTGTCCTCCTTGGCCGGCGTCCACACGCTGTCCTCGGCGATCCGGAAGAGGAGGACCCCGTCGGCGTAGCTCCGGAAGACGCGGGCGAACTCGGGGTCGCGGTCCTCCAGGCGCGAGATCGCCAGCTCGACGGCCTTCTCGTCGACGTAGGCGCGGAACGTCTCGATCACCTCGCCGGCCGGGTGCGGCCCGAACCGCATTCGTGAGACGACCGGGACGAGCTCCGAGAACTGGTAGGTCGAGTCGCCGACGGTCGCGAACGTCTGGTCGTTGTAGGTCCCGAAGCCCTCCGCGCGGACGAACGCCACGAGGGAGTCGGAGGGGACTTGCTCGACGGCCTCGCGCACGAGCGCCTCGTCGTAGCTCCCGCCGACCTCGTCGATGTACTCGCGCCCGACGGCCTGACGGCGGACGGCCGACCGCGGGAGCCGGAGCGCCAGCGAGCGGAGCTCGGGGTAGGCCTCCTCGTACGTCGGCCGCTCGGCGACCTCGGTGAGCTGGATGAGGTGGACGCCGAAGCGCGACTCGACCGGCTCCGAGAGGTCGCCCGGGGTCTGGAGCGCGAAGGCGGCCTCTTCGAACGGCGGCACCATCCGGCCGCGGCCGAACATGCCGAGGTCGCCGCCGCGGGCGCCGGAGCCCGGGTCCTCGGAGTACTCCTGCGCCAGCTCGGCGAAGTCCTCGCCCGCGAGGACGCGCTCGCGGAGCGACGCGATGACGCCGCGGGCCGAGTCGACCGAGACCTCGTCGGAGGTCCGGATGAGGATGTGGCTGGCGCGGATCTCCGGCCGGTTGGCCTCGCGCGCCGTCGGGTGGACGAGGTGGACGCCGAACCGGGTGCGGACCGGCTCCGAGACCTCGCCGACCGGCGTGTCGTAGGCCGCGTCCTCGAAGGCGAGGACCGTCCGGCCCCCCGTGATCCACCCAATGTCGCCACGGTTCGACGCGGCCGACGGGTCCTCGGAGTACTGGGCGGCGGCGTCGCCGAACGAGATCTGGCCGGCGAGGATCGAGTCGCGCAACGCGTTGGCGCGGGCGTAGACGGCGGCCGTGTCGCGCTCGGCCGGGCTCAGGAGGAACAGGACGTGCGAGACGGCGATCTGCTCGGCCTGCTTGGAGTAGAGGTCCTCGATGATGGCGTCGAGGATCCGGCGGTCGGTGAAGTAGGGGCCGGCGAGCTGGTCGCGGTACTCAGCGACCTCGGCGACGTACGACGAGTCGTCGGCGTAGCCGGCCTGGCGCGCGGCGAGGACCTTGAGCTGGAAGTCGACGTAGCGCTCGAGGAAGTCCTGGCGGCGCGCGAGCGGCGTCTGCGTCGTGTCGACGACGGCGCCGTCGGTGGCGGCGTAGGCCGCGTCGAGGGCGGCGAGCGTGAGGGTGTCGGCGCTCCAGGTGGCGACGATGGGCGTCCCGTCGGGCCCCAGCGGGGCCGGCTCGGTCGACGGGCGGGACCCGCCGCACCCGGCGAGGATCGCGGCGGCGAACGTGAAAAGGACGAGGCGGGGCGTGGGCATCTCGGCTCGAAAGGGGGGAGTCTGCGCGCCGGCCTCTCCGGCGCGTCTCGGGCGAGGAAGCTAACCGCGGGGTTTCCCCGGTCCCTCCAAGGTGCGGCGAAAACGCCCCCGGCGGGTCGCCCGCGCTCGGACCCGAGCGGCTGCGCGCTCCTCCGCCTCGGGCGCCGCCTCGCCGAGGCGGAGGCCGCCGCCGCTTGAGGGCGGTCCGTCAAGGGACGATGGAGAAAAACACGAGCGGAGAGCAACGATCCGTTCGATCGCGTGTCTCGACACCAGACACACCCTCCGTCGCCGATGCCGCCCGACGACCCTGCCCTGATCGACGCGTTCCGCCAGGGCGACGAGTTCGCCTTCGTCGCGCTCTACGACCGCTACAAGGGCGCCATCTTCGCCTACTGCGCCAAGATGCTGCTCGACCGGACGGCCGCGGAGGACCTCCTCCAGGAGACGTTCGCGCGGGCCTACGAGCACCGCGAGCGCCTCCTCAACTCGACGTCGTTCAAGGCGTGGCTCTTCACAATCGCCCGGAACCAGTGCCTCAACGCGCTCCGCAAGCGGGGCCGCGAGGTCGGCTTCGAGCCCGAGGCGCCAGAGCCCCCGTCGCGCGGCGCCACGCCGTTCGGGAACCTCCTCAAGAGCGAGCAGGCCGAGCTCGTGAGCCGGACGCTCGACCAGCTCTCGCCGAGCTACCGCGAGGTCGTCGTGCTCCGGGAGTACCAGAACCTGAGCTACGCCGAGATCGCGGCCGTGACCAAGACGACCGAGTCCTCGGTCAAGAGCAAGCTGTTCAAGGCCCGCCGGAAGATCGGCGAGATCCTCCGGCCGTGGCTCCACCCCGACGAGGCGCCGGGGCCGGCGTCCGTCCCTGCCGTCGCCGCCCCCGTCCGCTGAGATGACGTTCGCCTTGTTCCCCTGCCCCGACGAGGACGCCGAAGTCCTCCTCAACGAGTACGTCGACGGCGAGCTGGACCCGGCCCGCCAGCCCGACCTGTTCGCCCACCTCGCCACCTGCGCCGACTGCCGCACGCAGTTCGACGCGCTCCTCACGTTCCGCCTCGCGGCGCGCCAGGAGCCCCTCGCCGTGCCCGCCTCGGCCGACGCGGCGCTGTTCTCGCGGCTCGACCGCGTCCGCCGCCAGTCGCGCCGCGCCCGGATGCGCCGGGCCGACCGCTCGGCGCTCGGCGGCGCCCTCCGCCAGCGGGTCTCCGTCGGCGCCATGCTCGCCATCGTGTGCGTGGCCGCGTTCCTGGGCAGCGTCCTCGCCTCCGATCCTGCCGCTCCGCCGCAGACGCTGGATGAACGCGTCGTCGAGGCCGTCCTCGAAGACGGGTCGCTCTACCTCATCGACCCCGGCGTGACGGTCGAGGCCCCGCGGACCGCCCGCCCCGCCACCGACTGAGCGGCAACGGGGGGGCTCCCGAGTCAGCGCGCGACCGTGACCGTCCGGGTGCGGACGGCGCCGGCGACTTCGAGGCGGACGAGGTAGACGCCCCCGGCCAGACCCGCTGCGTTCCACGTCGCGGCGTGCTCACCCGCCGGTCGGTCCCCGTCGACGAGCGTCGCGACCCGTCGGCCCAGGGCGTCAAACACCGACAGCCGCACCGCCCCGGACGCCGCGAGCGTGAACGGTACGCGGGCCGATGACGCGAGCGGGTTCGGGGTGGGGGCCCCCAACGCGATCGTCGCCAGCGGGGCGCCCTCGGCGGGCGTGTTGCCCTGTGGGGTCCCGCCGAGCATGAACCACGACGGATTGTAGATCGGTTCGGAGAACGCCAGGTACGACGCCTGGAGGCTCTGTCGGTCGACGAAGAGGAGCGAGGCCGTCGAGGGCGACGACACGACGACGGTCTGGTCGTCGGGGGAGAACGAGGGCCGCTGCGCGTCCGTCACGGACGCGCCCTCGACGGAGAACGACGAGGTGCCGAGCGGCGTCACCGTGCCGGCCGAGAAGTCGACGACGTACGTTTCGACCCCGGTCTGGTCGGCCACGTCGAAGGCGAGCACGTCGGGGTCGGTCTTGCTGTACGTCGGGTTGCCGATGTTGACGCCGGACGACTGGGGCGGGAGGAGGTCGTAGATCCGCCCGGACGCGAGGTCGAGTTCGTGGAGCGCCCAGTAGCCGACCTGGGACCCGAGGGGCGCGCCGAGTGGCCCGTATTGGACCTCGTGGTAGGCGTCGAAGGTGAGGAGAGGGGCGGCCTCGTTCGGCGACCACGTCACGACGTCCGGGAAGTCGATGGATTCGTCGCGGATGCCCTCCACGGTCGTCTCCGGCAGGAGGTCGACGGCCCCGAAGTTCGTGCCGTCGAAGAGGTAAATCCGGGGGTCGTTGAGGTACGCGGAGACGAGCGCCACCATGCTTTCGTCCGGCGCGATCGACGCCGTCCAGAGGTCGCCCGGTTCCGCGACGTATACCCCGTCGAACGTGCTCACGGCGCCGGTCTGCGTGTCCGCGAAGGCGAGCCGCCCCTGCGCGTCGACGTACCACACCGAGGTGCCGTCGCGCGGGGCCGAGACCTGCGAGGCGTCCTCCACCGAGAACCGGGCCACGGCGTCGGGGAGGAGGCCGGCCGTCACGTTCTGCGGGTCCGTGAGGTCGAGGAGGCCGACGGTGCCGGACCCCGTGAGGAACGTGACGAGCGACTGGCCGCCAGCGAGCGGGGGGAGGTCGTCGACCCCGCCGTCGGAACCGCCCCCGCCACCGGTCGCCTCACCGATGCCGACCGCTGCGAACGCCGCGCTCACCGCGCCGACTTCGGCGCCCCCGTCGCCGTAGAGGTCACGTGCGGCGCGCTCCATCGCCAGCCGGGCGTCGATGAACTGGCTCTCGCGCGTGAGGTAGCTCGAGAGCCCGCGGTACCAGATCTGCTCCGTCTTCTCGCGGCCGATGGCCTTGATCACGAGCACGGCGGCCTTGTTGGGGATCCCGCTGTTGACGTGGACGCCGCCGTTGTCGACGCTCTCGGGGAGCTGCTGGAACTGGTCCATGTGGGCCGGCTGCGGCTGGTCGAGGGCCGGGTTGTCCGGGTTCTCCAGGTCCCGTCCCGCGATCGACCCGATCACGATGTCCTCGGCAGAGAGGAAGTCGTCGCGGTCGACCATGATCCCGAACACGTCGGCGATGGACTCGTTGAGCGCCCCCGGCTGGTTCTTGTAGACGAGGTCGGCCGTGTGCTGGATCACGCCGTGCGACATCTCGTGGGCCGAGACGTCGAGGGAGCCCGCGAACGGCCCGAAGTTGACGCCGTCCCCGTTGCCGTAGACCATCAGCCGCCCCGTCCAGAACGCGTTCGCCAGCGACTGGCCGTTGCTGTTGATGTGGACGACGGAGATCATCGACTCGTCGTTGCCGTCGATGGCTCGCCGGCCAAACGTGTCCCGGAAGTAGGCGTAGGTCACGGGCATGTTGTAGCTCGCCGAAACCGACGCGGGGTCCGTCCACGTGTTGTTCGTCGACGTGATGTAGTTGAGCCCCGGGTCCTGCTCGATGTCCTGGAAGTTGGCCGTCAGCGTGAGCGTCCCGCCGGACTGGCTGCTCGGCAGCGTCGAGGCGGCCGGGTTGAGGTTGTCGAGGTCGGAGAGCATGAAGGAGGTCCCGTCGTCCGCCTGCCAGGTCCGGAACGACTGCGTCACACCGTTCAAGTCGACCCCCTGGGCATTCTGGAACTGGGCCCGGCCGGCCGGGGCCGCCAGCAGGTGGGGCGCGTCGAGCGAGAGGAGCGGTGCGGGCTCGCCGTGGAGGAACGAGCAGAACCGCGGCAGCCGCTCCAGCACGTCGCCCGAGTGGGCGTCGACGATCATCTCGTACGACTCGATCAGGTTGGCGTGGAGGTCGATGGCGTACGCGAGACGGTGCGCCCCGTTGGGATCCCGGTAGATCACGAGGCGGGGCGCCTCGTCCTCGATCCCGAGCCAGCGGGCCGTCCCCTCCGGGAGCGGCTGCCACCGTCCGAGCGCGTCGAGCGCGGCGACGGCCGCGCTGCGGGCGTCGGCAGCCGAGAGCGTCGGCGTGACGCCGACGCCGCGCGGCGTCGGCTGGTACGTCCCGTTGACGGCGTAGACCGCGCCGTCGCGGTCGAGGTGGACGAGGACCTCCGCGTTCCACACAGGGACGCCCTGGTAGGTCTGGGCGAACCGGACGTGCGTGGCGCCGAGCCCGTCCGTGTCCGCGTCAGTCAGGGCGAGCTCGGCCGACGGGATGTCGAGGAGGAGCGTCGGGGCATAGGCGTCGAGGACGAGCTGGGCCGCGGCGATGCGCCCTGCCGTGCCGGACGTGCGGAGCTGCGCGAGGCCGGCGCTGAGATCGCCCTCCATCCAGCGGACGGTCCCGTTCGGGGCCCGCTCGACGCGGATCGGGGCGACCCCTGTGCTGGGTGTGAACGCCCCGAGGGACCGGCGGATGGGCGCCGCCAGCGGGGCGAGACGACCCGAGGTCACGGGCGTCGCGGCGTCACGGAGCGCCGGCTGGGCGGCGGAGCCTCGCGCGTCCAGGAAGGCCTGGACGGACGGGTAGGTCGGGATCGAGGCGGCGTCGAGGCCGGTCAATGGGCGCCGGTCGTCGGTTCGCTTCTGTGCCGTGGCGGGAACGGCGACGAGGGCAGCCAGCAGGACCGCGAGGACGACGGAGAGCGTGTGGCGAACGGTCATTGGACTGCGGCGTTTGAGGAGAGGAGGCGGGTGAGGCCGGCGTAGAGCGAGTCGAGCGCGGCGTGGGCGCCGGGCTCCCAGGCGGTGGCGTGGACGCGCCCATCGCCCGACGCCTCCATGCGGGCCGTCAGGTTGCCGGGGGCGTCGACGTCGGTGTCGAAGAAGACCGGGTCGAGGCGGTCCCAGAGGGCGCTGAGTTCCGCGGCGTCGAGCGTGTCGGTGGTCGTCGTCCTGCGGTCGGCTCCCGTTCCCTCCCAGGTGGTGACGGTGCCTCGGGCGTCGACCTCGACGCCGCTCCAGCGGCCGGCGAAGCCTCCGCCCTGGCTCAACGCGAGCGCGAAGTCGGGCGGAGCCGGAGGGGCGGCCTCGGGCGTGCCGGCGCAGCCGGCGACGAGGAGGGAGGTGAGCAAGACGAGGCGGGCCATGGAAACGGGGGGCGTCTCCTCCCCAAGCGGAATCCTGGGGCAGACGGGCTCACGGCTCTCCAGAATTGTCGCGGGTCCTCACAAACCCTCCGGGCGAAGCGTCGGGGCACGAGATAGGTTCTGACCCCCGCTCCCCCCCCCTCGCATGTCCGACGCCCCGGTCCGCGTCCGCTTCGCGCCCTCGCCCACCGGCCTCCTCCACATCGGCGGCCTCCGCACGGCGCTCTACAACTACCTCCTGGCCCGGCAGACGGGCGGCACGTTCGTCCTCCGAATCGAGGACACCGACCGGTCCCGCTACGTCCCCGAGGCCGAGCAGGACATCCTCGACGGTCTCGCCTGGGCCAGCCTGACGGTCGACGAAGGACCGACCCAAGGCGGCGACGCCGGCCCGTACCGCCAGTCGGAGCGCCGCGACCTCTACGCGGAGGCCGCGCAGCGCCTCATCGACGGCGGCCACGCCTACGTCGCGTTCGACACGCCGGAAGAGATCGAGTCGATGAAGGAGCGCCATCGCTCGGACGCGAACCCGAACCCGACCTACGACGCCTCGACGCGCGGCGAGATGGCGAACTCGCTCACGCTGGACGCGGATCAGGTCCAGTACCGGATCGAGCGGGGCGATGAGCACGTCGTCCGCTTGATGGTGCCGGAGGAGGAGACGGTGATGTTCACGGACCGCGTCCGCGGCGACGTCGTGTTCGAGACGGCGACCGTCGACGATCAGGTCCTCGTCAAGAGCGACGGGATGCCGACGTACCACCTCGCCAACGTCGTGGATGATCATCACATGGGGATCACCGACGTGATCCGCGGTGAGGAGTGGCTGTCGTCGGTCCCGAAGCACCTCCTGATGTACCGCGCGCTCGGGTGGACGCCGCCGCGCCTCGCGCACCTCCCGCTGATTATGAGCCCGACGGGTGGGAAGCTCTCGAAGCGCTCGGCCGACCGCCTCAACATCCCCGTCAGTGTGGTCCAGTATCGCGAGGCCGGGTTCGAGCCGGAGGCCGTCGTCAACTTCCTCGCGCTCCTCGGCTGGAACCCCGGCGACGACCGCGAGCTGTTCACGCTCGACGAGCTGGTGACCGTGTTCGACGTCGAGCGGATCGGGAAGAGCGGCGTCCAGTTTTCGATGGACAAGCTCCTCTGGTTCAACGGCCAGCACCTCCGCCAGCTGTCGCCGGAGCAGATCGCCGAGCGGGCCCGCCCGGCCGTCGAGGCCAAGCACGGGGCGGTCGACGCGGCCGCGCTCGTCGCGGCCGCCGGGCTCCTCCGCGAGCGGCTCGACAAGACGTCCGACCTCGCCGACGCCGACTACCTCTTCGGTGACCCGGACGCGTATGACCCCTCCGGCGTTAAGAAGCGCTGGAAGGACGACTCCGCCCGCCTCGTCGCCCTCTACGCCGACCGCCTCGAGGCCGACGCCGACTTTACCGAGGCGAGCACCGAGGCGGCCATGCGCGGGCTCGCGGAGGACGAGGCCGTCGGCTTCGGCCGGATCATCCACCCCGTCCGCCTCGCGGCGACGGGCACGCCGGCCGGCGCCGGGATGTTCGAGACGCTCGTCGTGATCGGGCGGGAGGCCACGGTCCGGCGGCTCCGGAAGGCGGCCGACACGCTGGGCTAAACCTGACCCCGCCCGCCTCGGCGCGTCGACCGAGGCGGGCAGGCTGGAGGAGCCGGGCGCTACTTCGCGGCCAGCAGGTCGACCTGCTCGATCTGCGGCGGCCGGTCCAGCAGCTCGTCGGCCTTGTCCATGAGGGCCGCGGCGATGTCGCCGTCGAGGTGGGCCTGACGGCCGTCGTCGTCGGCGAACGTGTCGAAGATGCCGAAGGTCGTGTCGTCGAGCTGGAGGGCGTACCACCTGATCGTGGCGTCCTCCTGCTGGGCGAGCGGGAGCGCGCTTTTGAGGAACGCGGCGACTTCAGCCTCCTTGCCGGGCTTGGCGTGGAGACGGGCGAGGAGGGCTTTCTGTTCGGTGGCCATGGGTCGGAGAGGGGGAGGAGGGACGGGACCAATCCAACCGGCCGTCGCCGTCCCTGTTCGATCCCACATCGGATGTGCGGCTCCGTCCGACCTCAGCGGGGCGGGAGGCCGAGGGGGACGAGTCGCATGGTGTGGGCGGCCGGGACCGCGCCCACCGGCGAGGCGGTGGACGGATCCGGCTCCCTCCGCATCGACGGGGGCCGACCGACTCGCTTCCTCCTCGCCTCAGATGATCTGCCCGACGGCGCGAGCCATCACGAGGTCCGTCTGCGGGTCCGACCCCAGCTGGAAGCCGTGCGCGCCGACCGTTTCGAAGCCCCATCGCTCGTAGAAAGCAATGGCGCGGTCGTTTCGCTCCCAGACGCCGAGCCAGATCGTCTCGCGGTCCATCGCGGCGGCCGTGTCCAGGCACGCCTGCATGAGCGCTCGCCCGACGCCTCGGCCAATGGACTCGGGCGCCGCGTAGATCCGCTCGATTTCGATCGGCGCCGGGCCGGTCACCGACGGGTCCGCGTCGCCGTCGCGGAGCTTGGCGTAGCCGAGGAGCGCGCCGCCGTCTACCGCCAGGAGGAAGCGGTTGTCGGGATCGTCGATCTCGGCGCGGACGCGCTCCGACGTGAAGGTCTCCAGGACGTACGCGTCCATGTCGGCCGGATCGTTCTGGTCGGCGAACGCCGCGCGGAACGACCGCTCGGCGAGGTCGCGGAGCGGGCCGACGTCGGAGAGCGTGGCGGGACGAATCTCCACGCTACCCGGCTAGCCTTTGGCGGAGCAGTTCCTGGACTGCCCTCGGGTCGGCGCCCTTGCCGGCCCGCCGCATGACCTGGCCGACGAAGAAGCCGAACAGCCGCTCCTCCCCGGCGCGGTAGCGCGCGACCTCATCCGGGTTGTCGGCGAGGGCCGCGTCCACCGCCGGCGTGAGGGCGTCGGCGGAGCGGACGGCGGCCAGGCCACGGCGCTCGACGGCCGCCTCGGCCGTCCCGCCCTCCTCGACGAGCGCGGCGACGGCCTCGCCCGCGGCGTTCCGCGTCAGCGTCCCGTCGTCAACGAGCCCGAGCACGGCCGCGAGTTGGTCCGCCTCGGCCTTCGAGTCGGAGAGGTCGCGGTCGCCGAGCGCGCGTCGGAGGTCGTGGACCACGAGGGCACCGGCCTCGCGGGGCTTGCCGGACGCCGTCAGGACCGACTCGAACAGCGACCGGAGCGTCGGGTCGGCGGCGAGCACGGCAGCCTCCTCCTCGCCCACGCCGCGCACGACGAGCGCGCTGTACGTCTCTCGCTCCTTGTCCGAGAGTGCCGAGGCGGGATCTCGAGGACCGGCGGGCGCGGCCGGCTCCTTCGGCTCGGGCGCCGAGGCGGGAGCGGCCGGCTCCTCCTTCTTGGCCCAACTGTCGCGGAGCGCCACGATCCGGTTGAACACGAGCGCCCCGGGCAGCGAGTCCTCGGGGTCGCGCCAGAAGTACCCGATGCGCTCGAACTGGTACCGCGTGTCGGGCGGATCGTCGGCCACGCTAGGCTCGACGTAGCCGGTCTTCTCGACCAGCGAGTCCGGGTTGAGCGTGCTCAGGAAGTCGTCGGCCCCGGCGGGGTCGGGGACCGAAAAGAGGCGGTCGTACATCCGGAACGACGCGGGCAGCCCCTGCTCGGCGTCGACCCAGTGGATCACGCCGGTCGGCTTGGCGTCCTCCGTCAGCCGGGCGTGGATGTGGGTGATCTCGCCGGCCTCGTCGCGCTCGGCGCCGAGGCACTCGACGACGGGCCCGTGCCGCAGGCGGACGGCCACGCCGGGCGCGAGGCGCTTCCAGCCCTTCGGCGGGTCGTCGGAAAAATCGTCGCGCTCGATCCAGACCGCGGCGGAGAGCGGCAGCGTCCGGGACTCGGGGGCCGAGGCGGGCGGGGTCACGTCGTGGGGCCAGTACGGCGCGTCGACCTCGGTCGTCCCGTCGACGCCCTCGATCGTGAGCTTGACCGGGTCCGTCACGGCCATCACGCGCCGGGCGACGTGGTTGAGGTCGTCGCGGAGGGCGTACTCGAGCTGCTGGATCTCGACGGAGCCGTTGACCTTCGTCACGCCGAGGTCGGCGAAAAAGCGCCGGAGCGCCTCGGGACGGACGCCGCGGCGGCGGAGCCCGGCGATCGTCGGCATCCGGGGGTCGTCCCAGCCCGAGACGTGGCCGCCCTCGACGAGTTGGCGGAGCTTCCGCTTGCTCATCACGGTGTAGTCGAGGTTGAACCGCGCGAACTCGTGCTGGTGGTTCCGCGGCTCCTCGACCCCGATCGCGTCGAGGTACCAGTCGTAGAGCGGGCGGTTGACGTCGAACTCGAGCGTGCAGATCGAGTGCGTGATCCCCTCGATGGCGTCGCCCTGGCCGTGGGCCCAGTCGTAGAGCGGGTAGATGGCCCACTCGTCGCCGCGGCGGTAGTGGTGGGCGTCGCGGCGGATCCGGTACATCAGCGGGTCCCGGAGCTTCATGTTGGGGTGGCCCATCACGGGCCAGTCGTCGCCGGGCCCGGGGTCCACCTTCGCACGGAGGACGTGGGCGCCGTCGGGGTGCTCGCCCCGCTTCATCTCCTCGAGCAGGCGGAGGTTCTCCTCGACGGACCGGTCGCGATACGGGCTGGGGGTCCCCGCCTCGGTGACCGTCCCCCGGGTCTGGCGGATCTCCTCGTCCGACTGGCTGTCGACGTAGGCGAGCCCCTTCCGGACGAGGCCCTGCGCCCACGCGTAGAACTGCTCGAAGTAGTCGCTCGCGTAGCGGACCTCGGCCGGCTCGAAGCCCAGCCAGCGGACGGCGTCGAGGAGGGCGTCGGCAAACTCCTGGGACTCGGCCTCCGGGTTCGTGTCGTCGTAGCGGAGGTTGGTCGCCCCGCCGAACTGCTCGGCCAGCCCGAAGTTGAGGCAGATCGACTGGGCGTGGCCGATGTGTGGGTAGCCGTTGGGCTCGGGCGGGAAGCGCGTCACGACACGCCCGTCGTAGGTGCCGGCCTCGACGTCGGCGGCGACGATGTCGCGGAGGAAGTTGTTCTTCGGGGTCTCTCGGTCCACGGAGCGGGGGAGGGGGGCGAGTCGGAGGCTAACGACGAACCCGGGGTCGCTGTCCCCGCGTGTAGTGGAGACCGCTCGGAAACGGCCGTCTGTGCCACCTCCCGCCTCCCGTCGCCATGGCTGATGCCTCCAACCCGTTCGCCGCTGGCCTCCCGACGCTTGACGGCGGGAGGGTTCGCCTCCGCGCCGTCCGTCCGGCCGACGACGCCGACCTGCTGGCCGTCTTCGAGGACCCCGCGCACCTCCGCTATTGGAGCCACGGACCCCTCGACGACCTCGACGCCGCCCGCCGTTATCGCGAGGGCATCGAGGCGAACGCCCGTGACCGGGCGCTCTTTCAGTGGGCCATCACCGAACCGGCGGACGACCGGATGATTGGGTCGGCGACGCTCGGGGCCTGGAACCGGCAAAATCGACGCGCTGACGTCGGGTTCATCCTCCGGCCCGACCGCGTCGGGCGCGGGCTGGCGTCCGACGCCGTCCGCACGCTGATCCGGTTCGGGATCGACGGGATGGACCTCCACCGCGTCGAGGCGGACGTGGACCCCGCCAACACCGGGTCGATCCGGCTGCTGGAACGGCTCGGGTTCGTGCGCGAGGGCTACTTCCGCGAGCGGTGGTTCACGTTTGGCTCGTGGAAGGACAGCGCGATGTACGGCCTCCTCGCGGCCGACTTCGACGGCTGACCCGGCCCGCCTCGACGTCGAGGCGGGCGGAGGCGGCGTCTATGCCACGTCGGGCGCGGACGTCCCGCACGCCCAGCACGCGCTGAACTGGCCTCCGACGACTTCGTCGCAGGTCGGGCACGTCCAGTTCTCGGAGTCCGGAACGGGCTCGGCCGTGACCTCGGCCACGGCGGCCTCGACGTCCGCCAGAGACGCGCCGTCGGCGACCCAGACCTCGGACCACGCGGCGATCGGCGGGATCTCGCCCATCCCCCGGCCATTCGCCTGACCCTGGACCACGGCGTCGACCCCGAGCTGCTCGAGGCGGTTGAGCACGAGGTGCGTGATGGCGGGGTCGGGGTGGCTGAAGACGCGGGTCATGGCGACGGGAGGCAGCGAATGTCGGGTACGGCCCGCCGCTCAGTCCTGTTGCGCCGCCTCGACGATCTCGATCGAGTGGTCGAGCAACTCGGCCCCCCCGGGGTAGCCGTGGCCGGGGACGACGACCTCCACCTCGGGGTAGCGCTCGCGCACGAGCCGGAGCGACTCCGGCCACGCGTCGAGGTCGGCGTCGGCGACGTTGCCGGCGTGCGTCCGCGCCATCTCGTGGACGGCGCAGCCGCCGTGGAGGACGCCGGCCCCGGGGGCGTACACGACGAGGTTGTCGCGGGTGTGGCCGCCGCCGGGGTACAGCACCTCGAGCGGGCCCAGGCGGACGGCCGTGCCCGGGACGGTCAGCCCCGCGAGAGAATCGGACGGGACGGCGTTGTCCTCCGCGGCTGCCAGCCGCTGCGTCAGCGACGAGGCGTAGACGGGGATGCCGCGCTGGCGGAGCACGTCGGCGCCCTCGACGCGGTCGTCGTGGAAGTGCGTGGCGACGGCGCCGCGGACCGGCAGCCCGATCTCGGCCTCGACGGCGTCGAGGAGCGCGGCCGTCGCCGCCTCGCCCCACGCCGTGTCGACCAGCCACACGCCGTCGCCGTCGCGGACGACGAGCCCGTTCGAGGGGTAGATCAGCCCGTTGCCGAGGTCGGACGTCGAGACGTGGACCCAGACGCCGGGGCGGATCTGGCGGAGTGCGATCTCGCCAGGCGCCACGTCGTCGGCCGTCGGGTGGGCGTAGGGGGCGACGGGCGCGGAGGCGCAGCCGGCGAGGAGGGCGACGAGGAGACCGAGGCGGGCCATGCCGGGGTGGGGAGGACGAGCCGCCTACCCCTCGCGCGGCCACTGGTTCGCGCGCTTTCCGACCCGCGCGAGCCGGGCCGTCTCCTCGATCCGCTTCGCACGCGTGGCGTCCCGTTTGGCGTTGACGATCCACTCCAGGATGCCGCGTCGTGCCGAGGGCGGGAACGCGTCCCATTCGGCACGGGCCGGCGGGTTCGCGTCGAGCGCGGCCCCGAGGTCATCGGGGACGACGAGGTCTTCCACGTCGTCGAGGATCGTCCAGGTGCCGTCGGCCTGGGCGCGGTCGATGGCGGCCCGGCCCGCCTCGGTCATGAGCCCGGCCGCCTCCATCCGTTCCGCGCGCTGCTTGCTGAGGCGCGACCAGTTCGAGCCCGGCTTCCGCGGGGCGACCCACACCGCCGACCGCTCGGCGTCGACCTTCTTCGGCGTGCTGTCGATCCACCCGAAGGCGATGGCCTCCGACACGTACTCGTCGACGGTGAGCGTGGGTTTGCCCGTGGCCTTCTTGTAGAGGACGAGCCAGACGCCCTCGTCGCGGTCGTGGTGCGCTTCGAGCCACGCGCGCCACTCGGCCCGGCTCTCCGGGTGAACGTGGTTGGGGGGCGGCTCCGGCACCTCAGAACGTGAGGGTCGCCGTCACGGCGTGGTGGTCGGAGGGGAGCCGCGCGTCGCGGGTCCCGAGCACGTCGCCGATCGCCCGGTCGAGCGTCGCCGTCTGGAGGACGCGGACGCGGTCGTTCACGAACACGTAGTCGATGCGCCGGTCGTCGGTCGCGCTCCCGAAGGCGTTCCACGTCGCATCGCCGCCCGCTGGCGGCGTTTCCGAGACGAGCCGGGCGTCGCCGAGCGCGGCCGCCAGCGCGGCGTAGGCGTCGGAATCGGGCGTCGCGTTCATGTCGCCGGTGACGACGAGCGGGCCCCGACCGGCGAGCTCGACCGCGCGGTCGGCGACGAGCGCCGCGCTCTCCGTCCGCGCCGTCTCGCCCATGTGGTCGAAGTGCGTGTTGAGGATCGTGAACGTCCGGCCCCGGGCGTCGTCGAGGCGGGCCCACGTCGCGATGCGGGGGAGCGCGGCGTCCCACCCGACGCTGCCCGCCTCGGACGGGGTGGGGGAGAGCCAGAACGTCCCGCCCGCGACGATGTCGAACCGGTCACGGCGGACGAGGATCGCGCTCTGCTCACCGCCGCCGTCGGCGTCGCGGCCGACGCCGAACCGGCGGAACTCGGGGAGCCGCGCCATGAGGGTGTCGAGCATGGCCGGCGTCGCCTCCTGCAGGCCCACCACGTCGGCCTCGCGGATCGTGGCGGCGACGGCCTCGACCCGGTTCGGCCACGCGTCCTCGCCGTCGGAGGCCACGTCGACGCGGATGTTGAACGACATCACGCGGACCGGCTCGGCGTCGGCGCTCGGCCGGGACGACGCGCACGCGCCGAGGGTGAGCGCGAACAGAATGAGGGCGAGGAGTCGCAGCATGTCAGCGGACGTCGTTGACCTCGATCCAGTACCCGTCGGGGTCCTGGACGTAGATCTGGCGGATCCCGTCGCCGCGGACGCTCAGCGTCGACGCCGCGCCGGGCCAGTCGGAGTAGGGCACGCCGAGGGCCTCGACCCGGTCCACGAGCGCGTCGAGGTCGGGCACGCGGAGCGCGAAGTGGACGGCCTTCGTGGTCGGCGGCACGTCGCCCTCGTAGTGGATCAGGTGGAGCTCGGCGCCGTCGAGGCCGAGCCAGCGGATGACCGCGGGGTCGCCGGGGGCCGGGATCTCGTCGAGGTCGAACACCCGCTCGTAGAACGCGACGCTGGCGTCCAGGTCGGAGACGTGGATCGCGGCGTGGTCGAGCCCGGTGGCGCCCGTCTGGAGCGGCGCGGCGGACTGGCAGGCGGCGAGGGCGAGGAGGGCGGCGAGCGGGAGGAGGCGCATCGGGGCAGCGTGGCGTGTCCGAGTCTACGACGGGGCATCTTCGTCTGCGTCCGCCTCGGTGGGGCTCCAGACTGGCTCAGTTTCTTCCGTTGGGTCACCCATCGCCCCGGTCCAAAGTGTTGCCCATCGTCCGGGCCGCTAAAGCGGTCTCCGTTCATCAAATGAGTCGCGGGTGAAGTCGTGTGCCTCGTCTAATCGCCCGGCATCGAATAGCATGTTGACGCAGTCAGGCAAGTGATGGTGAGCGGCCCACATTTGATCAACAACGCCGAGAAGCTCCGAGGCGGTGTAGATCTCATCTTGGAATCGCATCCCTTCGCCCAGTGCCCCTGTTTCGTCGCGCCCAGACGCCACGCTCGATCTATTCAGCTTCTTTGAGGGGATGCACGGCGCCCCTCACTCGACCTCGAACGTGTTCGAGACCCGGTCCGCCAGCGGCACGAGGGCCTCCCCGAGCGGTGCCTGTTCGTTGGTCAGACTCGAGTACAGTTCGAGCTGCAGCCGGTACGTCCCCTCGACCTCCGTCCTGAATTCCGGCAGCGTGTCCTGCCCCGAGAGGTGGCCGTAGACCTGGAGCGTGTCCCGACCGGTCTCGCCCGACGCGACCACGAACGGCGGGCTCAAGCACAGGAGTTCGCCGGTCGAGTATGCTGTGACCCACTGGCCCCCTTCGAGCTTCTCGAGCACGGGCTTCGGGGGCCGACGGCAGCCGACGCGGTAGAGCGGGCCGCCCGTCGTGTTGCGGATCTCGAACGGGACCTCGAAGACGATCGCGTCGCGGCCGTCGCTCACAAGCCGGGCCTCGTATTTCGCCCGGTCGGTCACGACGAGGCTGGCGGAGGTGGGGGCGTCGGGCTCGTCGCTCTGCAGCAGCGAGCAGGCCGACAGCAAGGCGGCGCCGAGAGTGAGGACGAGGGCTCTCATGGGAGGCGGGGTGGCGATCGCCGTGCAACCGATGTTTCTGCCGATTCATCCAATCGGCATACCGTGCATGGACGCCCAAGATAGTCGGCTCGCAGGAGGCAGAACGGGACAGATCCCTATCGCGCGACGATCCGGGGCCACGTATTCGCTCGTCGCCGACGCGGCCGACTGCGCCCGCCTCGGGACCGAGGCGGAGGAGGTCCGTGCCGGCGCTACGCCGCGCGGGCCTCGGCGTTGGGCAGCCGCTGGAGCCAGAACACCAGCACGTCGTCGCCGAACTGCGGCTCCTCGCTCCGCCGGAGGAGCCACGACAGGAGCGAGTGGACCGGCTGGTCGGTCGTCCGCGCGGCCTGCGCGCCGAGCGCGACGCCGGCCTCGCCGAACATCGCGCCCGACTTCGTGACCTGCTCGTTGAGCCCGTCGGTGTAGCAGAGGAGCGCGCTGTCGGGCGGCAGCTCCAGCTGGCGGTCCTCGTAGGTCGTGTTCGGGTCGAGCCCGAGGATGAGGTCCGAGTACTCGACGAGGCCGGGCCCGTCGGGCGTCACGAGGATGGGCCGGCAGTGGCCCGCGTTGGCGTAGATGATCCGGTTCTTGTCCGGCTCCCACCGCATGATGAGGAGGGAGGCGAACGTCTCCTCCAGGACGGCGTCCTGGATCAGCATCTCGTTCACCCGCGTCATGAGCGTCGCCGGGCTCAGCGTGTGCCGGAGCATGGCGTGGACCGTGCTCCGGATGTACGAGAGGAAGCTGAAGGCGTAGAACTTGGCCTGGAGCCCCTTGCCCATGATGTCGCCCACCGTGAAGAGGTAGGAGCCATCCTGGGCGCGCGTCCAGTCGAAGAGGTCGCCGCCGCCGTCCTCCTTGGGGCGGGAGAAGAAGACCGTCCGGTAGCCCGGCTCGTCGGGCATCTCCTTGGGCAGGAGCCGGTCCGAGAAGTCACGGCCGATCTTGGCGTTGAGCTTCGTCTGGTAGACCTGGCTCCGCTGGACGATCTGGCCGATCCGCGTGATGAGCCGGTCGACGTCGAACGGCTTCGTGAGGTAGTCGTCGACGCCCTTCTTGAGCCCCTTCTGGCGGCTGAGGTCGTCGGACTTGGCCGTGAGGAAGATGAACGGGATGGCCTGCGTGGCCGGGTCGGCGCGGAGCGCGGCGAGGAGGGCGAACCCGTCCATCACCGGCATCATGATGTCCGAGACGATGATGTCGGGCGTCCGGACCTCGACGGCCTGGAGCGCCCTCTCGCCGTTCTCGGCGACGGACACGTCGAACACCTTGCCCAGGCGGTACTCGAGGAGCCGCCGGAGCGTCTTGTTGTCTTCGACGACCAGGACGTGGGGGCGCGCGCTCATCAGGGGTGTCGGGGAGAGGGGCCCGAGGCCGGGACGTCCGAGAGGTAGCCGTCGCCCATCGAGCGGGCGAGGTCCGGGTCGAGCTCGAGGTCGGCGGGACGGAAGAGGGCGCCGAGGTCGCCGCCCGCGGGGTCGCGCATGGCGAACGCCAGCCGCTGGCGGACGCCCTCGGAGGCCGGCCGGAAGTCGAGGTCCTCGGCGCAGCTGACCAGCATGAGCAGGCCGCGCCCCCGCTCGGAGGGGGCCGGCGCGTCGAGGATCGACCGCTGGGTCTCGAGGTGAGCCGCGAGGTCGAACCCGTCCGACGTGTCCTCGATGGCGCACCGGACGACGTCGCCTTCCACTTCGACCGTCAGCACGATCTCGGCCTCGCCGGGGAAGCTCGCGTGCTGGACGAGGTTGGCGATCCACTCGTGGAGCGTCAGCCGGAGCACGTGGAGCCCGTCGGCACCGAGCGCCTTCACCATCGAGCGGTCGGCGTCCCAGCCGTCGGCGACGACGTGGAAGGCGTCGACGGCCCGGTCGAGGTCGGTGAAGGCGTGGGTCGGCATGGCCGGCGTCCGGGGGGACGAGGGGGCGGCGGGGCCCTTACGCGGTGCCCGTCGGGCGCTGCGGGATCTGGGCCTGTGCGGCCGGCGCGGCGTGCGCTTGGAGCGCGGCCTCGACGGTCGGGAACTGGCGGAAGACCTTGTAGGTCCGCGTCAGCTGCACGACGACCTGGACGGGCCGGCTGACCGACGCGAACACGACCTGCCCGCCGGCCGGCGTGAGCTGGCGGTACAGCGAGAAGATGACGCCGAGCCCGGTCGAGTCGAGGATGCCGGTGCCGGAGAAGTCGAGGACGTAGTACCGGATGCCCTGGCGGGCGTGCTCCTGGCAGGCGGCCTTGAACTCGGCGGCGTTGCGGAAGTCGAGCGCCTTGCCGATGCGGACGACGGCCGCGGTGGGGGACGCTTTTTGGAAGGTGAAGCTCATGGGTGCGCCCGGGCGGGCGGGTGGGGATCGCAGGGGGCCGGGATGCGGCGGCATCGGAACCCGCGACAGATATCATACCACGCGGTGCGCGGGATCGGCGGCGGGTGTCACGCGGGCGCGACACGACGCGAAATCAAAGGCTCCGGCCGTTCTCGGCGGCCTCGGCCCCTCCGCGGTGGCCCCGGCGGTATCGGCCCCTCGGCTCATTCCGTAACCCCGCCGGGCGTTTCGAACCCCAAATGGGGTCTCCAGGGCGCCCCTCGCTAGCTTGCCCCCGTGCGTCCCCCCCGCCTCCTGCTCGTCGTCCTCGCCGCGCTCGCCGCCGTCGGCTGCACGCGGCGCGCGGTGGAGGGGCTGCCGCCGGGCGTCGGCGTCGAGGACCTCCCGGAGAGCGAGAGCTGGAACGCCCGCCTCCGCACGAGCGCCGACGGCCTGCCCCAGCTCGAGATCGAGGCGCCCTACCTCGCCCAATTCGCGCGCGACACGCCGTACGTCTACCTCGGCCCGCCGCCCGGCGACACGGCCTCAGCGCCCGTCCAGATCCGCCTGTTCGACGAGGGCGCCCCTCGCGGCTCGGTCCGCGCCCGCGAGGTCCGGCTCTACGACGACGGCGCGCGCGTCGAGGCCGACGGCGAGGTCTGGGCGACCGTCTCCGGCCGCGACGGCGCCCAGATCGAGGCCCAGCGGTTGACGGTCGAGGCCGACACGATCACCGCCATCGGGCGCGTCCGCGCCGAGATCCAGGGCGAGCCGAGCGCGCGCGTCCAGGCGGCGAGGCTCCGGGTGGCGCCGGGCGGGGCGTTCACGGCCTCCGGCGGCGCCGTCGTCGAGCTGGGTGGGCAGGCCAACGCGACCGTCCGCGCGCGGACGGTGAGCGGGAGCGACGGGCGCTACACGGCGACGGGCGGCGTCCGCGTCCTCGCCTCCGGCGGGCGGACGCTCGAGGCGGAGCGGGTGGTGTGGAGCGAGTCGGCTGGGCGGTTCTCGGCGCCGGGCGCGTTCGCGTTCGACGGGCCGGGCGAGCGCGTCCGCGGCGTGGGCCTCTCCGCCTCGGCCGACCTCTCGCGGTACTCGTTCCGCCGCGCTACCGGCGAGATCGAGGTGCGGGAATGAGGCTCGCGTCACTCGCGGGACGGGGGACTGGGACCTGGGGGCTGAGCCGATCTGGGCCCTGGCATCCTGATGCGTCGCACGAGCGGGCACGGCTCGTGGCTTGGTTGGCCCTCTTCTGTCTCTTGATTCCCAGCTCTTCCTCCGCGCAAACGCGGCGGGTGGAAATCCTCAACGCCGACTACGTCGAGGTCACGTCGGACTCGGCCGGGACGACGCGGCGGCTGGAGGGGAACGTCCGGCTCCGGCAGGACACGACCGACCTCCGCTCGAACCGCGCGGTCTACTACGAGACGCGCGGCGAGGTCGTCCTCGACGGCGCCGTCCGCATCGTCTCGGGGCGCGACACGCTCACGGCGGCGACCGTCACCTACGACTCGAACACCAAGACGGCCCTCGCCGACGGCGCCGTCCGCGTCGGGGATGGCGAGTCGGTGTTGCTGGCGCCGACGGCGACGTACGACAGCCGGGCCGAGGTCTCGGCGTTCTCGGGCGGGGGGCGGATCCTCCACCGCGGGGCCGTCCTCACGTCGCCGTCGGGCACCTACTCGTCGGCCCGGCGGGTCGCCGAGTTCGAGGGGCCGGTGACGCTGGACGACTCGTCGGGGACGCTCGTCGCGGAGCGCGGGACCTACGACGCCAACATCCGGCGGGCCGACTTCGCGGGGACCGTCCGGCTCCGCCGTCCCGACGCCGCGCTCGACGCCGACTCGGTCGTCTACTTCCGCCGCACCGAGCGGGCGCGTGCCTACGGCCGCGTCGTCCTCGAACGGATCGGCGACGGCGGCTCGGTCGAACGGTCGCCCGAGGCGGACCCGGACTCGACGCGGCGGACGTTCCTCTTCGGCGAGACGCTCCTGTTCGACGGGCAGGAGGAGACGGCGTCGATCCGTGGCGAGGAGGCTGGAGAGGGGAGACCCGCTCGCCCGCCGCTGCTGCTGGTTCTGAGCGCCGACTCGACGGGTCGGGTGGACTCGACGGTCGTCCGCGCCCCGCGGATCGACGCCGCGCGCCTCGTCGCGGGCGCCGACACGAGCACGGTGATCACGGCCGCCGGCGGCGCGCGGCTGTGGGAGCGCCGGCTGGCGGCCGTCGCCGACTCCGCCCGGTTCGTCCGCACCCCCGCGGCGGATTCGACCGCGCCCGCGCTCGACTGGCTGGGCCTCTACGGCTCGCGCCCGTCCGTCTGGGCGGATGGGTCGCAGCTCACCGGCGACAGCCTGTTCGTGAGCGTCCGCGACGGCACGGCCGACTCACTGCGGGTGCGCGGCCAGGCGTTCGCCGCCCGCCTCGACTCGACGCTCGGCCGGCTCCAGCAGATCGCGGGCGCCCGGATGCTCGGCCTGTTCGACGGCGACGCGATCCGCTCGCTCGGCGTCGGCCCGAACGCCCAGGTCGTCTACTACCGCGCGACCGCCGACGGCTTGCTCTCGGGCGCCGACGAGCTCTCGGCCGACACGCTCACGTTCCAGTTCGCCGACGGCGAACTGCGCGGCGTCACTGGCTACGGAGGCATCGAGGGGACGACCTACGGCGCGACCGTCGTCCCCGACGACCCGCGCCTGCCCGGCTTCGCCTACGACCCCGACGCGCCGACGCGCGCGAGCGTGCTCGGTGACGGGTGGGAGGTCGGCTGGCTCGAGCGCTACGGCCCGACGTTCGCCCCGCCCGCCTCGTTCGATCCACCGGAGGACCCGGCCGACGCCCCGCCCGAGGCGGAGGAGGGCGGAGACGACGACGCGACCGCCGAGGCCGACCGATCTTCCGGGCGCCCATGAGCGACGCCCCGACCTCCGACCCCGACGCCCCGCTCGTCCTCCGCGCCGAGGGCCTCGTCAAGCGCTACCGCCGCCGGACCGTCGTCGACGGTGTCTCCGTCTCCGTGAAGCAGGGGACGTGCGTCGGCCTCCTCGGACCCAACGGCGCCGGCAAGACGACGACGTTTTACATGGTCGTTGGGATGATCCGCCCCGACGCCGGGGAGGTCTACCTCGGTTCGGCAGGCGGCCCCGAAAAACGCATCACGCGGACGCCGATGTACCAGCGCGCTCGCCTCGGCATCGGCTACCTCGCCCAGGAGGCCTCCGTGTTCGGCGCGATGTCGGTCGAGGACAACCTCCGCGCGGTCCTCGACTTCCAGGACATGGCGCGCGACGAGAAGGAGGCGCGCGTCGAGGAGCTCATCGGCGAGTTCGGCCTCCACACCGTCCGGAAGTCGAAGGGCCACCAGCTCTCGGGCGGCGAGCGGCGGCGGACGGAGATCGCGCGGGCGCTCGCCACGCGGCCCCGGTTCATTCTCCTCGATGAGCCGTTCGCCGGCGTCGACCCGATCGCGGTCGAGGACATCATGCGGATCGTGGCCCAGCTCCGCGAGCGCGGCATCGGCGTGCTCATCACTGACCACAACGTCCACGAGACGCTGGCCATCACGGACCGGGCATACCTCCTGTACGACGGGAAGATCTTCGTCGAGGGGACGGCCGAGGAGCTGGCGGCCAACGAGGAGGTCCGGCGGCGGTACCTCGGGGAGAGCTTCACCCTGGAGCGGTACCGCCCCGACTAGCCTCGCCTCGACGCCGAGGCGGACGGGGCCGTCTTGGGGCACTAGCGGGAAAGGGGAGAGGCGCCCAGTCCAGGCGTGACGCACGGGCAATGTGAACGACGTGCAAAGTGGGTAGCCTCGGGCTCCCTCACCCCCCCGCGCCCCATGCGCCTCTCTACGACGCTCCGCCTGCCGCTCGCGGCCCTCGCCCTCCTCGTCGCCCTCGCCGGCTGCGACACGAACGCGCCCGTCGCGCCGCCCCAGGCGGCTGAGGAAGACCCCGAGTACGCCGCGCTCCTCGCCGACCTGGGCGGCCTCGACGGCCTCTCGGACTTCCTGAGTTCGGCCTCCAACGACGAGGTCGCCGCCGCCGTCGCTCGCCATGGCATCGCGTTCGAAGTAATCGACCTCGGCCAGGAAGAGGTTCTCCGGCGCGACATCACAGCCTGCGTGCAGTACTACCCCACCAGCGACCGCGTGAAGTGGTTTCGGCTGATCGGTGCGGGCGGGCCCGAGGACCACTACATCGACTCGCGCGGGCGCCCGGCGAACGCGTTCAAGAGCCTTGGCCCGATCGTCACGGCTTCCCGTCAGTCGTCGTGCCAGACGACGGTGGGCAACTGGGGCTCGCCGTCGTCGACGTACGACGGCGGGCACCTCGTCGGGAGCCAACTCGGCGGCTGGGGCGGACGGGCGAACCTCGTCCCGCAGCACTACAACTTCAACCGCGGCAACTGGGTCAAGATCGAGAACGCGCTCGCCAAGTGCGGCCGCCTCGGGAGCGGCGCCGTCGAGTTCCACGTCGACGTCGACTACCCGAGCTCGTCGACGCTCACGCCGAGCCAGTTCCACGCCGACGTCAAGATCGGCGGCGTCTGGAAGGGGGCCGACTTCACGAACACGACCTACGGCGGATCGTCGGGGACGTCGCAGGCGAACAGCATGGTGTCCTGGCTCCAGGGCAAGGGCTGCTACTAGCGCCCTCGGTCGGCATCGGCGGTAGGGGCACCGCGCGTGGTGCCCCTACGCCCGCGCCGTACGTTGCGCTCCGAACCACCGGGCCTCCCATGCTCCGCGCGACGCTCCTCCTCGCCACGGCCCTCGCCCTCGCCGCCTGCGGATCGACCTCGTCGAGCACGGACGGCGGCGGCACCTCCGCCACGGACGCCGAGGCGGGCGACCGCGGGGCCAACCCGACGGGCCCCGTCGAGGCCGAGCTCCGCCGGTTCCCGGGCGTCACCGTCATCGAGACGGGCGACGGCGTCGAGGTCCGTGTCCGCGGCGAGTCGTCGTTCATGGGCGGGCAGGAGCCGCTCTACGTGGTCGATGGGACCCCCATGTCGCCGGGCATCGGCGGCGCGCTCGTGGGCGTCCGCCGGGCCGACATCGTCGACATCCGGGTGCTCAAGAGCGCGGCCGAGACGTCGAGCTACGGGCCGCGGGGTGCGAACGGCGTCATCGTCGTCACGACCACGAACGGTCGGCGCTAGCCCGGCCGCGATGCCGAAGCGGGCGGACTCGGCGTGAAGGGCGAACTGAGGCGCGGGGGGCTCGTACTTTCATTCCGAACTGAAAGCCCCCCCGTATGGCCGGCCTCGTCGTCATCCCCGATCCCTCTGCCGACGGCCCCCGCGTCGACGCCGTCGAGGCCGCGCTCGAAGGGTTCGGGTTCGCCGTCCACCGCACGGGCGCCGAGCCCGTCGTCCTCGGTGCGACGGGCGTCCCACCCGACTTCGACCTCCGCCACATCAAGGTGCTGGCCGACGTGCGCGACGTGGTCCGCGTCACCAGCCCGTACACGTTCGCCGCGCGCGCCGGGCACCCCACGGACACCGTCGTCGACGTGGAGGGCGTACCGGTCGGCGGGCCCGCGCTGGTGGTGATGGCCGGGCCGTGTTCGGTCGAGAGCGAGGCCCAGATCGAGACGAGCGCGGCGGCGGTCGCCGCGGCGGGCGCCCGGATCCTGCGCGGCGGCGCCTTCAAGCCGCGTTCGAGTCCGTACTCGTTCCAGGGGCTGGGGGAGGAGGGCCTCCGGATCATGCGCGCCGCGGCCGACGCCCACGGCCTCAAGGTCGTGACCGAGGTCATGACCGAGAGCCAGGTCGATGTCGTCGGGCGCTACGCCGACGTGTTTCAGATCGGCGCGCGGAACATGCAGAACTTCTCGCTCCTCAAGGAGGTCGGGCGGGCGGGCCTGCCGGTCCTCCTCAAACGGGGGATGAGCGCGACCGTCGAGGAATGGCTGATGTCGGCCGAGTACGTCCTCGCCGAGGGCAACCCCGACGTGATCCTGTGCGAGCGGGGGATCCGGACGTTCGAGACGGCCACGCGCAACACGCTCGACCTCAGCGCCGTGCCCGTCGTCAAGCAGCTCAGCCACCTGCCCGTCATCGTCGACCCGAGCCACGGCGTCGGCATCCGCGACAAGGTGGGCCCGATGGCGATGGCCGCCGTCGCCTGCGGGGCCGACGGGCTCATGATTGAGGCGCACCCGAACCCGCCGGAGGCGCTCTCCGACGGGCCCCAGTCGCTCTACCTCGACGCGTTCGCCGACCTGATGGACCAGGTCCGCAGGGTCGCCGAGGTGGTGGGGCGGACGCTCCCGACTGGCGAGCGCGCGCCGGCGCTGGCGTAGCGTAGGTTTCAGCGGTCCCCCGAGGCGCGGACGGTCCCACACGGAGCGTCCGCGCGCGACGTTTGGGGGAAGTGACCGGACTTGGAGAACGGCCCGGGCCGCGTCGGGTACCACGTCGAGTTCCCCATCTAGTAGACCCCCAACACCCCTATGTGCGGCATCGTCGGATACATCGGCCCCCGCGAGGCGGGCGACCTCCTCGTCAACGGCCTCCGCAGGCTCGAGTACCGCGGCTACGATTCGGCCGGCGTGGCCGTCGTCAACGGCTCGCTCGACGTGCGCAAGAAGGAGGGCAAGGTCGACGCGCTGGCCGACCTCCTCGCGTCACGGCCGGTCAAGGGGACCGTCGGGATGGGGCACACGCGGTGGGCCACGCACGGCGCCCCGTGCGACGTCAACTCGCACCCGCACACGTCGTCGGACGGTCGGTTCGCGATCGTCCACAACGGGATCATCGAGAACTACGCGTCGATCAAGAAGCGGCTGCTGGACAAGGGCTACACGTTCGAGAGTGAGACCGACACGGAGGTGCTAGCACGGTTTATCGAGGACGTCCAGAAGGAGGCCGGACTCGACTTCCCCGAGGCGATCCGCCAGACGCTCACGCGTGTCGAGGGCGCCTATGGGATCGTGGCCGTGAGCCAGGACGATCCCGACTGCCTCGTCGTGGCCCGCAACGGGTCGCCACTCCTCCTCGGCATCGGCGACGGCGAGTACTTCGTGGGGAGCGACGCGAGCCCGTTCATCGAGTTCACCAAGAACGTCGTGTACCTCTCCGACGGCGAGATGGCCGTGATCCGGCGCGACGGGTATGAGGTGTTCGAGATCGAGGGCGCGCCCGTCTCGAAGGAGGTCCACGAGCTCGAGTGGGACCTCGAGGAGATCGCGAAGGGCGGGTACGATCACTTCATGCTCAAGGAGATCATGGAGCAGCCGGAGTCGGTCGCGAACGCGATGCGCGGGCGCGTCCGGCCGGGTGAGGGCCAGATCAAGCTGGGCGGTCTCGACGACGTGCTCCCTCAACTCACGGCGGCCGAGCGGATCGTGATCTGCGCGTGCGGGACGTCGTGGCACGCCGGACTCGTGGGCGAGTACCTCATCGAGCGGCTCGCCCGCGTGAACGTCGAGGTGGAGTACGCCAGCGAGTTCCGCTACCGGAACCCGGTCCTCGACCCCGAGCGCGACGTGGTCGTCGTGATCTCGCAGTCGGGCGAGACGGCCGACACCCTCGCGGCGGTCCGGCAGGCGCAGGGCGCGGGCGTCCTGGCCATCGGGCTCGTCAACGCCGTCGGGAGCACGATTGCGCGGGAGACCGACGCGGGCGTCTACCTCCACGCCGGCCCCGAGATCGGCGTGGCCTCGACGAAGGCGTTCACGGCCCAGGTCGCCGTGCTGGCCCAGATCGCGATCCTCCTCGGCCACGAGCGGGGCGTCCTCTCCGACGAGGACTTCGAGACGCACGTCGAGGCGCTCTCGAAGATTCCGGAGCAGATCCAGACCGTCCTCGACGGCGCCGAGCTCATCGAGCGGATGGCGCGCGACTACCGGTACGCCTCCAACTTCCTCTACCTCGGGCGCGGCGTGAACTACCCCGTGGCGCTCGAGGGCGCGCTGAAGCTCAAGGAGATCAGCTACATCCACGCCGAGGGCTACCCGGCGGCCGAGATGAAGCACGGCCCGATCGCGCTCATCGACCAGTTCATGCCGACCGTGTTCATCGCCACGCGCGACGCGACCTACGACAAGATCATCTCGAACGTCGAGGAGGTCGTGGCGCGGGGCGGGACCGTCATCGCGATCACCGATGAGGGGAACGAGGGGCTCGACGAACTGGCCGAGTACGTCGTCGAGGTGCCCAAGACGCTCGACGCGTTCGAGCCACTCCTGACGGTCGTGCCGCTCCAGCTCCTGAGCTACCACATCGCCGTCATGCGCGGGTGCAACGTGGACCAGCCGCGCAACCTCGCCAAGAGTGTGACGGTCGAATAGAGGGGAGACCTGGAATGGGATTTCGGAGGCGTCGCGGTCGGCCTAGCCTGAGACGCCCTCCACCTCCCGCCATGCGTCTCCTCTCAGTCCTCGCCCTCACGGGTCTCCTCGTCGCCTGTGATACGGTCGGCCCCGAGCCCGTCGGGCCGCCGGGGAACGTCGTCGTCGACCTCGGTTACGAAGACGGCCCCTTCCTGCGGGTCCGCACGGTCGACCTCTACGGCTGCCTCGGCTACCGGATCGAGGCGGATGCGGATAGGGGCGATGGGGAACTGGAGATCGCTCTCGGCGACGTGCTGCCGCCGGCCGGCGACGTCTGCGCAACAGCCGAAGGCCCTGCGGAGGTGGCGATCGACCTCCCGCGCGACATCGGCGGGGCCGCTTACCGGGTGTTCCTGTCGCAGGGTCAACAGACGGACGAGTACGAAATCCGCCTCGGGTTCGCGGGGCTTGGCATCCGGGAGGTCCGGACGTCGTTCTCGTCGCTGGCGGAATGAGGCGGGTGCTCCTCGCGCTGACCGGCCTCGCGCTGGCGCTCCACGTCGTCGGGTGCGACGCGGTCGGTGACCAGCCCGAGGCCTATCGGGGCGTCGTCGAGGTGTCGGTCGTGGCGCTCGACGCGAGCGCGTACGGGCTCCGCCTTGTGGCAGTCGAGGACCGGGGCTGCGACCGCCGCCTCGTCGTGTCGACGCGGTTCGACGCCGAGCGCCAGCGGATCGAGGTCGAGGGGATCGGGCCGGAGACACCCTGCGACGGCCTCCTGCCCGCCTCGGCCGTCGTGCCGCTGGTGCGAGCGGGCGGCGGCGCGTTCGTGGAGGTCCGCCACCGGGACAGCGCCGACCTCTACGTCCTCCTCGACGACGTGGCGGGCGGGCCGAGTCTTCAGACGATTCGCGCGACGACGACGCGTCCGGCTGAGGAGTCCGCCGCGGCGCGGGGCTAGCTTCCGGGTCCGCCGCCGCCGACCCGATGATCAACACCGACGCCCTCGACAACCTGCTCGCTCGGTACCAGGAGGTCCTGGCCGAGATGTCGACGCCCGAGGTGGCCGGCGACCCCGGCCAGCTCGCGAAGCTCGGCCGTGAGCTCTCGTCGCTGGAGCCGGCCGTGAAAGCCGCCGGCCGCTGGAAGGACCTCAAGGAGGAGGCCGACGGGCTGAAGGAGATGGCGGCCTCGGAAGAGGGCGAGCTCGCCGAGATGGCGCGGGTGGAGCTCGAGGAGGTCCGCGAACGGCTGGCGGCGGCGGCAAAGGACCTCGAGGAGGAGCTCGTGCCGAAGGACCCCGAGGACGCGCGCGACGCGATCGTCGAGATCCGGGCGGGGACGGGCGGCGACGAGGCGGCGCTCTTCGCGGGCGACCTGTTCGAGCTGTATCAGAAGTACGCGGCCGGCAAGGGCTGGAAGATCGAGGTTATGGACACGTCCGAGGGCACGGCCGGCGGGTTCCGCGAGATCACGTTCGCGCTGAAGGGGAAGGACGTGTTCGGGCGGATGAAGTACGAGTCCGGCGTCCACCGCGTCCAGCGCGTGCCGCAGACCGAGAGCCAGGGCCGGATCCACACGTCCGCCGCGACGGTCGCCGTGCTGCCCGAGGCCGAGGAGGTCGACGTCGAGATCCGCGCGCAGGACGTCCGCGTCGACGTGTACCGGTCGTCGGGGCCGGGCGGCCAGTCGGTCAACACCACGGACTCGGCGGTCCGTCTCACGCACGAGCCGACGGGGCTCGTGGTCTCGATCCAGGACGAGAAGAGCCAGATCAAGAACAAGGAGAAGGCGTTCCGGGTGCTCCGCAGCCGGCTCTACCAGCTCGAGCTCGACCGCGTCCACAACGAGCGCGCGGCGGCCCGGAAGGAGATGGTGGGCTCGGGCGACCGCTCCGGCAAGATCCGGACGTACAACTGGCCCCAGGGCCGCGTGACGGACCACCGCCTCGAGGGCGACGACAAGAACCACGCGCTCCAGGGCGTCCTCGACGGCGACCTCGACGCCATCGTCAAGGCGCTCGCCCTCGCCGACCGCGAGGCGCGCATGGAGGAGGCGGCGAACGGGTAGCGCGCTTCGCTCGCCGGGAACTGGGGAAGGGGGAACCGGGACATGGCAGCGTGCCCTCGGGGAGGTGGAGCTGCCGGGTCGTGCCCGCTCTCCCACCCCGTCTTCGCCCCCGCTTCGCCCGCCTCGGGGCGACGGTGGGGTAGGTTGGACGTTCGCCCTGCTCGCGGAGGACCGATTCCGGGGGAGACAACCCGGCGCGCCGCGGGCATACGACACTCACCGTATCCCACAGGGACACCATGGCAGACGCCAACGGGGCTCCGGCCCAGGCCGAGAACGGCCCGATGTACGAGATGATGTACATCATCAACCCGGTCCTCAACGAGGACCAGACGAAGGACATCGTCCAGCGCGTGACGCAGTACCTCAGCGAGAACGGCGCGCACGTCGAGAACGTCGAGGAGCGCGGCAGCCAGCGGCTGGCGTACCCGATCGAGAAGAAGCGGAACGGCTACTACGTCGTCGTCAACTTCCGCCTCCCGGTCGGCAAGAACGACGGGCTGGTCAAGATCGAGCGCGCGTTGATCATCAACGACGACATCATGCGCCACCTCGTCCTCCGCTACGACGCCAAGATGGAGCGGCACTACCAGGCCCAGCAGTCGGGCCAGGACCTCCCCAAGCTCGCGCCGCCCGTCCAGCGCGCCTAACCCGAGACCCCCAACACGATGGCAGAAGTCCAGAACTCCAACTCGGGCACCGACGCCGCCGACGGCGACGGCCCCGAGGTCACGAAGATCGAGGAGACCAACGTCGGCGCCGCGCTCGAGAGCGCCGAGGTCCCCACGTCCGCCGACGCGCCGACGGCCGTCGAGCAGGCCGCGCAGCAGATGGGCTCCGAGCCCGCCCCGCGCGCCGTCTCGCCCGAGGTCGCCCGCCGCCTCGTCGCCGCCTCCAACCCGGAAGACCTCCAGCGGATCGCGGCGCCCGGCGCCGCGAGCACGCAGATGAAGTGCCCGTTCCGCGAGGCCGGCATCGAGTACATCGACTACAAGGACGTCGAGACGCTCAAGCGGTTCGTCAACGAGCAGGGCAAGATGCTCCCGCGCCGGATGACCGGCGTCTCGGCCAAGTACCAGCGCCAGCTGACGACGGCCATCAAGCGGGCCCGTCAGGTCGCCCTCCTCCCGTTCGCCGCCGACAACGTCAAGTAGGGACTCGGCCCGCGCGCCCGGCCCCGGTGACCCCACCGGCCGACCGGCGGACCGACCACCGACAACCAACACCGACATGAAAGTCATCCTCACCGAGGACCACGACACGCTCGGCATCAAGGGCGACGTCGTCGACGTGAAGCCCGGCTACGGGCGGAACTTCCTCATCCCACGCCAGATGGCCGTCACCGCCACGCCGTCCGCCCTCAAGCGGTACGCCGAGGAGCGGAAGCAGGCCTCGCACAAGATCGAGGCCGCCCGCGAGAACGCCGAGAAGCTGGCCGCCAAGCTCAACGACACCGAGATCCTCATCCCCGTCCAGACGGGCGAGGAGAACCGGATCTTCGGCTCGATCACGAACCAGCAGATCGCCGACGAGCTCAAGGCCAAGGGCATCGAGATCGACCGCCGCAAGATCACGATCTCGGAGGACATCCGGACGACGGGCGTCTACCCGGCGACCGTCCGGGTCCACCCGGAGATCACGGCCGAGCTCAAGATCAAGGTCGTCCCGGAAGAGGCCTCGGTCTAGCCGAGCCCTCGGACAGAACGGCTCCCACCGCGCGCGGGGCGCTTCCCTCTGGGAGGCGCCCCGCCGTGCGTTTCTCGGGCCGGCCCGCCTCGGTGGGCCGCCCGAGGCGGACAGGGTTGTCACCAGCCTGACCGACCGGCCGGTGGGGCGGGAGGATCGTCGGGGTCCGGCTCGGGGTGGACGCGCGGGTGCGGCGGGTCGTCGACCGGAAGTGGGTCGGGGAGGTCCGACTCTACGAAATGGGGCGGTCGCGGTGGGATCGGATCGACGTCGGTGATCGGGACGGGCCGGTAGGGCTCCGGGCCGGGGTCGACCGGCGGCGGATCCGGTGGGCTCGGCATCGGCGGGGCCGGGGCGGACTCGAACAGGGCGCGCTCGGCGGCGCGGCGGCGGACGAGGCCCGCGAGCTGCGTTCCGTTCGCCAGCACCCACTTGTCGAACTCTTTCGCGGCTTCGCCGGGCTTCCCCTCGTTCAGCAGCCGGAGGAGCGTCGACGTCGACAGGTTCGAGGCGCCGAGGTTGTAGGTGAAGCTGACGAGCGCGTCGAACTGGGGCTGCGCGAGCGGGACCTCGACGTGCCGACGAACGGCGGTCTCGTACGCGCCGACAGTGTCGCGGAGCAGGCGCCGGCCCTCGGCCTCCGAGAGCGGCGGGACGAGGCCGTCAGGGAGCGGGCCGGTCCACCCATAGGCGATGGTCCGCACGCCGACGGGGTCGAGGTACCAGTCCGGCTCGAAGCCCTCGAACCCTTCGATGAGGGCGAGGCCGGCGGCGGAGATCCGGAGCGGGTCGTTCGCGGGGTGGGGCATGGCGGCGGGGGGAGGGACCGGCAGTCTACGGCGGCGGTCCGGCCCGTCCGCGGCGGGGCCCGAGCGAGGTGGGAGGGGGTGCTAGTTTCTTCGCGTCCTCCTTCCCGTCTCCGATGCGCCGTCTCTCGCTTCTCGTCTCTTTCGTCCTCCTCGTTGCCACGCCCGCCGTCGCGCAAGGGGCCGCGTTCGACCCCGACACCGTCAGCGCCCGGCCGCTCGACGGCGGCAAGATGTGGCTGTTCGAGGACCCGCCGACCGAGTACTTCGAGGAGACGTACGGCTTCGCGCCCGACGAGGCGTGGTACCGCCGCGCGCGCCTCGCGTCGCTCCGGATGCCTGGCTGCTCGGCCTCGTTCGTGTCGCCGAACGGGCTCGTCCTCACCAACCACCACTGTGCCCAGCGCCACGTCGTGGCCGTCGACGAGGGCGGCGAGAACTTGCTCGACAACGGGTTCTACGCGACCTCGCTCGACGAGGAGCGCCGCGTGCCCGGCCTCACGATGGACCAACTCGTCGCCATCGACGACGTGACGGACGAGATGAGCGCGGCCGTCGACGCGGCCGAGACCGACGCCGAGCGGGAGGCCGCGTTCGAGACGGCCGAGGCCGCCGTGACCGCGCGGCTCCTCCAGCCCTACGGCATCACGACCCCGGACGCCGACACTGACGACTACGTGGTCCAAGTCGTCGGGCTGTACAACGGCGGGCGGTACTCGGCGTACACGTTCCGGCGGTACCGCGACGTGCGGCTGGCGATGGCGCCCGAGCAGGCGCTGGGGTTCTTCGGCGGCGACCCGGACAACTTCACGTACCCCCGCTACGCGGCCGACTTCGCGTTCTTCCGGATCTACGGCGACGACGGGCAGCCGCTCCAGCCGGAGGAGCACTTCCCGCTCTCGGCGGAGGGCGTCGAGGCCGGCAGCCTCGTGTTCGTCATCGGCAACCCTGGGAGCACGTCGCGCGGGCTGACGGTCGCCGAGCTCGAGTTCCTCCGCGACGTCGGGCTGGGCGGAACGCTCGGATTCATCGAGTCGCGCGAGGCCGCGCTCCGGGCCTACCTCGCGACGGGCGAGGCGCCGAGCCCGGACGAGCTCCGGAGCCAGATCTTCGGGCTGAGCAACGCGCGGAAGGCGTATGGGGGCCGGCTCCGCGGGCTCTCGGACCCCTACATCGTCGCGCGCCGCGCCGCCGCCGAGCGCGCCTTCCGCGACGCGAGCCCCGAGGCGGCCGCCCTCATCGACCAGCAGGCCGCGATCCAGGCCGAAAAGCGCAAGCTGGCGGCCGCGTACCGCGTCTTCTCGACCCTCTTCAGCGGCTCGTACAGCTCGTCGCTGATGCTCCGCGCGCTCGCCCTCGCGCGCGGCGACGCCTTGGCCGTCGCGAACGTCCCCGAACGGCCGGCCGTGCTGGAGCGGGCCTACCTCACCGCCCAGGTCGACGCGCTCCGCCAGTACTACCGCGCGCAGGGCGAGGCCCTCCCCGACGCGCTTGAGGGCGAGACGGCCGAGGCCGCCGCCGACCGCCTCCTCGCCGAGTCCCTCGCGGCCACGCCGTCGCCGGACCCCGAGCAGGCCGAGTACGACGAGGCGGTCGCGCTCGTCCGCGGGCTGCTCCCGCAGATCCAGGACTTCCAGTCGGCCGCGGCCGGGTTCGAGGCGCGCGAGGCCGAGATCGCCCGCCAGCTCGGCCGCGAGCGGTTCGCGACCTACGGCAACACCGTCCCGCCCGACGCCACGTTCTCGCTCCGGTTCACCGACGGCGTCGTCCGCGGCTACCCATACAACGGCACGCTCGCCCCGCCGATGACGACGATGTACGGGCTCTACGACCGGTACCACAGCTTCTGCACGTCCGGCGCCTCCGACCCGTGCGAGTGGGGCCTCCCGGCCCGCTGGCTCGACGCCGAGGACCGCGTCGATCTCTCCACGCCGGTCAACTTCACGTCGACCTCCGACACGATCGGGGGCAACTCGGGCTCGGGCGTCGTCAACCGAGACGGGGAGCTCGTCGGGCTCAACTTCGACCGGACGATTGAGGGCCTCGTGCGCGACTACATCTACGCGCCCGAGCGCGGACGGAACGTGATGGTCGACACGCGGCTGGTGGTCGAGGCCCTCACCAACGTGTACGGTCTCGACGGGCTGGTGACGGAGATCCGAGAGGGGACGCTTCGGCGGTAGCGCCTCGGGTGGGGCCGCCTCGGCGTCGAGGCGGGCCTACTCGACGATCCGGAGCGGGAGCGAGCGCGTGACCGATGCGCCCGTGGCCTCGTCGGTCACGCGGAGCTCGAGCGTGACGTGGTCGTCGCCCGGGAGGAGCGCCGAGAGGTCGACGGCGACGGCCTCGCGGACGCGCCCGGCCTCGGTCTCATTCGTGAGGGCGGAGGCCGCGCGGCGCTCGCGGCGCCCGCCGAACAGGCCGATCAGCCCGCCTCTCGGCCCCTCCGTTGTCACGTCGTAGGCGACGGCGTAACGGGCGAGGCCGTCGTCGCCGGGCGACAGGCCGTAGACCTCGAACACGACGGCCAGCGGGTCGCCGCGGCGAAGCGTGCTGCCGGTGACCGCGAACGGGAGGTAGTCGGCGAGGGCGAGCTCGTTGGGGTCGGCCGCGAGCTGTTCGGCGGGAAGCGTAACCGGGAGGATGTCGCTGACCTCGAAGCCCGCGATCCGGAGCGGCGCCAGCGTGTCGGCGCGGACGACCGCGCGGCGGGCGACGACATCGCCGAAGCGGGCCTCGACGCCGAGCGCGAGCGACCCGTCGGGCGGGAACGGTTGGACCTGGAGCACGCGCGGCGCGAGGCCGGACCCGGCCGCCTCGTCGTCGAGCACGAGCCGCTCGCGCCCGAACCCGACCGCCTCGTAGTCGGCGTCGAAGGTCGTGAGCGTGACGTCGAGTCCCGTCACGCGGTCGGCGTCGGTGAGGCTGGAGAGCGTGGCCCACTCGATGGGGGACACCGTGAGGGCGTCGGGCGGGACGGTCCACACGAGCTCGACGCGCGTCGAGCCGTCGGGCTGGCGGAACCGGAGTGGGCGGGCGTCGACGGCGAGTCCCATCGCGTTTCCCGCTGCCCGCGTGAGGGTCAGTGGGACCTCCGCCGCGCGCCGCCGACGGAGCTCCCGGTCGATCCGGTCGACCTCGAGGAGGTCGACGAGGTACGGGTCGGGCGGGAGACCCGCCGGGCGTGAGCCGTCGCTCGCCAGTGCGACCTCGTCCAGATAGCGGGCGGCGCGGTCCCAAATCTGCGCGTACTCGGGCGTCGTGAAGGCCACGGGCCGAAGCAGGTCGTAGAGCCCCCGGGCGATCATCGTGGTCTCCCCACTCCGCGACAACGACGGGCCCATCTGCAGTCCGGTCGGCAGCAGCTCTCGCGCCGAGACTTCCTCCATCCCACCCTCGCCGCGCGTGAAGAGGTAGACGGCGGCGTCAGAGACGGAGGGGTAGCCCCAGATCTCGGGGCGGACGAACAGGCCGTCTGCCGCCCCGGACGCGAGGGCCAGCGTAAGGCTGTAGGGACTGCGGACCCACTCGGGCTCGCCGAGGCGGAGGAGGAGGCGCCCGCGGCCGTCGAGGCCGGAGGGGTGGCGCGTGCTGACGTACTCGGCGTCGGCGAGCCGGCCGCGTTCGAGGTGCTCACGGAGCCGCTCGTTCGGGACGGTCGCCGGGGCCGGGTCGTGGGCACGCCACCAGCGGAGGGCGTCGGCGCCGGTGCCGGTCGGCCAGGTACGGAGGTCGCCATCGAGGCCGAGCCTGGGGGCCAGCGGCGCGAGGCGGGCGAGGTGGCGCCGGACGTGGGCCGAGTCGTCCGGCGCGAGGGCCCAGTCGGCGGCGGCGAGGAGGGCTCGGTAGCCGGCGGCGGCCCGGTCGAGGTCCGCCTCGGGCGTCCGGGCGAGCGAGTCGGCGGCGGCGAGCGGGAAGCCGCCGTCCGAGGTCGTGAGCGCCGACGGGCCCCCGCATGCCGCGGTCCCAGTGACGAGGAGGGCGGCGAGCGCGACGTGGAGGCGTGACATGGAGCGGGCGAGGGGACCGGTCCTCCGCACGGGACCGGTACACGATACGCCGCCGAGAACCTGTGCGACGTCACGTCGGGTGGGCCTCGCAGGTCCGTGCTACTCGGGAGGGGCCTCGTCTCCGAACGCCTGCGACGGGTAGCGCGCGGCGTCGGGGCGCTGGATGCGGATGAGGCCGTAGCCGGCGCGCCGGTGGCACGTGTTGCACCCGTCGACCATCTGGGCGTAGGCCTCGCGGAAGCGGGCGCTGTCGCGGCTGGCGGCGGCCTCCGCGAGCGCCGCCGCGCGCGGGTTCGCCACCTCGGCCGCGATGGCGCTTACGTCGATCCCGTCGACCACGTAGCCGCCGTCGACCACGCGCGCGGCGCGCTCGTCGATCTTCTGGGCGTAGAACTCGGTGAGCGGCCCGTTCCCGGCGTCGGCGGCGAGCGCGGCCTTCTCCACGTAGCGCTGCATGAGCACCATGTGGTCGAGGAGCGTCGCCTCGTCGGCGCGGGCCCGCGTGGCTCGCTCCGTGTCGCGGGAGGCGACCGTGGGGATGTCCGGGGCGAACGCGGCGAACAGAGCCGTCAGGAGCGACAGCAACGCGACGGCGAGCGACAGGAGGGCGACGATGAGGGTCCGGGTCACGGGCAGGCGGGTGGGGGAGAGGGGGACGCCCGGCCGGCGTCAGGGATTCGCCCGGTTCGCATCGGCGGAGCGGAACGGATGGCCCCACGCACCCGGTTCAAACCGTCCCTCTCTGTGCCGACCCATGCCCTTCCGGCCGCTCCTCGCCCTTCTCGTCCTCGTCCTCGCCGGCTGTGAGCTGTCGGGCGACGCCCCTGTCGATGCCCCGTCGTCTCCGACGGCCCGGTCCGTCTCGGACGCCCGATCGGAGCCGTCCGGCGGGTCGACCGAGGCGGGCGGACTCGACCTCGTCCTGCCGACGGAGAACGGCGCGCTCTTCAACGACGCGCCCGACAAGTTCTACATGGGGCTCAACATGACGGTCGACTCGCTCCGGCCGGAAAAGTGGGAGGGCGGCCAGTACGGGTTCGTCCGCGACCCCGTCCCGACCATCTTCGGGCAGCGGACCTTCCGGCGCGTCCACGAGGGCGTCGACATCGCGCCCGTCGGCCGCGACGCGCAGGGCGAGCCGATCGACACCGTGTTCGCCATCGACCGGGGCCGCGTGGCCTACGCCAACATGAGCGCGGGCGCGTCGAGCTACGGGAAGTACGTCGTGGTCGAGCACGAGTGGAGCGGGAGCCCGATCTACAGCCTCTACGCGCACCTCTCGGAGGTTTTCGTGTCGGAAGGTGAGGCCGTCGCGCAGGGGGCGCAGCTCGGGAAGATGGGCTACACCGGCCGGGGCCTCGGGCGGGCGCGGGCCCACACGCACCTCGAGATCGCGTTCATGGTCAATGAGCACGAGCCGCTCTGGTTCGCCGCGTACTTCGGCTCGAACGACCTCCACGGCCGGTTCTTTGGGACGAACCTCGCCGGCGTGCCGCCCGCCGAGCTCTACCTCGCGCTCCGCGAGAACCCGGGCCTGACGTTCCCCGAGTACGTCCGCTCGCTCGACGAGGGCTACGTCGTGGACCTCCCGGGCGGGAAGCCACTCGATCTCTTGGAACGCTACCCGTGGCTGGGGGAGGAGGCCGCCGCCGCGAACCCCGCCGACGTCCCGGCGTGGCGGATCGCGTTCACGCAGGAGGGCGCCCCGATCCGCGTCGAGGTCGGCCCCGAGCCCGTCGACCGGCCGACCGTCGAGGGCGTCTCGCTCGGCATCTGGCTGACCGACGGGAGCACGAACCGGATGCTCCAGCGCCGCGGCATCAGCTACGAGCCGGCCCGCCGCGGGTACAGCTACTTCGCCCTTTACGCCACGACCGCCGAGGGCGCCCCCCGCTGGTAGCTCCGCCTCGGCGCCGAGGCGGGCCGGGCCGCGGTCCCAATTCGGTGGTGACGGTGGCGCTGCAGGGCGCGACCTTGCCGGCCCGTCTCCTCGGCGCCATGCCCACCCTCGCCACGCCCGCCCGCAAGCGGATCGCCCTCGTCGCCCACGACCACCAGAAGGCGGACCTGCTCGCCTGGGCTCACTACAACCGCGACGCGCTCGCCGAGCACCACATCGTCGCCACGGGCACGACGGGCCGGCTCCTCGCCGAGACGCTCGACCTCGATGTCGAGCGCCTCCGGAGCGGGCCGCTCGGCGGCGACCAGCAGCTCGGCGCGCGGATCGCCGAGGGCGAGGTCGACGTGCTCGTGTTCTTCTGGGACCCCCTCGAGCCGGTCCCCCACGACCCCGACGTCAAGGCGCTCCTTCGCATCGCCGTCGTGTGGAACGTGCCCGTCGCCTGCAATCGGGCCTCGGCCGACTTCGTGTTCTCCTCGCCGTTGATGAGCGGGCCGTACGAGCGGGAGCTCCCCGACTACGAGGCCTATGCCAACCGGGCCGTCGATGCGGGGGGAGACTGAGGACGGGACGCGGGCCCTGGGTTTTCAGGCGCGAGTGAAAGTTCGGGGCGGGGCATCCCCCGCGCGCCTCGCCCGTTGACGACGGGAACCGCCTTTGACCCGATGGCCGACACGCCGACCCTCCCGCCCGACACGCCGAGCGCTGGCCCGGGCGACAACCCCGTCGCCGAGCTCTCCTGCGGGGTGGCCTCCGTCCTCCCGCTCCTCTACGTCGCCTGGGCCGACGGCTTCCTCACGCCGGCCGAGATCGCGGCGGCCCGCGATCGCCTCGCGGGCGAGGCGTGGATGACTGACGCCGACCGCCAGCAGGTCGCTGCGTGGCTCGACCCCGACTCGCCCCCGGACGCGACGACCTACTTCGGATGGGTCCGCACGATCCGCCGCGCCGCGCGCCACGTCCCGGACCTCGCAGAGAAGTCCCTCGCCGACCTCGGCGTGGACCTCGCCGCCCTCGTGGGCGCGGGCGACGGGGCCGGGCTGGCACCCGAGGCGGCGCGCGCCCTCCGCGAGGTCGAGGACATGTTGGGCGTGGTGGGGCCGGAGGTCCTCCGCGACCTGGTCGAGGACCGTCCCGAGGCGGAGCCGGTTGGCATCCCACGACCCGCGTTCGACGTCGCGGCCGTGCAGGCGCTCCTCGACGGGCGCTACGCCGAGACGAAGGACCGCGTCCGCGACCTCCTCTCGGACCCGTTCTTCGCCTACCCCGAGCCGTCGATCTCGAACGAGGCCTACCGCGACGTCGTCCTCTCGTGGACTCAGAAGCTGGCCGACGAAGGGCTCGGCGCCGTCGCCTATCCGACGTGGGCCGGCGGCGACGGGGACATCGCCAAGTTCATCGCCGTCTTCGAGATCCTCGCCACGCACGATCTCAGCCTCGTGGTGAAGTACGGCGTCCAGTTCGGGCTGTGGGGCGGGAGCGTCAACGCGCTCGGGAGCGACGACCAGCGGCGCGAGTTGCTGCCTCAGATCGGCTCGCTCGAGATGCCCGGAGCCTTCGCCATGACCGAGCGCGGCCACGGCTCGAACGTCCGCGACCTCAACACGACGGCGACCTACGACCGCGATGCCGAGGAGTGGGTGATCCGGACGCCGAGTGATCACGATCACAAGGAGTGGATCGGCAACGCGGCGGCGCACGGGCAGATGGCGACCGTCTTCGCCCAGCTCGAGATCGACGGCGAGGGCTACGGCGTCCACGCGTTCGTCGTCCCGATCCGCGACGCGTCCGGCGAGCCGATGCCGGGCGTGCGGATCGACGACAGCGGTCACAAGATGGGCCTCAACGGCGTCGACAACGGCCAACTTTGGTTCGACGACGTCCGCGTCCCGCGCACGGCACTCCTCAGCCGCTACGCGGAGGTCTCGGCCGAGGGCACCTACGAAAGCCCGATTCCGAGCGCCGGCAAGCGGTTCTTCACCATGCTCGGCACGCTCGTGGGCGGGCGGATCGCGGTCGGGACGGCGGCCAACTCGG
Source organism: Rubrivirga marina (assembly GCF_002283365.1). Taxonomy (NCBI): domain Bacteria; kingdom Pseudomonadati; phylum Rhodothermota; class Rhodothermia; order Rhodothermales; family Rubricoccaceae; genus Rubrivirga; species Rubrivirga marina. Next base: position 3,766,996 of record NZ_MQWD01000001.1, on the reverse strand, counting down.
CGGCCAAGGCCGGGCTCACCGTGGCCGTCCGCTACGGCGATCGGCGACGCCAGTTCGGGCCGGCGGGCGGGCCCGAGGTCGCCATCCTCGACTACCTCAGCCACCAACGGCGCCTGCTCCCGCTCGTCGCCACGAGCTACGGCCTGACGTTCGCGCTCGCGCGGCTGGCGGAGGACTTCGCCGCGCTCGAGATGGGCGGCGACACGCGCGAGATCGAGGGTCGCGCGGCGGCGCTCAAATCGATGGCCTCGTGGCACGCCACGCGGACGCTTCAGGAGGCCCGCGAGGCGTGCGGCGGCGAGGGCTTCCGGTGGTCCGCCCGCATCGCCCACCGCAAGGCCGACTCCGACATCTTCACCACGTTCGAGGGCGACAACACGGTCCTCCAACTCCAGGTCGCGAAGGGCCTCCTGGCCGGCTACCGGCAGGAGTTCTCGGACCTCAACGCGTGGGGGCTCGTCCGCTATCTCCGCGAGCAGGCGGCCGTCCGTATCGGCGAGATCAACCCGCTCACGCGACGCAACACGGACCGCGACCACCTCCTCGATCCGGCCTGGCACCGCGACCTCTTCGAGCGACGCGAGCGGATGCTGCTCGTCCAGGTCGCCGCCCGGCTCAAGGGCCGCCTCGACGCCGGCGTCGACTCGTTCGAGGCGTTCGTCGAGGTGCAGGATCACTTGCTCACCCTCGCCTCCGCGAACGCCGAGCGGTTGGTGTTGGAGGCGTTTCAGGACGCCGTCGAGGCCGTCGAGGATGGGCAGATCAAGACGCTCCTCGGCCTCGTCTGCGCCCTCTACGCCCTGGAGCACCTCGAGCAGGACCGCGGCTGGTTCCTCGAGCAGAACCTGATCGACGCACCGGTTTCGAAGGCCATCCGCACCGAAGTCAACCGGCTGCTCCACCGGCTCCGCCCCGTCGCCGTCGAACTCGTCGACGCGTTCGGCATCCCGGACGAGGTGCTGGGTTCCGAGATCGGCTCCGGTCGCCTGCCGCTCGACCCCTAGCCACGCCCGCCTCGACACCGAGGCCGACCCCCTCATGCGCATCACCGACCTCGACGCCGGCGAGGCCTACGTCGTCCGCCAGTCGTTCCGCGACGACCGCGGTACGCTCGTGCTGCCGGGCGACCGGATGACGTACGAGCGCTACCGGGCCGTGCCGGTCACGGGCGCCTTCGAGATCGTCTTCCGTGAGGAGACGCTCGTACTCCACGAAGACCGCCAGTCGGACGTCTGCGAGCACGCCGAGTGGTTCCTCTCGGTCGACGAGTAGATCCGGGAGAGGAGTCTAGGCGCCCTCCGCGTCCCGCTCGTCGATCTCTAGCGTGCCGATGATCGGGAGGTGGTCCGAGCCACGGCGGGCGGCCTCGCTCGTGTGCGTCTCGAGGGCGACCACCTGGGCGCCTCGAGCGTACAGCCGGTCGAGCGCGAGGACGGGGCGGACTGACGGGTAGGAGGCCGGCCAGTTCGCGTTGTGGTGGCGGTCGCGGAAGTGGTCGTCGAGCGCCCGCGACGCCTTCGTGGGCCGCCACGCGTTCATGTCGCCGAGGAGGACGGCCGGACCGTCGACGAGGTGCGGGTGGTCGAGGAGGTGGCGGACCTGACGCGCGCGGGTCCGGTCGACGAGGGCGAGGTGGGTCGCGGCCACCTGCAGGCTCTGCTCCTCATCGCCGACTCGGACGGCGAGGGCCGCACGCCGCTCCAGCCGACCGAACGAAAGGTCGATGGTCAGAGCCCCAGAGAGGGGCCACCGTGACAGGACGGCGTTCCCGAGCTCGCCCCGTTTGTGGAGCCGAGTGACGACGAACGCGAGGTGGAAGCCCAGGTCTTGAGCGAGCTGCCGGAGGGGATCGTCGCCGTTGAAGGGCCGGAGGACCTCCTGGAGCGCGAGCACGTCAGCGTCGAGTTCGTTGACCACGGCGGACGCCCGCTCTGGCTCGTACTGGCGTCCCCCGCGGACGCCGGCCCAGCGGTGGATGTTGTACGACGCCACACGGAGCCGGCGGCCCATCGGTATGGGCTCCGTGGGGGGGGCGGCCAGGAGCTCGGCGAGATAGGGGGAAATGCGAGTGGGACGGGCCACGGAGACGGCGACAATCGGGGGTGAAGACGGGGAGGTAAGGTGCGACGATCCCACGTCATCCGTTATCCTCCGACAGAATCTCCCGCCCCTTATGGATCGCCTCCAGTGCAAGGCCTGCGGCTCGTACTCGATGCTCCCGATGGACCTCGATGCCGACGAGACCGACGACCTCGACTTCATGACCGACGAGCACGAGGCTCGCTTCTTCACCTGCCACGTCTGCGGCGACAACTGGCTCTCCGTCCGTCGCGTCGAGGGCGAGGACTGCCGCATCACGTTCGTCCACCAGATGGGCCTCCAGCCGCTCCTCAAGCGGACGGCCACGATGACCACGCCGGTCGTCCTCAACGAGGACACGGTCGACCGCTGGGACTACTTCCTTGGGGACTCCGAGGTCGGGGAGCACCGCTGGCTCGACACCCTCGACGAGCGCCGGCGGATCCTCCGCTCGATCTGCTCCAACTAGCCCCCGACCGGCGCCCGAACGCGACGGGGCGTGCCACCGCGGCACGCCCCGTTTTCGTTGGACCCTGCCCGCCTCGGCTTCGGCGTCAGGGGAGGCGGACGCTCGCCAGGATCGCCAGGACGTCGGCCCGGTGCGTCGCCCAGGTGCCGGCCGGCGCTTCGACGGCGACGGCCCACAGCGTCGCGCCGCGCTGGGTGAACGCGACGGCGCCGCCCGTCCCCGGTCCGGAGACCTCCAGGCCCAGCCCCTCCGGCACCGCTATCGGCCCGACGGGCGACGCGCCGTGGTACCCGTATGTCGTCTGGCCCTTCGACCACCGTTCGCGGTAGAGGGCGTTGAGGCCCGTCACGCGCTCGACGCGCAGGACGGCGCCTTCGAGCGGGCTGGCGGGGTTGACGTTCCGCGCCGTGTACAGGGCGTAGTCGGGGAGCTCGCCCTCCGCGACTGTGACGGGGCCGGTCCAACTTCCCGGGAGGACCACCGCGGCGCCTGTGGTCCCGAGCGCTTCGGTGTGGGGAAGCTGGGCCTGGGCGCGCGCGACGTCGGCAGCGATCTCCTCACGCTGCCGCTCGGCCTGCTCTCGTTCGATTCGCTCGCGCTCGGCGCGGACGGCGGCGAGGGTGTCCGCGACGCGGTCGAGGCGGAGGAAGGCCACGGTCGCTGTATCCGCCACCGTCGTGTCGGGCGCGCTCGCGGGGGCGGACTGCCCGAACGCGACGGGGGAGAGGAGGGCGATGAGGACGACGAGGCGCATGGGACGACCGGCTTTCGTCCCGGTATCGGCCTCCCTGGACTCCGGATAAACTCAGAGCCGAATGCGGAGGCCGAGCGCGGGACCGTCCGGCGTTGGGTCCACGCGGAGGCTGAGGTCCTCACTGACGTCGAAGTCGGCCAGCTCCGCGGAGACGTAGGCGTCGAGCGCTTGGAGGGCATAGGCCGCGAGCACCACCACGCCTCCGATGTCGCGCTGACCCCGCGCTCGGCTGCGGACCGAGCTGAGCGTCGAGAAGGTCGGCGTCGCGACCCGCTCCCTGGCGACCTCGTACTCGTCGCCGTACTCGTCGAGCGGCTCCGCGCAGATCTCGATCCGGTCGGGCGTCGTCTCCGGGTCGCCCGGGACCTCGAGGCAGCCCGCGTACGCCGTGGCGCGGCGGTAGAGGATGTACTGCCGCTGGCGGTCCACGAAGTAGACGACGGCGCCGACGACGAGGGCCGTCGCGACGGGCGCCTTGACCGGCTGGCGGTTGTAGAGCTGGCCGAGCCCCGGGATGACGAGGGCGCGCGTAACGGCGCCGCGGGGCGTCCGGCCGCTGAGCGAGTCCAGTACGGCCGCCTCGGTGGGCGCGGCGAGGGAGTCGACGACCTGGGCCGTCGGCGCCGCCGCCAGCCCGAGGGCGAGGGCGGCCGCGAAAAGCGAGCGCACCCCTGCTACGACTCCAAGAGGCGGGTCACGACGCGCTCGAGGTCGTCGACGGAGTAGTACGAGATCTCGATCGTCCCGCCGCCATCGCTCGCGCGGTGCTTGACCTGGACGCGGCTGGCGACGTGCTCGCGGAGCTTGTCCTGCATCGCCTCGATCTGGAGCCGGTCGCGCGGCGCGAGCGGGTCCTCCGAGGCGGGCTTCTCGGTCTTGCCCGGCTTGGCCGTCGGCTTATCCCCCTCGCGGAGCCGCTTCGCACGCGTCTCGACCTCGCGGACCGAGAGATCGTCGTCGAGGATCGCGCGGTGGAGGTCCAGCATCGCCTTCTCGTCGTCGACGCCGACGAGCGCGCGGGCGTGGCCGGACGACAGGGCCCCCTCGCGGAGCGACGCCTGGACGCGCGGCGGGAGCCGGAGGAGCCGGAGCGTGTTGGCGATCGTCGGCCGGCTCTTGCCGACCTTCTCAGCCACCTCCTCCTGCGTCAGCCCGACCTCCTCCATCAGGCGCTGGTAGCCGAGAGCGACCTCGACCGGATTGAGGTCCTCACGCTGGACGTTCTCGACGATTGCCATCTCCAGCATCGCCTCGGTGTCCGCCTCGCGGACGTAGGCCGGGACGCGCTTGAGCCCGGCGCGGCGGCTGGCCCGGAGCCGGCGCTCGCCCGAGATGAGCTCGTAGCGGCCGTCGCCGAGGGCGCGGACCGTGAGCGGCTGGATGATGCCGAGCTGCTGGACCGACGCGGCGAGCTCGTCGAGCGCGCCCTCGTCGAAGTCCGTCCGCGGCTGGTAGGGATTGGGGCGGATCGCCTCGATGTCGAGGTCGGCCACGCGGCCCGCGAGGCGACGGCGCTCTTCGAAGTTGTAGAGCCGCGTGCGCGAGCCGGTCTCGTCGCCGGGCGCGTCGGGCTGGGAGGGGAGGAGGGCGCTGAGACCCTTCCCGAGGGCCGCTTTCTTGGGGGAGGCCATGGCGGGCAGGGGTTAGGCGTCGGGGGCGTCGTTCGAGGACGCGGGCGGGGTGGCGCGGGAGGCGAGCACGACGCGCTCG